>JAYFOM010000025.1:0-5514 GCA_034932685.1 Erysipelotrichaceae bacterium
ACCAGAAGAAAAGTAGAGGAAACTCTACTTTTTATGTCTAAACTCTTTCAGTAACACAGCACCAATCGGGATGGTGATCAAGAAAGTTAGGGTGTTGGCTAATGGAATAGTCATTTGGATTGCTTGCATTCCGATATACTGAGGTAAGATCAGAACGATTGGAATGAAGAATAAACCTTGTTGGGCTATTGAAATAATTGTGGCATACAAACTCTTACCCGTAGCTTGACTTGTCATATTACATGCGATAGTCCATGATAAGAAAGGTATTGATAGGGCATAATAGCGAAGCGCTTGTGAGCCAATCAAGATGACTTCAGGATCATTGCGTCTAAATATCGCAATGATCTCTGGCGCGAATATATAAGCCAGCGAAGAAACAAGAATGAAGATCAGAGTGACTGTCTTCACAAAAAACCAAAATCCATCTTTTACCCGTTGATATTCTTTAGCGCCGTAATTATAACCACAGACTGGTTGATATCCTTGACCTAAGCCAAGAGAGGTTGAGAAGATAAACATATAAATACGAGATACAATTGACATCGAAGCGATCAATGAATCACCATAAACACGTGCTTGGGTATTAAGTAATACTGATGATAGTGATGCCAAGCCTTGGCGATAAAACGCAGGTAAACCAACACGAATGATCTCACCTAGGATATTAGCACTTAAGCGAATATCTTTGAATCTGATTCTGATTAAACTATCTTTATCATTGATCATGTTAAATAATATAATAAAACTCACTAACTGACTTATTATGGTTGCTAAAGCGGCGCCTGAGGTTTCCATATTAAACCCAAAGATAAATATTGGATCAAGAATAATATTTAATACAGCGCCGATAGTAATACCAATCATTGATTTAAAGGCATTACCTTGAGAACGCAGTAGATTATTAAGGGTAAAAGCAGCCGCCATATACGGAGCACCAATTAGAATAAATAAACCATAACTATGAGCATAAGGGAATATGGTAGAAGTTGCTCCAAGCAACATGATCAAATCATTTAAAAAGAAAAGTCCAAAGATGGCCAATATACTACCAGCAAGTAAAGAAAAATAAAAAGCGGTAGAAGCTACTTGTTGGGCTTCAATATTTTTCTTTGCGCCAAGATATCGTGATACAGTACTACCACCACCAGCACCAAATAAAAACCCAATCGCTTGAATCATTGACATTAAAGGAAAGATAATTCCAACAGCACCTGATGCTGCAGTTGATAATTGTGATACAAAATAAGTATCAGCCATATTGTAAATCGCTGATATCATCATCGCAACGACGGTTGGTATTGCCATCTTCATGATCAACTTATCTACAGGGGTTTTTATCATCATTTCATGGCGTTGTTCTTGTTGGGTGTTTGTCATATATACCATCTTTCTAAACTACATGTCATGTATTATAACTTACTTTGTTGTCTTAAAATATAACACATGTTACAATCTAGACAATGAAGAACAAACCAAACAACCATGAATTTATCAGTATTCGTCAAAAACGTGCACAAATAAGGCAAATGTTAGTTGTTTTTGATGGTATGAGTATCACAAAAACGATAAAGAAAAATGAGATCATTTATTTAGAAGGAGATCAAGCAAATAACTTTTATTATCTTAAAAAAGGCAAGGTTAAAACTTATGCAATTTTAAACAATGACACTGAAAAAGTACTATTGATATATGAAGAAGGTTCTATTTTTGGACTAAGTTCATTCTATACCCATGAAACAAGATTTACATCCGCGATGGCACTTGCGGAATGTGAGCTAGTAATTATCAATCAAAGCATACTAGATGAGATCACTAGCAAATATCCCAAGATTATATACGCTTTAGCTGTGTTGTTAGCTCAAGATTTACAGATAATGACCAGACAAACAATTGCTGCCAGTGGTGATAAAGCGAATATACGGATAGCGCGATATCTATTAAGAGAAATAAGAAGACATAAGATCGCAACAGATCAAGATATCAATATCATTAAAGTTACACAAGATCAGGTTGCTAATCAATTTGGTTATTCCCGCGCAACGGCTAATCGTGTTTTAAGAAATATGGTTTTGAATAAACTAGTTAAGGTCGGTTATGGTTTCATTGAAGTAATAGATCAAGAAAGATTATATGAATATTGTCACACACATTAGAAACTGTAATCAAATAAAACTATTAAAATAACAAAAAACATAGATATTAATATTGATAACGCTATTAATAATCATCATAATAGTGATTAACAATAAATAATGACAGTGATAAAATTTAATTAGGAAAAAATATGTGATAATTGTCTGTAAAGTCCGTGGATCTATGGTGTTTATCCAGAAGTCTGTAGATTTTTGACTGAACTCTATTAGAGAGGCTATTAGTATGTTAGGACTATTTAAAAATACTATTGCTTTAATAAGATATAAGGAATGCTATGACGCTTATTGTGATGAAAGGAAATTAAACTCTACATCCAGAAGTTATTATTGCGATACTCAAGAATATAAAATTGATTTCATGGTTAATCTATTTGCTTTTTCTTACAAATACGCTGTAGGATTTGGTGTATTTTTGGATAATTTAATCAATAGGCACTTACATGTCAACTATAATAGTTTTATTTTAGAGGTTTTAGTTAGGGTAATAATAACTGTGTTTATCTCTCTTTTGATTGAAGTACTATCAATCAGAATGTTTATTAAAACTGCTTATAAAGCAAAAATATAGGATGTGTTCAACTAATGGATCGATAAGGGTGAAATATAACATCGTATTGTCAAAAGATAGCAGATACTTCTAAGAGCGCATTGTAAGCCTTATTCAATAGATTTTGAGTAAGGCTTTGTTTTGCGTTACTGATAATACAAAAACCTTCTTAAGTAAGCTTGTTGGTTTGTAGAATGAGAATATTTGACTATTTACTGATGATTGTAATGATGTATCCTGAATGTTACAATCTGGTCATAATATAAATGAGAAAAATGAAGGCTATAAACAAGAAAACCATTTATGAACATTTATATGTTTGGCTACGTTGGTTGATGTTATGATAACCATAGTTGATGATAAAAAGTTCGTATTTATTTAGTTATTTATTGGAGGAGAAAATGGATTATAGTTGGTATTTAAAAACAACTTACGCTTCTTGGTTAGGTAAACTGATCGGTATTCGTTTAGGAGCTCCAGTTGAAAACTGGACACACAGTATGATCAAGGAAAAATATGGCGAAGTTAATGATTATTTAGTTGATTATGATATCTTTGCGGCTGATGATGATAGTAATGGTCCACTGTTTTTTGTAAGAGCGTTACTAGATCATGACCCATTTAACATAAAAGCAGAGGATATTGGCAATACAATACTAAACTATCTACAAGAGTATCATGGCTTTTTTTGGTGGGGTGGCGTTGGTGTGTCAACTGAACATACGGCTTATGAAAACTTAAAAAACGGATTTAATGCCCCTTTAAGCGGTAGTAAAGAAACTAATGGTATTGTTTTAGCTGAGCAGATTGGCGGACAGATTTTTAGTGATTGTTGGGGTTATGTTAGTGGTAATGATCCTTTATTAGCTAAAGAGTTGGCAATCAAAGCAGCTTCAGTAACGCATGATGAAAACGGTATTCAAGGTGCGATCTTTGTGGCTGTGGCGACATGTCTTGCTTATGAAATGAATGATAGTATCAAGATCATCAAAGCAACGCTCAAGTATCTTGATCACAATATGGAATATTCGCAAGTAGTGAATGATATCATCAGGTTTTATTATGAGAATCCAAGTGATTGGCATGAATGCTTAACATACATTCATCAAAATTATGGTTATGATAAATATGCTGGAATATGCCATATTATTCCCAATACAGCCATTATGATAATGGCGCTTTGTTATGGTGAAAATGATTTTAGCAATACTTTAACAATGTTATGTGAATGCGGTTGGGATACTGATTGTAATTGTGGCAATGTTGGTAGCATCATGGGAGCGATGGTTAAGCTTGAAGGAATCGATTCAAAATGGCTTTTACCCTTAAATGATACTTTAATCTGTTCAAGTATGATTGGATATCTTAATAACACAACCATCTCAAATAGTACGCGATTGTTTACTGATTTAGCATTTATCTTAAAAAATAAAGCAGATCTTATTCCGGATTATGATCAATACGATTTTCACTTACCATATGCGACCAATGGTTTTAGAGGGATAAATGCTTTGTTAAGTACTGAATCAGATATGTTAAAAGTTCAACCACAACAATTAACAGATATTACTATATATAAGTATAGTTATTTTTTGCCGGGTACTATTTATGATACTAGATATGAACCATCTTTTTCACCAATACTTTACCCAAATGAAACTGTGAGTTTTACAGTTAAAACAGAATCAACAATAACGGTTCAGCTATTTGTTAAGGATAGTAATGGTATTAGCTATCAATCATTACCTGAAATAATTACTGATCAAAAAGTGATTAATTATCAAATTCCATCAGAGATAGAAGGGGTTATTTGTGAGTTTGGTATTCATCAAACAGGGGTAACAAGCCTTGATCCTTGGTATATTAAAAAGATTGAAATTGATAAAACACCAAAATTCAAGATTAATTTCAGTAATCATCCATGGGATGATTATGGTGAAGTATTTGGTGGTGGTAAGCTTAGAGCGTTACGGGGTTGGGTTGTTCATAGTGGCAAGTGGGACAGTAATGATGAAGGTTTAGTTGGAATTAGTCTTAAAGATAGTAGTGCTTTTATCATCAGTGGTGATCCTAATGTTGTTGATTATTCATTACAGATTGCGATGTGTCCACAAGATGGCTATGACCACTATGTTGTTTTTAATTGTAAAGGAAACATGCACTATAATGCGATTGGCTTTTGTGAAGGAGGCATTAAAGTCATTGAAAAAGACGTTGAAGTGAAAACGCTTTCTTTCATACCTTGTCAGTGGCGTTTTCACAAAAATTACATATTGAAAATGACAATTAAGAATGGTATCATGAATGCGATGATACATGAATTAGGTCTTAATATCGAAACCGCTTACAACATTAACGATGCCGGTCTTTATGGCTTCTTACTAAAAGATGGGAGTAGTTGTTTAATAACTGGTTTTGAATTGGCTTGTCCAATTTAAATAAAAAAAGGAGATTAAAATGAAAAAATTGTTTAAACTTGCCGTAGTATTGTTATTATCAATAACAATGTTCGCTTGCGGCGGCCAACAAGGCGGCGGTGACAAAGACCCTGAAGAAAAAGTATTCAAGGTTGCATTTGTTCTACCGTGGATTGGTGACCAATCATATTTCGATACCGTTAACGCTGGTCGTTTATTGGTTGAAGAGTATGAAAATGTAGAGACTACATTAATTGAAGCTGGTGATGATACAAGTAAATGGGAAAGTATCATGACAGACACAGTTGAAGCTGGTTATGACTTGATTGTAAGTGGTAATAACACTTATGAAAGTTTCTTGTATGCTGCTGCTGCTGCTAACCCTGATCAATTG
>JAYFOM010000026.1:0-15387 GCA_034932685.1 Erysipelotrichaceae bacterium
AATACATAACTTATTACAATTATATAAGACCTGTAACAAAACTAAAAATGAGTCCTATTGAATATAGACGTCAGGTAAAATAAAGATATATAATATGTGTGGGTTCATTATATTCGTCTCCAATAAAAGAAAGCCAGATCAGACAAACAGCCCCTTAACTTTATAAGTGGCTCTTTTATTGTTTGTGCTTATAACCTAATTAGTTTATCATAGTCTTGAAAAGGAATAACATATGCACTATCAAACAGTTAAAGGCATCTTATCCGCAAGAAATGGCATGAATATTTATCGTGGTTGTACTCATGGTTGTATTTATTGTGATTCTCGTAGTGAATGTTATCAAATCAATCATGATTTTGAAGATGTCGCTGTTAAGATCAATGCCCCTGAACTATTAGCCAATGCCTTAAGCAAAAAAAGAAGTAAATGTATGATCTCAACCGGTTCAATGTCAGATCCATACTTACCAATAGAAAAAGAGCTACAACTAACACGAAAATGTATAAGCATTATTAATGATCTTAATTTCGGTTTTACTGTACTTACTAAATCAGATCTAATACTAAGAGATATTGATCTATTAAAAACAATAAATGAAAAAACTAAATGCGTAGTTCAAATTACCTTAACTACTTATGATGATCAATTAACAAGCATAATTGAACCAAATGTCGCATTAACATCAAGACGAATAGAAGTATTAAATATCATGAAAGAACATCATATACCAACCGTAGTGTGGTTATGTCCAATTTTACCTTTTATCAATGATAATAAAGATAACATCAGTAAGATATTAAATGCCTGCAAAGAAGCTGATGTTAAGGGTATTCTCTGTTTTGGCATGGGAGTAACTTTAAGAAAAGGTGATCGTGAGTATTTTTATCAAAAGCTAGATCAGCACTTTAAAGGGGTTAAAGATAAGTACATCAAAACTTATGGTGATAGCTATTATTGTCCTAGTTTAAATGAAAAAGATCTTATGACTTATTTCAATCAATTCTGTATTGATAATAATATCTTATATCAACCACAAACAGTATTTGATTATCTATCAACATTAAACGTTGGCAATCAAAATCAACAACTAAGTTTATTTGAAGAAGGAACTATATGAAAATTAAAGAAAATCAAGATATTCAAGCTTTTATATCACATTGTTTAAACAACTTAGCCAATGAGCGTAAAAATGATTTTGTCGGTTTAAAGATAACCAAGAAAAATCATGCTCAAATTCAAAGACAAATGTATAAAGCAAATTTTGGCGAATTTTCAGATGATCCAAATACATGGCCTAATCTATTCATAAGCACTGACGATTTTAAAAACTCATATTATCATCAAACAATTAATCTAAAACAAATTAAGTACAAAGATTTCGCTTTTGATCATATTAAGCTTTCAAAAGGAATTTTGTTTAATGCTGATGATATGATCTTTGACGAAAAAAGAGAACTTAATGATTGGATGAAGCTTAGGGCTCTTGATCAAGACTATAACGCTATTGTCCTTTATCAAAACAATGATATCTGGATGATAGATGCCCCATCTGAAGCCAACACGATTGATCCTAAAGCTAAAAAAGCACATGGTAATGTATTGACCTTTGGTCTTGGAATTGGTTATTTCGCGCTTTTAGCAAGCGCTAACGATAATGTTAAATCAATAACAGTCATTGAAAGATCACAAGCTGTGATTGAAATGTTTAAAAGCTGCATCTTACCACAATTTCCAAATCAAGATAAAATCAAGATCATCAATGATGATGCCTTCAATCTATTCAAGCAAGAGTATATATCACAGTTTGATTATGTATTTGTGGATATATGGCAATCCAACAATGATGGTTTACTGATAATTGAAAAACTATTAAAACAATACAATCCACCACTATATAAAGTTGATTTCTGGATTGAAAACGCCTGTTTAGAGATCATGCCCACATTGATTCTTTTATACTTTAAGAAATTAACTAATCCTAATTATCATCATCCACTAATGAAACGATATCGTAAACAATATCAGTTGATCAATAAATACTTCACATCTTTAGATATTGTTGTAACCGATGTTGAAACACTGAAAAACTACATGTATGATAGAAAAATCCTAAGAGACGTCTTGGCGCATAAAAAAAGTAGGTAGCCCTACTTTTTTTGTAATACATTGTTAGTTAATTATTAATTTCTATTGTTGTCTTATTAACTATTATTGGAAATCTGGAGCAGCGTATGTTCCACTATCCCATGTGCATGAGAAATCATCTAGTCCAGTTGCTGTACAGCCTGTAGGCATTGTATAAGTTTCACCTAGTGCTTCTGCTAATGCATACTCAGTATAGTAAGTACGAGCATTTGCTCTATCTCTTGCGATTTCTGCTTGTGTAATATAACCTGTGATTGACGGTACAAGTATAGCAGCTAGAACAGCTAATATAGCAATAACTACGATTAGTTCAATTAAGGTGAACCCCTTTTTGGATAATATCTTTTTCATTATAAATCCTCCTAAATTAATTAAACATCAAACATTTTTATTAGTCAAACAAAATTACTACTAGTATGTGCTAATGTTCATCAATTTACGCAAATTATCAGGATTTCGACAGAATTCTAACGCTTTTTCCATTGAGACCCTTTGTTCTTTAACTAATTTTGCTAAGGCAGCGTCAAGCGTTTGCATACCCAACTTCGCATTAGTTTGGATCACTGATTCAATTTGAAAAACTTTGTTATCTCTGATCATGTTGGCAATACCATCCGTCATGACCATGATCTCAAATGACGCTATCCGGTGTTGTTTATCAACTTGTGGTATTAGTGCCTGTGAAATAACCGCTTTTAATACCCCAGATAACTGCGTTCTAATTTGTGCTTGTTGATGTGGTGGAAAAACATCAATGATACGATCAATTGTATTAGCCGCTCCTGTTGTATGCAAGGTTGAAAATACTAAATGACCAGTTTCAGCGGCAGTTAAAGCAAGACTTATCGTTTCATGATCGCGCATTTCTCCAACAAGAATAACATCGGGATCCTCACGCATGGCACTTCGCAGTGCGTCTTGAAAACTATTAGTATCTCGCCCTACTTCTCTTTGATTTACCATGCTTTTCTTTGATTGATGAATATACTCAATAGGATCTTCCAGTGTCAAGATATGTTTGGCTTTATTTTGATTGATATGATCAATCAAAGCGGCCAAAGTTGTAGACTTACCACTTCCGGTAGGTCCTGTAACCAATATTAAACCACGTGGTAATACCGCAAGGTTTTTAAATAGATCAGGTAAATTATACTTTTCAATGGTCGGTGTTTCGTTTTTTAGTAAACGTAATGCTAAAGCGGGTAGATCTCTTTGACGATACGCATTTAAACGATAACGATTGCCTTCATCATCTGTGTAAGCTGAATCAACATCGTGATCATTATCATATCTGTTATATTGCTGCTCAGATAAAAGTAGTTTGATAAAGTCTATTACTTGATCAGACTTTAAGACTGGTAAATCCAAAGTCATAAGTTCACCTACTTTACGTACTGTAGGTGCTTTACCAGCAATCAAATGAATATCTGAACAATCATGTTTTATCGCATATTCTAGTATCTCTTTTAACATTTTACCTGCCTTACCTAATCAATTGAATAAAGGATACGAATTCCTTCTTCAACGGTGGTTGTTCCACTTGCGATCAAATCTAATACTTCATCTCTTAACATTCGCATCTTCTTGTTTCTAACATATTCAACCATTTTATCGATATTTGCTTTTTGAGCAATCATTTTTTGGATATTAGCATCAATCAATACTATTTCAAACACTGCTGTTCTACCAGTATATCCCGTATTATTACAATGCGAGCAGCCTTTACCATGGTATGCTTTCTTTAATTCAGTTTGAAGTAAAAGATTATCAGCTAGTTCTACTTTGTGTTCTTCTTTACAAAACTGGCATATCTTTTTAACTAAACGTTGTGACATTACTGATTTTACTGATGAAGCAACCAGATATGGTTCTACCCCCATATCAACTAAGCGCTCAACTGTTGACAACGCATCATTAGTATGGATAGTTGATAAAACAAAGTGACCAGTTATAGCGGCTCTAATCGCAATCTCAGCCGTTTCACTGTCTCTAATCTCACCAATCATGATAGTATCAGGGTCTTGTCTTAATATTGATCTTAAGCCACTAGCGAAGGTCAACCCAGCTCTTGGATTTACCTGTACTTGGGTAATACCATTAAACTTACGCTCAATTGGATCTTCAATCGTAATGATTGATTTTTTAATATCAGCTAACTGTGCTAACATTGAATATAATGTAGTAGTTTTACCACTACCAGTAGGACCAGACACAAGTAAGATACCATGCGGTAAATGTAAAACTTTCTTTATTGTTTCCTGCGTTGATTCAGATAATCCAAGTGATTTTAACTCATAACTAATGTTGCGATCAGCTCCTAATAAACGCATAACGATCTTTTCACCATAAGGGGTAGGCAAAGATGATACCCGAATATCAACCGTTAAAAACTCACTCTTAAATTGAAAGCTACCGTCTTGCGGAATACGTTTTTCAGCGATGTTCATCCCACTAACAATCTTAATACGCGTACTTACGTGTTGATGAATCTCACTGCTTATTTCATTGTATACTTGAAGATCGCCATCGACGCGAAAACGAATCCTCGTAACATTTTCTTGCGGTTCGATATGAATATCACTGGCATTTTGTTGATATGCATCTAATATCAAACCATTTACTAGTTTAACAATTGGTGATGAACCAACGCGTTCAGCCATCTCATCATTGATCAAATCTTCAATATCAATGATTTCACCACCAGACTCGATTTCATCCTTTAGATCTTTCATGATAATATCGGTTGAATGTTTAGAATAAACACGATTGATCGCTTTTTCTATCTCATATGATGGTGAAAGCACGGTTTTAACATCAAGACCGGTGATCATACTAACATCTTCCAAACACACATAGTCTAGCGGATCATTAGTCGCTATCGTTAAAGCACCCGCTTTAATATTGATAGGAACGATACTGTACTTACGTGCTAATGTTTCTGGAATCAATCTAACAACTTCAAGTTCAACATTAAAGATTGGCGCCTCTAAATACTCCACCTTTAATCTTTTCGCTAATGATTTAAGAATATCCTTTTCATCAGCGTAACCCAAATCCATTATTACATTACCTAAACGTTTCTTAACGATTTTTTGTCGTGCTAAAGCCTCATTGAGCTGCTCAGCATTAATAATACCTTCTTCTAATAAAATCTCACCCAATCTCACAACTTTCATTTCATATTCCTCCTTGCAATACCTATGAAATGTTCTATAATTCAAACATAGAGGTATAATATGCAATATTATCAAGCTTTATTAATTCTAATCCTTGGCGCCATTTTTGGCTCTTTCTATAACGTTATCATCTATCGTTTACCACTTAAACAGTCTATTGTTTATGGCTCATCCCATTGTACAAACTGTCAAACAACCATCAAACCTTATGATCTAATACCAATAGTGAGTTTTTTGGTGCTAAGAGGTAAATGTCGCAATTGTAAAGCAAGTATTTCGTTGCGTTATCCCTTAATTGAGCTAATAACCGCATTGAGCTTTTATCTTGTTTATCACGTTACAGGATTGAGTTATGAGTTGATCATCGGCTTAGTTCTAGCATCTTTACTAATTATCATTGCGATGATCGATATTGATACTATGGAAATCTATGATCGGTTTCATATCTTTATCTTAATCCTAGCTCTGACCAATCTTTTTATTACCCCATTACCGCTTTTTGAACATATTATCGGCTTTTTTATCATTAGTTTGCCTTTTTATATTATTGCCCATGTTACTGGTGGTATTGGCGGTGGTGATATTAAACTGATCGCTGTGGCCGGTTTTCTACTTGGCTACAAAGCAACTTTAATTGCCTTTTTTATTGGTATTGTCATTGGTGGTGTTATCGCAGTTTACTTACTTATGACTAAGCAGAAAGAACGTAAATCAATGATAGCCTTTGGTCCTTACCTTTGTATCGGCATCTATTTCGCCTTCCTTTATGGTAATCAGATATTCAATTGGTATTTAGGTTTATTTTAACTTATTTACCTAAATCTTCATGAGCAACATCTGTTTTACTACCAGTGCCTGTTCCTGATGCCTTAAAGTCCCCTGTATAATCCATCTTGTTTAACTTAACTAGCTGATCAACAGCGTAAACACTAAATTCAAACTCAGCTTCATTACTTAAAAAATCATAGGATGAGAAAGTAATAAATACTGAAGTTTCCCACTTCTTCGCCTCATCTAGCATATAAACATATCTAGCATAAGTAGTATTAACTTTGTAATAATGTTTTGATAAGAGTAAATTGGTTTTAGTAAGTGGAATATCACTACTAGCTGCTTTATAGTTATTATAAGCCTCTACTAGTGTTTTTAGTTCATAAGAATATATAGTTGGCAATGTATCAATCGCACTAGGTACGACGACTTCTGTTGGTAAGAATTTAGTTTCTAATACCTTCATATTATACTTAGTTGTTAGCGGAAGTACCCAACGTTCAAACTCAGCTTCATTAATCGGTTGCTCGAACTTATTCATGGCAACAGAAACTTCCGTAAAGCGACTTGATAATTTACTACGTTGATTATTAATATTCGGTAACGTTGCCATTACCATAGTTTTCTGACTCTCTAAATTACTTAATTTATCCTTATTGGCATTAAGTTCTGCCGACATCGGTTTTATAACCAACATATACATGGCACCACAAACTGCCAATAATCCTACGAAAAATAACAAGAAAGCTTCTCTTTTAGATACTTTCATTTTAGTTACCTCCCCGCAACATGACTAATATCTCGCCACGATATACACTATACTCTGTGTCAAACTTATAACCTTCATATGAAACATCCGCAAAAGAATTAGTCTGTTGGAGTTTGAGTGCATAATTAGATGGGGCAGCTGGATTTTTAGTTGAGAACTCTACACTTACCACATTTTGTTCATAAGTAATCTTGGTATAAGCAAGATCTGTAGGTTTTTCATAATAAAGGATAGCTAAAACCTCAGAATCATAACGTGGTAGATAAGCGAAGATACTTTGTATTTCTTTGATTCTGGTATCAATATCATTAAGACTGATTAACTTCTTTTGAATATCGTTTAATTCATCAACCTTTGATTTAATACTACTATCATTTAAATAATTATTAATATCATTAATCTTATTTTTGACACCAGTATTGTCCACAAGCAATTTAATACTATACGCTCCCATTAAAAGCATAGCTACAATTATAATAGCCAAATATAAGCGAACCGGTGAAGTACGACTAGCAACAACTTTTTGTTCTAAACGATAACGTTCGTATAGATTCATATCTGTTTTCTTCATCTTATCACTTCCTTATCAAAGTACCGATCGCATTAATATAGCGATTCTCGTACTTTACATTAGCTTCAACATTAGCTGGTTTACCAATGATGACACAAGGTATCATTAATTCATTGTCTACCTTTGATCTTACTGCTTCAAGAATATCATCTGCGCCGGATAAAACAATCTTCTTAGCGTTTTGGCCACTTTCACGAGTATAGGCAAACTGAACCATCTTATTAATGTTTTCAACAACCGCAGTAATAAAATCATCAGCACTATCATCGCTATATTGTAATAAGCGATTGTTACGTGATAAAGCATATTTACCATCTTCAAATAAGTATAACCGTAAGTGGTTAGCTGATATATCAGCTAATATCAACTGTTGATTATCAGTAAAGATATCCATACCATCAACCAATTTGATAACTGCATTGGTGGCAGAATCAATCGCAACGATTTTTAGTTTGCTTTCTTTTAAAACATTGATATAACTTTCAAGCGCATCCTTAAGGATCGCGACTGCTAGAATACGATAAAATTTACTATCATCTTCAACTACTTCTTCCAAGATAACATAATCCATCACGTAATCAGGTGTTAGATTAAGTACACTCATCATTTCGCTTCTAACTAGCAACGCTAAACGCTTTTCGTCTACTCTTGGTATCATTAACTCGCGATAAATGATCGACGAGTTATTAATACAAAGATTAGTGCTCTTGCCACTAAAGCCTCCACTTTTGATTTTGTTGGTTAAAAGGTTACTAAAATCTTCAACATTGGTTATTCCTTTATCGCTAATCCATTCTTCAGGAAACTCAAAACAATCTTTCTTCTGAATCACTACTTTTGTTTTCTTGACCCGTGCTTGAACTAAATAAACACAGCTTCGACAAATCTCAATTGAAAGCGCCATTAATTCTACCCCTTTCCTTTTTATGCTCCAATAGTTTCATACATTTGAAATATCGGTTGGATGATTGAAATAACGATAAAACCAATAATCACCCCTAATATAACTATCATGATTGGTTCCATCAATGATACCATCCTCTGTAAAGCAACTTCAGCCTCATTATCAAAATAATCAGCAGTACTATTTAGAATATCACCAAGCGAACCCGACTCTTCACCAATATAGATCATTGATGATAACATTGGATCAAATGATTCAGTATCACTTATCGCTTTTGATATCAATTCTCCTCTACTGACATTTAATATGACACTATCAAATACCTCTTCTAAATACGTATTATTAAGTACTCTACTGGTAGTTTCAAGCATATCAATAGTTTGAACACCACTAGAATATAAAGAAGCTAACGCTCTTGCACAACGCGCAGAGTAAATTGTTTGATTAAGTTTACCGATGATTGGGATATACAATTTAAACTGATCAAATCTTACCCTAATACCATGAATGTTTAAACCAGCTTTAACCAAAACAACCGTAAGTACCAATACTAGAATAATACTAAGCCAATTATCAATCAAGAAATGACTAAAGTTTAATAATATCCTTGTAGTCCATGGCACATCTTCTGGCGCAAACATTCCGGTTATTGCCGGTAATACAAACATTACTAACAATAAGATAACAACGATTGATACAATCCCAAGAATGATCGGATACATACTTGATGAACGAATCTTACTATTGATCTTCAGTTCTTTCTCATAATGGTCAGCCATACGAGTAAGACTTATATCAAGGGTTCCACCCAACTCTCCTGCTGATATCATATTAACTAATAATTCTGGAAAAGCCCCTTTTTGTAGTTCCATTGAATTAGAAAGCGAGTTACCTTTTTGAACATCCTCATATATTTTTGTGAATACTTTACGTGACTTATTATCTTGGGCTTTATTTTGTAACATATCTAAAGCTTGGATGATTGGTATACCAGATTTGATCATCGTGCCAAGTTGACGACAAAAAACAACAAGTGTTTTTAACTTTAGTTTGCTTGCGACTTCAACCACTGAAGCCGTTTCATTAAATTCCAAAAGATAGAAATTCTTCGCTTTGACAGCTTGCATTAGATCTTGCGTTGTCTCAGCTTGATAAATCTCTTTTAATTGGTTACCTTTAGCATCTAATACTGTAACACTATAACTTTTCATTCGCATCACCTCTATTGTTCAATGGTATTACCCATAGTCATTAACAGCATTGGCGCTGTTGAACCTGATCCACCAGTTATCGGATCAAGAATTTCAAAAGGGAAATTCTCAAAAGCGACATCATCATAATAAACTCTAATATTACCATCTCCCAAGAATGTATTAGCCACAATAGCGCCATTAACACGCCCACTACCTGAAACAACAAAATGCGCATTAGGGGCGTAATATAGTGTTACGGTAGTATATGAGCCACCAGTGACTGTTACTGAATCACCACCTGTTACAACATAACCTTCAATCGCACCTGACCCGGTCACTGTGATGTTTAAGTTAGCCGCCATTAATGATAAATGATAAGTTGCAGAACCACCAACGGTTACAGTATGTGGTTTAATAACACCCTTGTCCTTGACATAAATTGGGTCAACATATATCAATAATCTTTCTGGTTCATCAATTGCCCCAACTGGAATTGAGCTAGTGTAGTTAAATGATATTCTCGCTGATTCATTACTTGTAGCTGTTTGCTCTGTATTACCTGTAACATGAATGATAAGTTTTCCGGTTCCTGTTACTCTAAAGTGATTATTTAGCTGTAAGCGATCAACAACGAAATGTATATCAGTATCACCAACATTGATAGTGAAATTACTTCCTGCACTTATATTGATTTCTGGCACATAGTACCAAGTTGATGTAGATGGAATATTGTAAACTACTTCGTTACTATCCCAGAAATTTTTAAGGATACTGCCATCACTTCTAACAAGTGCTCTACCGGCTGATGAAAAGAGCGGTAAACGCGCAAGTGTTGTTTTATTAGGATATGTAGGAATGGTAATCTGGGGAAACTCATATACTTCATCAAGAGGATCAACCGCATTTAAACCACCTTCAGTAATAATGTTATTGATATTTGATGTTGTAGTAAAAATATTACTATTAATAAGATTACCGTTACTATCAAAAAGCGAAGGATCAAGTTCAATTGCCGGGACACGAGTTGACCAAGCTAAATTAATGGCTCCAGCACTGGTTGAGTATGTAGAGATTGGTGCACCAATAATCTGTGAACTGCCAGTTAATTGAATACTTCCCTTAGTCATTAATGCCTTATCAATCATAAAGCCATTGCCACCCATTCCTAATACATACTTAAACGCAAAAGAAGTCGACAATGTTCTAGCGTAATGACCATAGTTACCAGCTGATCTAATGGTATAAATACTATAACCATCCGCATCCATACCGCTATATTCCATAGTAATATCAGCGATTGGAATAATGCCTTGATTTTCAGATAAAACTAATTCTTGACTAGCATTGTTAGTAATATAACTGTCAATCGCTGACATAAAGGCCTGTGTGCTTAGTGCTGGACTAGTCTCACTTAACCCAACAACATACTCCTTAAAATCCGTAACTGCCTTAGTCAAACCAGCTTCAGCGGTATAATAGGCTGTTGTATTTTCTTTAGTTCTCATTGATTGTCTTAAATTACCGTTTGCCAATATAACAAGGCTTCCTACCAATGCCGTCAAGACTAAAAAGATGATCATAACGGTTATCAAAGCCATGCCATTTTTATTTTTTAAAACGCGCATTTTAATCACCCTTTCTTAGGTAAATTCTAGTTTGAGCGATAACAATATCACCACGCTCATCGGGTGTAGATATAATAGCTAGATCAAGATAAGTTAGATCATCCGCGATCGTTACTTGAAAATCAGCGATCTGACTTGCAATCCTTATATTATTACGATATATTTTGTCATCTACTAAACAATATTCTTGATCATTGGTAATGACACAGCCACCATCAATTGATAATGTTTGATGCGATTTACGAATATCTTTCTCAAAGTTAACCGCAACAATCCTGACATTTTCTTGTCGCGCTATCTTTGAATCTTCACTTTTGAAAAATTGTGAAGTAAACCTAACAACCGTTACCATTGCGGCTGATATGATGCCAATCAAAGCGATAACGATCACTAACTCGATTAAAGTAAAGCCTTTACGTTTATTTTTCATGTTAACCACCAAAACTCAAAACCGATTCAATTTGGCTTTTCTGACCACTTATGGTGACATTTGTGCTCGCTACTTCCACAATGACTGAAACGAAATTATTTTGAGGATCGTTGAAATTCACATTTATGGTAATCTGATAGCCATTTTCAGTTTTCACAAGGCGATAATTATCACCATTTTGCTCTATTAATGTATAACCATCATTGACAATATTAGCTATCAATTGATCTTCGTTAATGGTCTTACTATAGTGGTATATACTCTCACTTACATCTTGAGCTATATAATTTGATGTAAGATTAGCCTCTGATAAAATATTCATTTTAGCTAACACTAAAAAAGCTGGATAAATCGCAACTACGATTATTCCAAATATCGCCAAGGAAATAACTACCTCAATTAGTGTCATGCCACTTCTATTTTTCATTAATTCACCTTACTAAGTTAATATTATCACTAACAATGTTAATTTTAAAGACATTTCATTTTCATAAGTTTTCATTGAATACACTAAATCAACTAATAACGATTAGCTCTATTTCAAAAATATAATATACCTTTTTGGGTAAGTATGATAGTTCTATATTAAATAAATACTAGCTTACATCTTTATATTGATTGATGTTTTATAAAACTCTTTTAATGCTTGATAAATAAATAAGCTATCGCTTGCGCCCATTGTTTCAACTGCCGCATGCATTGCTAATTGTGGTAATCCAATATCAACGGAAGAAACACTTACGTGGCTTAAACTGATACCACCAAGCGTCGATCCATTTCTCATATCAGAACGACAAGTAAAGTCTTGCCATTTAACTTTTGCTTTATCACAAATATCCTTAAAAACACTTGAAGTTAAAGCATTTGTTGTATAGTTGACATGATGCTTGATCACAACACCCTCATTTAACTTGACTTTATTGGTTAAATCACTTTTGGTGGCCGCATTTGGATGAAGCGCATGCCCATTATCAGCACTTACTAAAAATGATCGACTTAAAACCGGATATACACTAACCTTCATTGCTTCACAACTTCTAATGATAAAATCGTTTAAGAATGTTGAATCAGCGCCATTTTGCGTTAAACTACCGATCTCTTCACTATCAAAACAACAATAAATACGATTAGTGCTTGCATCATCACAAGTAAGAAATGCCATTAAGGAGTTATATGCACATGCTAAATTGTCTAGTCTTGGCGAAACGATGAACTCATTGTTAATACCTACGTAAGTTGCTTTAGCTCGTGTATAAAGAAATAGATCATAATCGCAAACCGATTGATAATTAACATAATTAGCTAATAATTCTTTTACTTGTCCTGTTTTATCAGCTAAACCAATAATTGGTAATAGATCAACTTGTGGATTGAGATTGTTTCGATCATTTACTTCTCTATTTATATGAATCGCTTGACTGGGAATAACTAATAAATCTTGATCAATATGAATGATCTCACTTTTAAAGCCATCATCATCTTTGATCACTACTCTACCAGCTAATGAAAGTGGTCGATCAAGCCAAGAATATAATATCATTCCACCATAACCATTAGTGTTAAGTTTTATATAGCCATTCTCGCTTATTTCACTACCTGGTTTTAATGAAAATCCTGGTGAATCACTGTGACTTGCGACGATGTTGAATCCCTTATTATCAGATGGATCATTGATCACCCCAGCAATAATTGACGAATCATTTCTTACTACAAAGTACTTACTGCCCTTTTTAATATTCCATTCATCTTTTTCACTTAATCGTTCAAACCCAGCTTTTGTAAGCAAGCTACAAATATTAGCAACACAATTAAAAGCGGTTGGTGAGTCATCAATAAAACTCATTAATCCTTGATTAATATCATCAAAACTTAACGTCATTTTCTTCCTCCTTTTTTTTCTTGGCATTTTTTATCAGTTGATAAAAAAGCGGATGAGCGTTATTAGGACGGCTTTTAAATTCTGGATGGAACTGCACAGCTACATAGAAACGCTTATTAGTTAATTCTATCGTTTCAACAATGATTTCGTCAAACGATGTACCACTTATTACTAAGCCATTATCAACTAGTTTTTTACGAAACTTATTGTTGAACTCATAACGATGACGATGACGCTCATTTATTACTTCCTGCTTATATGCTTCAAACATCTTTGTCTCTTTTTTAATATAACACGGATAACTACCCAAACGCATCGTCCCACCTTTAGGAATATTCCCAAGTTGATCAGGCATAAGGTCGATGACATTGTAGGGATTGTTTTTACTAAATTCGCCTGAATTAGCATTACTCATATTACAAACATTTCGAGCAAACTCAATTACCGCAATTTGCATGCCTAAACAAATACCTAAGAAAGGTATATCATTTTCTCTAACGTAAGAGCAAGTGACAATCATACCTTCAATACCACGTTCACCAAAGCCACCTGGAACAATAACACCATCAATACCACAAAGCTTACTTGCAACATTATCATAAGTTATTGTTTCACTATCAATCCAAACGATTTCAACTTTTTGTTTTTGTTGAAAACCAGCATGAGCAATTGCTTCAGCAACCGAAAGATAAGCATCATGTAGTTTAACGTATTTTCCAACAATTGCAATCTTTAGTCCTTTCTGACTATTTTTGATATTATCAGCTAACTCAAGCCAAGCATTTAAGTTTGGTTCTTCACACTTTAAATTCAATTTTTGACAAACAACACGAGCAAGACCATTTTCATGTAACATCAAAGGTGCTTGATACAGTGATGGTAAAGTAATATTCTCAATGACACATTCACTGTTAATGTTACTAAACATGGCTATCTTATCAATGATATCTTTGTTAAGTTTTTGATCACTGCGAGCAATTATGATATCAGGACTTAACCCCATTGATTGCATTTCTTTTACCGAATGTTGGGTTGGTTTAGACTTGTGTTCTTGCGTAAATGGTAAGTATGGAATCAATGTTACATGGATAAAAAGACAATTCGCCCTTCCCACTTCAATTGCGGTTTGACGAATTGCCTCGATAAATGGTTGACTTTCAATATCACCAATAGTACCTCCAACTTCGGTTATTAAAACATCAGGATTACTAACCTTAGTAGCTTTTGTTAAATGTTCTTTTATCTCATTGGTTATGTGGGGAATTATTTGAACGGTTTGTCCAAGATATTCTCCTTTACGTTCTTTGTTTAAAACATTCCAGAAAACACGACCACTTGTTAAATTTGAGTATTGATGAAGATTCTCATCAATAAAACGTTCATAATGGCCTAAATCAAGATCCGTTTCAGCACCATCATCCGTGACAAAAACCTCACCATGTTGATAAGGGCTCATTGTCCCTGGATCAACGTTCATGTAAGGATCAAATTTCAACGCAGCAACTTTAATCCCTGATGCCTTTAAAAGACATCCTAATGAAGCTGCAGTTATACCCTTACCTAAGCCAGAAACTACGCCACCAGTCACAAAGATGTATTTAGTCATATATTTAAATCCCCCTTTAAATAACAGTCATGATGACTGTGCTATGCGTTTTTGGATACTAACTCGCTAAAATATAATATTAAAAGTAACATACCTATAATAAATGTCAATAACGAATTACGATTTATTGAAAGATAATCATCAAATAAAAAGATAGTCAGTAATAACTATCTTTTAAGGTTCTAGAATAATTGTTGGGGTGATGTCTAAAATATAAAAGGACATAAGAATGAATATCCGATAAAATGGAGTTAGTTAAGACCATGAAAGGATAATCAACCTATGTCCCAAAACAATACTATCATAAGATTATTAGAA
>JAYFOM010000027.1:0-38062 GCA_034932685.1 Erysipelotrichaceae bacterium
ATGGGGCAAAAAACGTTGAGATTGGGTTATAATAGACATGCGATTGGTTTCCTTTCTATAAAGTGTGCTAACTCTATTTTACAGGATTCCATTCGCTTTTCTATTTTAGTTGGTAAGTCTCACATCAATTGTAACTCTACAGAAAAAACTGTTCCTTTTTTTTGTTTTTCTTTCGCTTACAAAGAGGTTAGTGGTATAATAAAATAATGAAAGGTGGTGGTTTTGTGGATAGTGGTCATGCGGATATAGAACTTAATGCGCTTAAAAACAATGTACCGATTATGCACAAAGACGGCATCCTTTTTTTGATTAAAGTGATCAAAGAATATCGGGTTAAATCAATCTTGGAACTTGGTAGCGGGATAGGCTATTCAGCTATTCAAATGGCTAAAGATAACCCAGAAGTTAAGATCACAACTATTGAGAAAGACATTGAGCGTTATGAACAAGCGGTAAAGTACATTAACGCTTTTAATTTACAATCGCAGATTAATTGTATCAATATTGATGCTTATGAATATCACGATGAGAATCAATATGACATGATTTTCATTGATGCTGCGAAAGCTCAATATCAAGGCCTATTTGACAAGTACCGGCGATACTTAACTAGTAATGGTTTTGTGATTGTCGATAATTTACTGTTTCATGGATTAGTGGATAATCCTGAGAAAACTCATAATCGTCGTACAAAAGATTTGATTAGAAAGATTAGAAATTTTAGGGAAGGGATACTAGCGAATTCTGATTATGATGTCAACTATTATCCTAATATTGGTGATGGTGTTGCGATGATAAAAATTCGTTAATAATAACCTTCTTAGAAAGGTATGCGATGAATGATGAAATGAGCTTGAATGAACTACTGTTAGAAACTATTCATCAAAAAAACGTTTTAGGATTGCGAATGTTGTTTGATGAATATAATATCGTTGATTTAGCGGAACTGGTAAATGAACTGGAAGTTTTTGATATTATATTTATATTTAAAACAGTACCAAAAGAAATTACTGGTCAACTTTTTTCTTATCTAGACAGTGAAACGGTTGAAAAGCTACTTGATGTTTTTAACAGTAATGAAATAAAGAGTTTAATGGATTACTTATATAGTGATGACTTGATTGACTTCTTACAAGAACTACCAGCACCATTAAGCAAAAAGGTGCTAAGTAGTGCATCATCTCAACAAAAGAAAATTATCAATGAACTTTTGAGTTATCAAGAAGGTACAGCCGGAAGTATCATGTCAGTTAACTATTTTGAACTAGATGAAGATGATACAATTCTTGTGGCTGTTGATAAGATAAAGCACCATGGCAAAAAAGCCGAGACTTTAAATACATGTTTTGTTTTAAGTAAAGAAGGACGTTTGATTGGAACTGTAACATTAAGAGATATCCTTTTTGAACAACAATACCAGTACATAAAAGATATAATGGATATTGATTTCAACTTTGTCTTAACATCTGAAGATACGGAAGAAGTCGCAAGGATAATGCAGAAATATGATGATAGCGTAATTGCGGTTACTGATGATCAAGAACATTTGTTAGGTATCATTACGATTGATGATGTCTTTGATATAATCCAAGAAAAGGCGACTGAAGATATTCATAAGATGGCGGCTATTACGCCTTTAGAGTATCCTTACATGGAAGTTGGATCTTTTAAGATTGCAAAGAGTAGATTGGTCTGGTTGATGTTGTTAATGGTTTCATATGCTTTAAGTAGTATCATAATTACTAATAACAGCGATTTGTTAGTTGTAGTACCAAGTTTAATTACTTTTATTCCAATGTTAATGGATACTTCAGGAAACGCAGGTAGTCAAGCAAGTGCTATGGTTATCAGGGGTATTACTGTTGATAATTTAACTGTAAAGGATTTTTTCCGTGTTTTGTTTAAGGAGTTATTTGTGGCCTTAATTGTTGGGGCTATATTGTTTGCGGTAAATTTAATAAGAATATTATTGTTTGTCCCAAATGTTGGTTTGGATGTAGCTTTTATCGTTTGTATTTCATTGTATCTTGTTGTTATGATTGCTAAGCTTACGGGAGGCTTATTTCCATTATTAGCACTAGTTTTTAAACTTGATCCTGCGGTTATGGCATCTCCTTTGATTACTACAACATGTGACGCGCTATCCTTATTAACGTATTTTTCATTAGCTGCGTTATGGTTACATGGTTAAGGAGGTGTCAAAATGGAATATATGAACGAATTGAATCTTGAGAACTTACTTGATTTAATTGATAAAAGAAAATTGTATGAGATAAGAGAAGTATATAGTGAATTCAACATAGTTGACTTAGCTGCGTTAAGTGAACAATTGTCACTGTCAAATATTCTTTTTCTCTTTAGGATTTTACACAAGAACATAAGTGGTCAATTATTTTCATATTTTACGATTGAGACACAACAAGCGATAATTGATGCTTTTTCAAATGATGAGATTCAAGCAATGTTAGTCAACATGTACGCGGATGATATGGTTGATTTTATTAGTGATATGCCAGCTAATCTGGTCAAGAAAATTCTGATGAGTGTTAGTAAAGAACAACGTAACAAGATCAACACCTTATTAAGTTACCCAGATTATTCAGCCGGATCGATCATGAATACCGATTATGTTGAACTTAAGGAAAACGATACAATTGATAACGCTTTAAGAAAAATAAGAACTCGCGGTCGGATTGCGGAAACAATCAGTGTTTGTTATGTTACCGATGAGTCTAAGCGCTTAGTCGGTTCAATTAAACCTGAGGATATATTGTTTTCAAATGGTGAGGATTTCATCAATGATCATATGGATGAACACGTCGCATCATGTAATACATATGATGACCAAGAAGATGTTGCCCATTTGTTTGCAAGATATGACCTTGATGTTTTGCCGGTTTTGAATAATGATCAATGTTTGATTGGTATAATCACGATTGATGATATTATTGATGTACTGCAAGAAGAAGTCACAGAAGATATTCAAAAGATGGCAGCTATTCGACCGGTTGAAGGATCTTATTTAGAAGCTTCGGTATTGACGATGGTAAAAAGTCGCTTGCCATGGCTTTTGATATTGATGTTATCGGCTACCTTAACAGGTTATATTTTACAGATATTTGAAGATAAGTTATTGATCATACCTGCACTTACTGCCTTTGTGCCAATGATCATGGGATCATCAGGAAACGCGGGTAATCAGACAGCTGTTATGGTTATTAGAAGTATAGCAATAAATGAAATTACTACAGCAGACATCAAAGCTGTTTTATGGAAAGAAAATAAGATTGCTATTATATGTGGTGGAGCATTATTTATAGTGGCAATGCTGAGAATGTTCATCTTTCCACCACATGTAACATTTACGATCGCATTTGTTATATGCTTGACTTTAATGATATCAGTTTTCATTGGTAATTTTTTAGGAGCAGTTCTTCCTTTTCTTTCACTAATGATCAAACAAGACCCAGCAGCAACAACAACACCAATATTAACGACAATCATTGATGTTGTTTCCTTGTTAGTTTACTTTTCATTGGCAGTGATTTTTTTGGGAATTTAACATATTTCATGTTATAATTCATATACATAAATTAAAGGAGATAATTAAAATATGGCTACACCTCATAATAGTGCAAAACCAGGTGAGATCGCTAAATTGGTATTAATGCCAGGTGATCCTTTGCGCGCAAAATTTATAGCGGAGACATTCTTAGAAAATCCGGTTCAGTTTAATCAAGTACGTAATATGTTTGGATATACCGGAACATATAAAGGTAAGGAAATATCTGTAATGGGTAGTGGTATGGGTATGCCAAGTATTGGTATTTACTCGTATGAATTGTTCGCTTTTTATGGTGTTGAAACTATCATTAGAATTGGTAGTGCTGGAAGTTATACAGAAGATGCGAAAATCTATGATGTTATTTTAGCTGATAGTGCTTGGAGTGAATCAACATATGCTTTACGTCAAGGCAAAGAGTTGTGTGATGTATTATACCCAAGTAGTGAAGTTAATGAAAAATTACTACAATGTGCTTCTAAGTTGAACATACCAGTTAAAGTCGGTCGTATTCATTCCAGCGATAATTTCTATCGCGAAAAAGACATGACCAGTTTTGCTTATTATCGTGATGTAAAAGGTTGCTTGTGTGCTGAAATGGAGTCATTTGCGCTCTTCCATAATGCTCGTGTATTAAACAAGAAAGCAGCGTGTTTGCTTACAATATCAGATTCGCTTTTAACCCATCAAGAAACATCACCCAAAGAAAGAGAAACAGCTTTTACTAACATGATGAAGATAGCTTTAGAAATGGTAAACGAATAAAGAGCTACGGCTCTTTATTTTTTGGTACAAATAATGGGATACTTAAATGAAGTGATAATAGAGGTTAAAAATAGAAACAAAAACGAAGCAGAATTTATTCAAGCAGTGTTTGAAGTGTTTTCGAATATGGAAATACTATTTGATGATAATGAGGAATTAAGAAAAGGCGCTATCTTAGAGCGATTGATTGAGCCTGAAAGAAGTATTCAGTTTAAAGTGCCATGGGAAGATGATTTAGGCAAAATCCATGTAAATCGTGGTTATCGTGTACAGTTTAATAGTGCAATCGGTCCTTATAAAGGCGGATTGAGATTTAATCCAAATGTTAATCTTAGTATCATGAAGTTTCTTGCATTTGAACAAACGCTAAAGAATGCATTAACAGGGTTACCAATTGGTGGAGCAAAAGGTGGCAGTGACTTTAATCCAAAGGGAAAATCAAATGCAGAGATAAAACGTTTTTGTAATAGCTTTATGCTAGAGTTATATCGTCATATTGGTCCTGATGTTGATGTACCAGCAGGTGATATGGGAGTTGGGGCACGTGAGATTGGTTTTATGTATGGCCAGTATCGAAGGATAATGGCTAATAGTGAAAGAGGAGTGTTAACCGGTAAGGCAGTAAGCTATGGTGGTAGTTTATGTCGAAAAGAAGCAACTGGTTATGGATTAGTTTATTTTCTTAACGAAATATTGACCAGAATGAATGATTCACTAGTTGATAAAAGAGTGGTCATATCAGGCAGTGGTAACGTTGCAATTTATGCTGCTGAAAAAGTGATCGCAAATAAGGGACGTGTAATTGCCATGAGTGATTCACAGGGTTATATTATTGATGATGATATTGATTTGGATACAATCAAACTGATCAAAGAAGTAAAACACTCTTCACTAAGTGAGTATCCCGAACTATGTGGTCGTGGTAGGTATCAAAATGGTAGTGTTTATGATGATCGATCATTAAGATATGATATCGCACTACCTTGTGCTACACAAAATGAGATTGATATTAATAGAGCAAAAAATATTGTTAGTAATGGTTGTTTTATTGTGGCTGAAGGAGCTAACATGCCAAATGACAATGAAGCAATCGCTTACTATCTCGCTAATGATGTTGTGTTTGCTCCTGGGAAGGCCGCAAATGCTGGTGGAGTAGCGACAAGTGCATTAGAAATGACGCAAAACAGTATGCGATATGGTTGGAGTTTTGAAGAAGTCGATGCTAAATTACATGCAATAATGGTAAATATTCATCGTCAATGTGTTGATGCGATCAAACAGTATCATTTAAATACATATGACTATGTTAAAGGAGCTAATATTGCTGCTTTGAATATTGTGTTAAAAGCCATGATCGAACAAGGTGATTATTAGTATAGGATTGATCACAAAAATTTGATAAAATGATTATAAAGAAGACGGAGGTTTTATGAAGCATATCATATTTGTAAGAAATTTAAAAAGTGAAGAAGACGTAGTGCGCATAAAGTCCGCTTTAGAAGGCACTAGGGTTGAGTATGAAATAGTTCTCGATAATCAATGCATCGTTGTATACGGTCGTAACGATATTGTACACGCCGCAAAGACAGCTTTAGTTGAAGCTGGATTTATCATTGGATAGTATAAAAAGCACTTCATCTGAAGTGCTTTTTACATGAACATTAGTGCTAATGGATAGCCAATAGTGACGGTAATGATAATCGCGATTATCATCGTCATAAAACCATAAAGCATCATTTGCTTAGCCGATGTCCAACCAGAGCTGCCGGCAATAGCTATATTTGGATGTGCAGGTGGTGTGGCAAATGAGAATGAAGCCATTAGGCCAATAACGCACGCAATAGCAGCTGGATTAATACGATCACTAAGTGAGATGACAATTGGTAGTGCAATGGCACTTACGACAGTTACAGTAACCATATTTGATGAAAGGTTAGTTTGTATTGCTGACCAAACAGTAAATACGATAATTAAATATATTGGATTTAGATTGATCAATGATTGTGCTAAATTTGAAGATAACCATGTGGTAATGCCAATATCAGCATTGGTTAAAGCACTTCCTAGTGCAAGTGTTGAAGCAGTCATTATCAAAGCTGACCATGATACTCCTTTACTCATTGCTTCGTTAAACTGAAGCAGTGGTTTACCATTAACATGAATCATCATCATTGCAACAGCACCTAATAAAGGTGGTAGAGCTGTGGTAAAACGATCAATATATGAAGCAATATCAGGAAGTGCTTTTTGGATCAAACTAGGAGCAACCCATAATACTACGACTAAACAAAAAATCAGTAGGATAAGCTTTTCACTTTTATCCATCTTTGATAACTTTTCTTTTTGAATGTCAGCATTTTTAACATTGAAAACCTTTATATCGGGTTTTAAAATAAAACGAAAGACTAACATCATGCCAACAAAAGTCAACAATCCAACTGGTATGGCAAAACTCATATATTGTAAATAAGAAATCGTCATATTAGTGGCTGCTTCATAAAAACCGATTGCCATGATTGAAAAAACATGAGCTATCGGTGTCATTCCAGAAGCAATAGCGATGCAAAGTGTCATTCCAATCATCAACATATTCGCAAACTTATCGCTTTTAGCCATTTTTGTTACTTTATATATTTCTTCAAGAATAGGTAGATATATGACAAACAAAACAGTTGGTGACATAAACATACCTAGCAATAAAGTTGATAGAAAAAACGACAACGCAAATGACCAAGCGCTTTTTTTCGCCAATTGACTATTGATAAAGAATAAAGCAACCCTTCTAATAAAAGTGGTTTTTGAAAGCGCATATGTACACATGAAAGTGAATAATAAAAATGCAAAAGTTGAACTACCAATAGAACCAGCTAATAAACTATTGATCTTAATTTCTGGGATGAAGGCTAAAGCGGCTAAACATAACATGCTTGGCCAATCGATGGCGATTGTAAGCCATAATAAAAGAATACCAATGAAAATACCAAAGACATGCATTGCTGATCCAGATAATCCTGTTGGTGCTGGTAAATAACGAAAAAACAGGATAAACAACAATGATGTAATAATTATCAACGATCTATTCTTGTTTGTGTTCATAAGGTTCTCCAATAACTAGATGACATAATATAAGTTTACTTAAATATTGGTTTTTGTCTAGTTTATCATTGTTTTGATTCAATCAAATAAAAAAGCCTTTAATAAGGCATCATTTACTTTGGAGCAGGTGAAGGGAATCGAACCCTCGTGTCGACCTTGGCAAGGTCGCGTTCTACCATTGAACTACACCTGCAATGGCGGTCCAGACGAGGATCGAACTCGCGATCTCCTCCGTGACAGGGAGGCATGTTAACCACTACACCACTGGACCTTTAATATTTTGGCGGAAAAGGAGGGATTTGAACCCTCGCGCCAGTTACCCGACCTATACCCTTAGCAGGGGCACCTCTTCAGCCTCTTGAGTACTTTTCCATTAGCTAAACATAGCGCTTATTCATATTAACATAAGAGTTTATTTTTGACAATAGGTTTACTATCTAAATTAACCTAAAACTCAATGGGAGTTTCGATTGGTAAATCAAGGCATGAAGGGTTTTTTATCATCTGCTTAAACAGTCTTACACTTTTGGCGAAGTAATATCCATCAGCGATCCTTTCATCCAATGTAATACCAATATTTACAACATCTCTAATTACTATTTCATTATCTTCGTTAACAACTGATTGCTTATGAATTTCTCCTATGGTTATCATGACCGAATTACTTCCAAAGTCATTAAGATGATGATAAGGAGCATCGATTTTGATACTACCTAAATTTGATACTAAGACACTTGAAAAATTTGGATCGATTTCATAGAAAAACTTAGGAAGTTTACCATAGCGATCTAAAAGATGGATTACACGCATGATCAATCTCAGTAAGAATCCGGGTAGTTTAGTAATGGTGTTTAAGATATCGTCAGCTTCATTACCACCACTTTTGCGAGCTTGAGATACATCGTTGATCACCTTTGAGCTGATATCACCCATTGTCATATCTTTATCTACTTTAAGACATACCAAGGCTTCTGAAGCTTCATCATTAAACTTTTGCTTAGCAACAAAAGATAATGAAATATTGTTTCTTTGATAATACTTGCCATTTCTAATAAAACGATTTAAATATGGTCTGTGATGAACGGTTTTAGCAATGACCGTTAGCATCGCATGAAAAACCGTTGTTTTATAAGTAGGATTATTTAGATTTTTGTTTCTGATGTATTGCAAAAGATCAGTGACATCAACACTTTCCTTTAACCATACCTCAGTGGTCGATTTTCTTGGCGCTAAATTAGCGAAATAGATGTGAAATGCATCAATATCTTTAATCAAACGACCATCAGGATGGTCACCACGTTTTTTTCCTTGTTCAGACAAAATATTTCTCCTTGATAGCTAAGCTATTACTTTTACTGAATTTCTGTAAGTTATCATGAATTTCAGCAAGTTATATTAAATGTATTGTAGCAGCAACTTTTTATTATTATAGTATGATCAGAGGTGATAACATGAACCGAAAGAAAATATTTAATATAATAATCGCTGTCTTATTAATCCTATCACTCGCTTTTAATGTTTACAATCTTTTTGATGGTGGTTTATCAAACTTAAATTTGAATAAAGAAGTAAGCGATGGCTATTCACCATCATATGAGTATGGTAAATCAGAAGATTATTCATCTAATAACAGTACTGCTCAAAGAAGTGACACTGAAATGTTGATCATGAATGCCAGTATTACCATTACCGTTGACAACAACAAAACAATTGATGAGCAAGTAAGAACAAAGGTTCGTGAATACGGTGGTAAATTGGTTAGTAGTTATGATTATCAGTTTGATAAAACGCAAAAAGTATACACCTTGCAGGTTAAGGTACCACAAGAAAAATATGAAGAGTTTATTGATTATTTAAAGAGCATTGGTAAAACCGATAACTTCTCTGAAAATAGTTATGATGTTTATGATCAATATCAAGATAATGCTTTACGTATTACAATGTTAAATAATAAATTAGATCGTTTATATGAGTTGTTAAAACAAGCTAAAGACGTAAATGATCTGATCATCCTTGAGAATTATATCTCTGATACGATATATCAGATCGAGAGTTTTAAAAGTATTCAAAGTCGTCTTGAGTATGAAACAGATTACGCCAGTGTTTCAATCACGATTAAACCGATAGTTAAAGAAGTTGTTGAGCCATCAGGCTTGCAAAATCTATTCCCTAACGCCTTTACAAACAGTCTTAATGCTTTCTTGAAGTTTATAGAATGGTTTGTTAGAATCCTATTCTTTGTTTTACCTTATGTCATTTTGAGTGGTATTGGTTACTTTATCTATCGCAAGACTACTAGAAGAAACAAGTAAACGCCTTAAATAATTTGTGTTATCATATTATTAATAAGGCAGGTGTTTTAAATGAGTGCAAACAATATTTCGATAATAAAAGCGGATCATAACGCGCCTTACATTCGAGTTGATCTTAATATTGAATATGAATGTTATGAAACCAATAAACTAAACATTCATATCATAAGACCAAGCGCCGATGAAAGTGCGCGTTTTCCGCTGATTGTTTTCTCGCAAGGATCTTCTTGGTTTAAACAAGATATGGGTAAAGAGATCATCCAATTATCATCATTTGCGAAAAGGGGTTTTGTGATTGGATTGGCTGAATATCGATCCGTCAATGAAAGTGGATTTCCAGCACAAATAATTGATACTAATAGTGCTACTCGCTTTTTGATAAGAAACGCCGATAAGTATAATATTGATATAAATAATATATTTTTATGGGGAACATCATCGGGAGGACATACAGTTTTAATGTGTGGGCTAACAAAAGAATTAAAGGATTTTAGTAAGGAAGATATTTTACAACAACCAATTAACTACAAAGCGATAATTGATTATTATGGCCCTACTGATATCACAAAACTAGTGCCAGAAGAAGAGGCTTATAAATATGCTGGAATTGATTCACCATTACCCTTACTTATAAATAACGATAATATTTGGCATGCACCAGAGATCACAGATAAACTGATTCCAATGAACTATATTGATGAAAAAAGAAAGTGTCCTCCTATATTGATCATTCATGGTCTAGCTGATACTATGGTCAACCACCAACAAAGTATTGATCTCTATGATGATATGATCAAGAAGGGTCAAAATGCTAAATTAATATTACTTGAAGACGCCAATCATGGTGGTGGTTGTTTTTGGACAGATGATATATTGAATGAGATTGAGAAATTTATTCGTGGTGTAATAAATCCGTAAATGTGAAATATCTTTTATTGAAAATTGAAAAGTGGTGTGGTATGCTTTATAAGCATATTTGACCTGTTAGCTCAGTTGGTAGAGCAACTGACTCTTAATCAGTGGGTCCAGGGTTCGAGTCCCTGACGGGTCACCAGAGAATATATACGGATGTCAATACTGACATCCTTTTTGTTGCTGTTTTAGTCTATCTTTATTTTTTCCTTATATTAGATTAAGATATAAGCAGGAGATAAACATGAGTGATAAGCGAATTAACGAAAGCTTTCAAATAGCTAAAATAAAAAACACGAAACAACGAACAGCGATATTAACAATATTGGCTAATGTTGGTAAACCCTTAACGGTGAGTGATATTTATAAAGAGATGCAAGCTCTTAAGATTGATGTTAATCTTTCAACGATTTATCGTTCTTTAGATATTATGAGTAATAAAGGATTGATCACTAAGATAAGTAATCTTCAGGATAATAAAGCAATGTATGAGATTAATCATGGTATTCATCACCATTATCTATATTGTGTTGGTTGTGAGAAGATATTAACGATTGAACATTGTCCGTTGATTGATTATGAAAATCAACTTTATGTTAGTACAGGATACAAGATCATTGGACATAAATTAAACGTGTTTGGCTATTGTCCATCATGTCAAAAGAAAGCTAAAAATGACTTTTAAAGGGTCATTTTTTCTTGTTTAGCCAATATGAAAATAATGTAAACGGTATCATTGGTTATATTTGTGAAATTATTAATAATCATATATTCATTCTTAATCTTGCGTGATATAATGACTTAAAATCAATCTTGTTGTGATATTTTTAGCAACCGCATTGGTTAAAAATAAGGGGGATTTATGCATGTTGAAATTAGGTGAGAGTGCAAAAAAGACAATCGACAAGATTGTTTTACGGCACATAGACCGACCAGGTCCTGTCAAACTGATGCTTCATGATGTGCAACATGAACTTGGTTATATTCCTTTTGAGGCAATGGAAAAAATAGCTGATGCAACTAGTGCTTCAATTGCTGATGTATATGGTGTTGTAACATTCTATACACAGTTTACAACTGAACCAAAAGGGAAACATATTATCAACGTTTGTATGGGTACAGCATGTTATGTTAATAATGCTCAAACATTATTAGACAAAGTATTAGAACTAACTAATGCTCCTGTTAACGGTACCAGTACTGATGGTTTGTTTTCGGTTGATGCTGCTAGATGTTTGGGAGCATGTGGTTTAGCTCCAGTTGCGATCATTGATGATAAAGTATATGGTTCTGCTTTAAAGTCTGGACAAGCTGAGGCTCGTATTAAAGAGATAATCATGGAGGAAAGGAAAGCCTAATGATGGTTTTGCGTGACATCTTAAATGTTTTACAAGCAAAGACAATCCATATCTGTGACCAAAAGGTTTTAGATAAGGAATACACTCATGTGTCAGTTGCGGATTTGATGAGCGATGCTTTGTCAATGGTCTGCTCTTCTGGTACTACAACCTTTCTTTTAACCGGATTGGTAAACGCACAATCGATCAGAACAGCTGAGATGCTTGATATCGACACGATTGTTTATGTTAGAAACAAGATGCCGCAGGATGTTGATCTTCATATTGGTATGGATATCAATATGAATTTGTTCTCGACAGCCTTATCGATGTATGAGGCTTGTGGACTACTATATGAGACAGGTATAAAGACGGCAACCAAATGATGAAATACAGCTATGAGATCATCAAAGACGACTTTGCAAATGCTGGACGAGTTTCAAGTCAGATCAAAAAGATCTTGAAACAGTTAAATTTTGAACCCGAAGTTTTACGTCGAATGGCGATAGCTTGTTATGAAGCAGAGATTAATATGATTATCCATTCTTATGGTGGAGTGATTACATTGAAGGTTGACGATAAAGTTAGATTGGTATTCGCAGATAAAGGACCAGGAATTAAGGATATCGCATTAGCGATGCAACCTGGATACTCTACAGCGGATGAAAAAGCTCGTGAGTTAGGATTTGGTGCAGGAATGGGTTTACCCAACATTAAGAAGGTCAGTGATGAGTTTGATATTGAATCTAGTGAGAAAGGAACGATCCTTACATTAGGATTTAAAGTACTATGACGGTAATCAGCTACACTTTAGAGAAATGTCAAAAATGCATGAAGTGTTTACATGCTTGTCCAACTGGAGCAATTTCGCTTTTAGATGCACGCGTAAAGATTGATAACGAAAAATGCACTAATTGCGCTACCTGTATTGAAGCATGTGTTTTTCAAGGTTTGCAAGCTAAAGGTAGTACATTAGCTGATTTGGAAAATTATGAGCATACCATCGCACTAGTATCAACCGCTGTATTAGGTGAATGTCCTTCACTTGAACAAGCTGAAGAATTAATGATGGCAATTAAAAAACTAGGTTTTGATGAAGTAATAAATCTAAGTAGTTATGATGGAGCAATGTATGATGAAATGATTAGGTACATTGGTGTAAATCATCAACAAACAACCTTAATAACATCCTTTTGTCCAACTATCAATCGATTGATTGAGGTAAAATATCCAATCTTATTAAGCAATATCATTCCGATTGATTATATTAGTGAAGTCGCAGCTCGCGATATTAGAAAAAGAGAAGATATACCTGAAAACACTGGCATATTTCTCTTATGTGAATGTGTTGCCAAGCTAACTTTAGCTAAGTATCCTTATGGCAATAAATATTCGGCAGTTGACCATGCCATGGTCATAGCGGATATTTTTCCGCAAATATCACGTAATTTAAGTAATGAACGCTTAAAAACAACGGTTAACGCTAAAGGGTTACGCAATGTAACCTCTAATCAATATGCTAGTGGTTTTAAAAATAAGAATATTGTTGTGGCTGATGGATTAGCGAAAGTTGTAACAGCGCTTGAACTGGCAGAGTTTGATCGCCTTAAGGATTGTGATCTCTTGTTCTTATCGAACTGCATCAATGGCTGTATTGGGGGCAATCTTTTATGGGGTAATCCATTTAGTAGCTCTAACAACGTTCATCATTTAATTAAACAAGGTAATGATGACGTGGCAGCTATCAATAACAATGATCTGTATGGTGTTGCGATTGCTAGTGCGTTTAATGAAAAAAGATCTTTACAAACAAGATTAGCTAGTTTTATTAAGATAAATGAGATTGTTGAACAATTACCAGGATTTGACTGTGGAGCGTGTGGATTTCATTCATGTCGAGCGATGGCTGAAGAAATTATCGCTAATAGAGCGAACCTTGATGATTGTCGCATATTAAAGGGTGGTGAAACAAATGAAAGTAAGTGAACTAGCAAAAATAACTAACTGGCAGTTATTCGCTAATTCTGATTCTCAAGAAAAAGAGATCAAAGGCGTTTATGTCGGTGACCTATTAAGCTGGGTAATGGGACATGGTCAACCTGAACAAGCGTGGATCACTATTCAAGCTCACAGCAATGTTATTGCAGTAGCGACACTTAAAGAGTTTGCTTGTCTTATTATTTGTGAAAACAGCGAAGTAAGTACTGACTTTATTAAACAAGCAATGCTTGAAGATATGCCATTGTTTGTTTCTGCACAATCAGCGTATGAAGTTTGTAAGACTTTGATTAAGCTTGGTATTTAGTATGTATTATGATTTGCACATCCATTCAACATTATCAGCTTGTGCTGATGATGATATGACACCAAACAACATTATTAATATGGCTGTGCTCAAGGGGTTGGATCTTATAGCGGTTTGTGATCACAACACCACTAAACAACAAGCTGGTTTGGCTAAAGCCGCAAGTGGTAAAAACATAAGTTTAATTTATGGGATTGAAGTTCAAACAAAAGAAGAAATACATGTCTTGGCTTACTTTAAAGAACTATGTGATTGCAAAGCGTTTGGTAAACTTATTGATGAGAAAATTCCTGCGATCAAAAACAATCCACAGTACTTCGGTCATCAATATGTAGTCGATATCTATGACAAAGTTGTTTATCAAGAAGAGTGCTTACTATTAAATAGTGTGAATATGACGATTGAAGAAGTTGAGATTGCAGTGCATAAGTATCATGGTAGTTTTGTATTAGCGCATGCGCTAGATCGTCAAAACAGTATTATTACACAACTGGGTTTTATTCCTTTACATCTAAAGATTGACGCTGTGGAGATAAAGAATATCCAACAAAAAGAAATCTTGTTAGCGAATCATAAATGGTTAAAAGATACCATATGGTTGATCAATTCGGATGCTCATCAATTAAAAGACATTAATGAAAGAGTAAATAAGATAACAGATCAAGAATTAAAGCGTCTGTTAAGGAATGAATCATGATGCAAGATCTAGCTATGTATATCCTTGATTTGGCTAATAACGCTATTAAAGCACAAGCTTGTAATATCAGGATTTATCTTGAAATCAATGATGAGAAAGATAGCTTGGTATTAACGATTGAAGATGACGGCTGTGGTATGAGTGAAGAAATGATCGCGAAAGTAACTAATCCCTTCTATACAACTAGATCAACCAGAAAAGTGGGCTTAGGTTTAGCATTTGTACAAGCATTGGCTGATCAATGTGAGGGAAAACTCGAAATATATTCTGAGTTAAATGTTAAAACAACGATTAGTATTACGATTAAAAAGTCACATATTGATACGCCACCACTAGGTGATATCGCTGAAACGATGATGGCTTTGATTAATGAGGATAAAGATAAAGACTACTATTTAAGATTTAGACAAAATGACTTAGAGTTTATCTTTGATACCGTACAAATAAAAGAGATATTAGGTGATGTGAGTATTAATGATCCGAAAATACTGTTATGGATCAAAGAATATATAAATGAGTCAATTACTCAAATGAGGGAGGATAAAAATGAAATCGTTGGCTGAACTGCAAAAACTTCGTGATGAAGCAAAAAAGAAAATTGAAATGCGAGATGGTGAAAGTGACTATCGTGTTATCGTTGGTATGGCAACTTGTGGTATCGCTGCAGGGGCAAGACCAGTATTAAACGCTTTGGTTAATGAAGCTGCTCAGGGTGGATACTCATGTATCATAGCTCAAACAGGATGTATCGGTATGTGTACATTAGAACCGATCGTAGAAGTCTTTGACAAAGATGGCGCTAAAACCACTTATGTTTTAGTTACTGCTGAAAAAGCAATTGAGATCATGCGTGAGCATGTTGCCAACGGTAAGATCGTTGAAAAATATACGATCGGTACAGTTAAGAAGTAAGGGGATATAAAATGGAAAGACTACACGCATTAGTTTGTGCTGGTACAGGATGTACATCCTCGCAATCAGCACTCATTGTTGATAAGTTAAATGAAGAACTTGTTAAGTTTGGTTTAGAAAAAGAAGTTAAGATCGTCAAGACGGGTTGTTTTGGCTTGTGTCAAAAAGGACCTATCATTGCGATTTATCCAGATAAAACTTTCTATTGTCATGTCACATTAGACGATGTTACTGAAATCGTCAGTGAACATTTCTATAAAGGAAGACCAGTAACGCGACTTGAGTTAAGTGACATTGATGAAAAAACACAAGAAAAGATTTTTGAGATCAGTAAGATTCGTTTCTATGCTAAACAAAAACGCATTGCTTTACGAAATTGTGGTGTCATAAATCCTGAAGATATCAATGAATATATCGCAAAAGATGGTTATCAAGCATTGGGTAAGGTATTGACTGAAAAAACAGGTCAAGAGGTTATAGATGAGATCAAAAGATCTGGTTTGCGTGGTCGAGGCGGTGGCGGTTTTCCAACTGGGATAAAATGGCAATTTGCGGCTGATCAAAAAAGTGACGCTAAATATGTTATATGTAACGCTGATGAAGGTGATCCTGGGGCATTTATGGATCGCTCAATCTTAGAGGGTGATCCACATTGTGTTCTTGAAGCGATGGCAATTGCTGGTTTTGCGATTGGGGCAAAATTGGGTTATGTCTATATTAGAGCAGAATATCCAATTGCGGTTCAAAGATTACAATTAGCAATCAAGCAAGCTGAAGAGCTTGGCTTATTTGGTACAAATATTCTTGGAACTGGTTTTGATTTCAAAGTTGAGATTCGCTTAGGTGCGGGTGCGTTTGTTTGTGGTGAAGAAACAGCTTTGATCAAATCAATTGAAGGCAAAAGAGGAATGCCGGATCCAAAACCCCCATTTCCTGCAATAAAGGGTGTTTGGGGTAAACCAACAATAATTAATAATGTTGAGACATTTGCGAATATTCCACAAATAATTCTTAATGGTGCTGATTGGTTTTGCTCAATGGGTACAACTAAATCACCTGGAACTAAAGTTTTCGCTTTGGGTGGAAAGATTGTCAATACTGGTTTAGTAGAAATTCCAATGGGTACAACATTAAGAGAAGTAATATATGAAATTGGTGGTGGCTGTCCTGATAACAAAAACTTTAAAGCAGTACAGACCGGTGGTCCATCGGGTGGTTGTTTAACTGAAAAAGACTTAAATACCCCAATTGACTTTGACAACTTGATCGCTTTGGGTTCAATGATGGGCTCAGGTGGAATGATCGTTGTTGATGAAGATAATTGTATGGTTGACGTAGCTCGTTTCTATATGGAGTTTATTTGTGATGAATCATGTGGTAAGTGTACACCTTGTCGTATTGGTACAAAACGGATGTTAGAGTTACTTCAAGATCTATGTGATGGTAAAGGATCATTAGCCACGATTGAAGAATTAGAGAAATTAGCTACCAATATTCGTGAAACAGCTTTGTGTGGTCTTGGACAAACAGCTCCTAACCCAGTTGTTTCAACAATGCGTTTATTTAAAGATGAATATTTAGCTCACGCTGTTGATCATAAATGTCCAGCTGGTGTTTGTAAGAACTTGTTGGCTTATTCTATTGACGCTGATAAATGTAAAAAATGTAGTCTATGTGCTAAAAAATGTCCGGTTGATGCAATATCAGGTGAGGCTGGAAAAACTACATTTGTGATCGATCAGGATAAATGTATCAAGTGTGGTGCTTGTTTAGAAACTTGTCGCTTTAATGCGGTAATTCGTAATTAGGGGGTATATGATGGTAAACGTTAAGATAAATAATGTACCGTTTCAGGTAGAAGAAGGATCAACAATTCTTGATGCGGCAAAAGCGGCAGGCATGTATATTCCGACTTTGTGTTTTCTAAAGGACATAAATAAATCGGGTGCTTGTAGAATGTGTGTTGTTGAAGTAAAGGGTGCTCGTAATTTAGCTGCTTCTTGTGTTTTTCCAGTAGCTGAAGGCATGGAGATATTTACCACTTCAAAACGCGTTTTAGACGCTCGTAAGGCTAATTTACAATTGATCTTATCTAATCATTCAAAGGATTGTTTGGCTTGTGTGCGTAACCAGAACTGTGAACTACAGAAGCTTTGTGAGGAAAATGGTATTCGTGAAGTTAAGTATGAAGGTCAAAAGACTACTCCAACATTTGATAATGTCGCAAATGGCATCATAAGAGATACTAGTAAGTGTATCTTGTGTGGTAGATGTGTTGAAACATGCAAGAAAGTTCAAGGCTTAGGTATATTAGGTTATATTGATCGTGGCTTTAAAACCAAAGTTGGACCAGTATTTGATAAAAGTTTCGCTGATGTTAACTGTATGCAATGTGGTCAATGTATCAATGTGTGTCCCGTAGGAGCACTTAGTGAAAAAGAAGAGATTCATAATGTGATTGAAGCACTAAATGATCCAGAAAAATTTGTTGTGGTTCAAACAGCACCAGCTGTAAGAGCGTCATTGGGTGAAGAGTTTAACATGCCAATTGGAACACGGGTTACTGGTAAAATGGTTGCGGCGTTACGCAGGATAGGCTTTAAGCGCGTTTATGATACAAACTATGGTGCTGATCTTACCATCATGGAAGAAGGAACTGAGTTAATTTCACGTATTAATAATAAAGGTGTATTACCAATGATAACATCATGTTCTCCTGGTTGGGTTAGATATATCGAATTTGAATATCCTGAACTATTAGGTCATTTATCATCTTGTAAGTCGCCGCATATGATGTTCGGTGCTATTCTTAAGTCATATTTCGCTAAAAAGAAGAACATTGATCCTAAGAATATGTATGTCGTATCAATTATGCCGTGTACTGCTAAAAAAGAAGAGAAAGCACGAGCGGAAATGGCTGAAGATGTTGACGCTGTATTAACAACAAGAGAATTAGGTCGCTTGATCAAGATGTATGGTATTGATTTTGTTAATCTCGCTGATGAAGAATTTGACCAAGACATGTTTGGTGAGTACACTGGTGCAGGTGTTATCTTTGGCGCGTCAGGTGGCGTTATGGAAGCAGCTTTGAGAACTGTTTATGAACTGATGACTAAACAAGAGCTTAAAGATGTTAATTTTACTGCTGTTCGTGGTACTGAAGGCATCAAAGAAGCAGAAGTAACGATCAATGGTCAACAAGTAAAAGTGGCGGTAGTTCATTCAATGGTAATGGCTAAACCACTACTTGAAGATATCAAGGCTGGTAAATCACCTTATGCCTTTATTGAGATCATGGGTTGTCCTGGTGGTTGTATTAACGGTGGTGGCCAATCTATCATCAATGCTAGTATCAGAAACGGCTTTAAAGCAATTGATTGGAAAAAGGAAAGAGCTAAAGCCTTATATGATGAAGATGTGAGTCGTCCAAAACGTAAATCACATGAAAATAAACAAATTCAAGAACTATACAAGAATTTCTTAGGTGAACCAAACAGTCATATTGCGCATGAATTACTACATACGCATTATCATAAAAAAGATCGATTTAAGTAAAGCTCCGTAAGGAGCTTTAGCTTTATATAGAGCATAGAATTTATTCACTTACAATAATTTTCATAATATTTCAGAAAATAATTGAAAATAACTTGCATTTTGAATTTGGTATGCTAGTATAAGTGTAACTTTATAAAGGGGAAATTTATGAAAAAAATGATTAAATTAATTGCTTTACTAATGGTAATTAGCTTAGTCATAACTGGATGCAAGTCAGGAAATGCTGATGTAGAATCAACTATCAAAGTTGGTGTCAACATGGAACTATCTGGCGATGTAGCTAGTTATGGACAAGCAGAGCTTAATGGAATTAAGCTTGCCATCAAGCAGGTGAATGCAAACGGTGGTATCAATGGTAAAGAAATTGAATTGATTGAAGTTGACAATACATCATCAACATCCGAAGCAACAAGTGTTACAACGCGTTTAATAACGCAGGAAAAGGTAGTTGCGATCTTAGGGCCAGCAACAAGTGGCGCCTTTAAAGCAAGTTTACCGGTAAGTGAAGAGTATAATGTAGCAATTATATCGCCTTCCGCAACTGAAACTTTGGTAATGATCAATGATACAACCAAAAAAGCTTTTAGTACTGGTTTTAGAACATGTTTTATCGATAGTTTCCAAGGTGTCACAATGGCTAACTTTGCGTTTGATAATCTATCAAAAAGCAAAGCGATAGTATTTGGTGATAACTCAAGTGATTACGCTCAAGGTTTAGCCGATAACTTTATTGAACAGTTTGTTGCTAATGGCGGAACGATTGTGTCTCATGAGATATTCACAAAAGGAAGTACTGATTTTAATGCTGTATTGACGAAAATAGCAGCGATGGATTTTGATGTATTGTTTGTGCCTGGATATTACAATGAAGCTGGCTTATTGATCAAACAAGCTCGTGAAATGGGTATTGATGTACCAATTCTTGGAGCTGATGGTTTTGAATCACCAGACTTGATTGCGTTAGCTGGTGTTGATAATATATTTGACATCCATTATTCAACGCATTACTCATCAGTTGGTGATGACCAATTAGTCGCGGATTTCGTAGCAGCGTTTACTGCCGAGTATGGATCTGAACCAAATGCCTTTTCAGCTTTAGCTTATGATGCTGCAATGTTATTGGTTGATGCGATTAAAAGAGCGGATGATGTTTCAGCTGCATCAATTGTCAAAGCATTATCAGAGACAGTAGATTTTGTTGGTGTTGCTGGTAATATCACGATTGATAAGAATCATGACGCTGTAAAGGCGATTTATGTCGTCGAACTATCAGGTGATAAGGCGGTTGATAGTGTTAAAGTAAATCCTTAATCATTAATCAAAATAATAGTGAGTAAAGGACAAAAGTTTAACTTTTGTCCTTTGTTTCTAAATTGTGGAGGGTCTATGTTTATTCAACAATTAATTAATGGTTTATCCCTTGGTAGTATCTATGCTTTAATAGCACTAGGATATACGATGGTATATGGTATTATCAAATTGATCAATTTTGCTCACGGTGATATTTATATGCTAGGAGCTTATATTGGATATATCGTCATTACTTACAGTGGACTGGGATTTATCCCAGCGCTTTTGATAGCGATGATTGGTTGCGCATTAATTGGTATATTTATTGAAAAAATAGCGTATAAACCACTACGCAAAGCGACTAGGATCGCAGCGTTGATCACAGCTATTGGTGTTTCATTTTTATTACAGTATGTAACGATGTATTTTATGTCCCCAAATGTAAGGACATTTCCAAGTGTGTTTGTTAATAAGATATTTATGATTGCAAATATCAGGGTATCGGTTCAACAACTGTTAATCTTTATTACAACGATCACATTAATGTTATTGTTACAGTTTATCGTAAGAAAAACAAAGATTGGTAGAGCGATGCGTGCTGTAAGTGCTGATGAAGATGCGGCTAAGTTAATGGGAATAAATGTCAATGCGGTTATATCGTTCACTTTTGCGATGGGTTCTGCTTTGGCTGGAGCAGCTGGTGTTTTGGTTGGTATCTATTATAACAGTATCAATCCTTTAATGGGAGTAATTCCAGGACTTAAAGCATTTATTGCGGCTGTATTTGGCGGTATTGGTATAATTCCCGGAGCGATGTTTGGTGGTTTCGCGATTGGCATTATCGAATCACTTGTAAGTGGTTATGGTAATTCATTGTATAAGGATGCTGTTGTATATGCAATCTTGATCTTAATACTTATTATCAAACCAACTGGTTTGTTAGGTAAAAAAGAAAGAACGAAGGTGTAACAATGACAAGATTATTTAATCGTAACAATTTGTATTGGTTGCTATTGATAACTGTGATCTATGTTGTCATTGCCTCTTTGATTGCGTTAGATATAATAAATGCTTACTATCGTATAACGCTTTTATTAATCTGTACTAATATTATTCTGGCTGTTAGCTTAAATTTGATAATAGGTGTGACTGGACAATTTTCACTGGGTCATGCTGGTTTTATGGCTATAGGTGCTTATGCTAGTGCTTTGATAACTAAAATGATTCCTAATATTAATGGTTTATTATTGGGAATACTAGTTGGTGCTATCATCAGTACTCTAATAGCTTTAGTAGTTGCTATTCCAACATTAAGACTTAAGGGTGATTATCTTGCTATTGCAACATTGGGATTTGCTGAGATCATACGAATAGTGGTGTTGAACTTAAAGATAACCAATCGTGCAGCAGGATTAGCTAACATTCCCAAACTTGTTAACTGGGATATTGCTTATATCGGTGTGATTATTTCCGTTTTAATAGTTGTAAACTTTAAAAGAAGTGCTATTGGTAGAGCGTGTATAAGCATAAAAGAAGATGAAATAGCAAGCGAGGCAATGGGAGTCAATACTACTAAATATAAGATAATGGCGTTTGTAACAGGAGCGATTCTTGCAAGTTTAGCAGGTGCTTTTTATGCTAATACCTTCTATGTTATTAATCCTGATACATTTGGCTTTGCTAAATCAATTGATATTTTAGTCATTGTAGTTTTTGGTGGTATGGGAAGTATGACTGGAAGCATCATCTCCGCCATTGCTTTAGGTATTATCAATATAACATTACAGGGGTTCTCTACTATTAGAATGATCATATATGCGATCACAATAATAGCCATCATGGTGTTTAGACCAAAAGGACTACTGGGTAATAGAGAATTTTCGATATCAAGGCTAAGGTCCTTGATCAAAAGGAGAAGCGAACATGAGCGTTCTTAAAATATCTAACTTGTGTCGTAACTTTGGTGGTTTAGCAGCTTTATCTGGCGTTAGTATTGATATTGACCAAAATGAATTGATAGGTTTAATTGGTCCAAATGGTGCAGGAAAAACGACACTATTTAATGTAATCACCGGAATATATGAGCCAACCAGTGGTAAAGTTGAATTGAGGGTGAATAATAAATTAATTGATATTTCAGGTAAGAACACCTATATCATTAATCGTCTCGGAGTGGCTCGAACTTTTCAAAATATCAGATTATTTAAAGAAATGAGTGTTATTGATAACATTAAAGTTGCGATGAATAGTAAGATAAATTATGGCATAATACATGCACTACTTAGAACCAGTAAATACTATAAAGTAGAAGATGAAGTTGAAACAAAAGCTAAAGAACTTCTAGCCATTGTTAATCTTAGTGATAAAGCAGAAGAATTAGCTAAAAATCTTTCGTATGGTAATCAAAGAAAACTCGAGATAGTTAGAGCATTAGCTAGTTCACCATCTATTCTATTCTTAGATGAACCAGCTGCTGGTATGAATCCTCAGGAAACGGCGGAGCTAACACAACTTATTAAAAAGATAAAGCAGGATTATAATCTAACCATCATTTTAATTGAACATGATATGTCGCTTGTCATGAATATCTGCGAAAGAATTTACGTACTTGATTATGGTCGTTGTATCGCGTCTGGTTCAGCAACTCAAATAAAAAATGACAAAAACGTGATCAAAGCATATCTTGGAAAGGAGAATTAATGTTAAAAGTAAGAGAGTTGAGTGTTTACTATGGCATTATTCAAGCCTTAAACAATATTAGTATTGAAGTTAATCAAAATGAAATTGTTGCTCTAATTGGCGCAAACGGCGCTGGAAAGTCAACTTTGTTAAAAGCTATCTCTGGATTATTAAGTAAAAGAAAGGGATCAGTATTGTTTGAGAATGAAGACATCACTAATCTAAATGCTCAATCGATCGTTAAAAAAGGAATTACTCATGTTCCTGAAGGTCGAAGAGTTTTTACTGGTTTAACGGTATATGAGAATTTACTTATGGGTGCTTATTTAAATAATGACAAGCGTTTGATCAATGATGATCTTATGATGATATATGAACATTTTCCGATTCTTAAACAAAGAGCAAAACAAGACGCTGCTACTTTATCAGGAGGAGAGCAACAAATGTTAGCAATTGGCAGAGCATTAATGGCACGTCCTAAAATTTTGCTGTTGGATGAACCTAGTATGGGACTAGCACCAATACTAGTTCAAGAAATATTTAATATCATAAAGCAAATAAACGCAAAAGGGACAACTGTCTTGTTAGTTGAACAAAATGCTAACATGGCACTATCAATAGCTGATCGTGCTTATGTCATGGAGAATGGCAAGATTTCCCTTCATGGTAGTGGGGCTGAACTTGCTTTAAGTAAAGAAGTGCAAAAAGTGTACTTGGGAGGATAATATGTACGTCAAAGATCGGATGAAAACAGATATCATAAGTATCAGTAAAGAGATAAAAATAAGCCAAGCCTTGGATATTTTTGCGACTAACGATTTTCATCGTTTACCAGTTGTTGACAATAACAATCGTTTGATTGGTTTAATAACCGAAGGGGTTATAAAAGCACATACACCAAGCAAAGCAACTAGTTTGAGTATACATGAACTAAATTACTTACTTTCAAAGACAAGTGTTGAGGCAATAATGATCACAGATGTAATAACTATCAAACCGGAATGTTTGCTTGAAGAAGCAGCTGAATTAATGATGAGAAACGATATTGGATGTTTACCAGTCACAATTGATAATAATAAACTTGTGGGAATTATCACCCAGAAAGATATTTTCGCTGCTTTTGTTGATTTGTTAGGATATCACGACTCAGGATCACGTATTGTGATTAAAATCGATCAAGATGAGATCGGAGTCCTCGCAAAGATAGCTAAGATAATGGCAGATAATAATATAAGTATTTCGCATTTGGCCGTTTATCGTAAGTCTTTAGTACATGTTGTAATGCGAGTTGATATGATGGATGGTAAACATGTGGCAAACTTACTATCTGCTAATGGTTATGTCGTAGTTGATATAAACTAACGATAAAAAACAAGTTAATAATACATCAATGATTCAAAATAGATTGGTGATGTTTATAACATGCTTTTTTTTGTTATAATTACATGTAGGGTAACGTAATCTTATAGGGTGCATTTTAACTTGCTATTTAAGTAGTGATCCTAAAGATATGAACAGTTCTGATTTGTGCATACATGAATCATTGCGAGTGATACGGTATTAGCCTATAATATAGTTTGTTTTAGTAAATTAAAGTCGAGGAACAGATGGCTAAGTTATTGATCAAAGATGTTAATATTAATTATAGTTGTAGCGGCACAAGTAAAGACACCGTTGTTTTATTACATGGCTGGGGTCAAAACATGACGATGATGGTACAAATTGAGAATCATCTAGCCGACCGTTTTACGGTGTATAATATTGATTTACCAGGATTTGGTAAAAGTGATACCCCTTTGATTGCTTGGAGTGTTTATGATTACGCTGATTGTCTAAAACAGTTTATGGATCGTTTAAGTATCTATGATCCAATCATCATTGCTCATTCCTTTGGTGCAAGATTAGCGATAATACTTGCGGCTAATAATGATATCAGCAAGATGGTATTAACAGGCGCTGCGGGAATAAAGGATAAACGCCATTTAGATTACTATCTAAAAGTTTACTCATATAAATTAGCAAAAAATACATTAAAGATATTTGGTTTAAAAAAGTATCAAGAACAATTAAGCAACAATGCTGGTAGTAGTGATTATCAAAACACAAGTGGTGTGATGCGAGCAACTTTCGTAAAGATCGTCAATGAAGATCTAACTAAATACTTAAGTGATATTAAAGCAGAAGTATTATTAGTATGGGGTGAAAAGGACATGGCTACTCCTTTATGGATGGGGAAAACAATGGCAGAACTGATACCAAATGCGGGTTTGGCAATCTTTGAAAACGACGACCATTATGCATACTATAATCAAACGCAACGTTTCTTAAAAGTATTAGATATTTTTCTAGGTTCTCAACAGGTGGATTAATATGGATATTCTCATTAAAGTAATTTTTAACATTATTGTAGTTGGATATATGGCGATCACTATTAAGCATGTTTTACACATGTTTCAGCAGAATAGATATGAGCTATTAAGATACATCGCATGGTTAAAAAAGCGTAATTTTGATCATCAAGATCTTTTGTTAATGATTATCTTAACGATGCTCTTTTTTATACCGCTATTAATAATTAATCGCACTTATACTATGGTCTATATAGCAATTGTTGTCATATTGAAAGTTATGATTGAATATCGCATAGAGAATAAAAAAGAGTATATAAAGCCCTTAGTATGGACTTCAAGAGTCAAGCGGTTAGTTTTTACAATGCTTGTATTAAACATAATTTGGTTAAATATTTTTATTCTTTTACCTTTTAATATATGGTCATTAGCACTGATCATAGCGACTATCATCAATTGGTTTTTGATCATTCTGGCGTATTATATTAATCAACCTTTTGAGTATTTAGTCAAGCAATATTTCATTAATGACGCAAAAAGAATACTCAAAGGTTTTGATCGACTTCATATTATTGGTATTACGGGCAGTTATGGAAAAACATCCACTAAAAATATCTTGGACTCAGTACTAAGTGAATCATATTATACCTTAAAAACACCATTATCTTATAACACACCAATGGGAATAACGATCACAATTCGTGAACACTTAAAAGCACTGCACGAGGTCTTTATTTGTGAAATGGGAGCTGATAAGGTAAATGAGATTGATTTTCTTACAAAATTTGTTAAACCAAAGTATGGGATTGTGACATCGATTGGTCCCCAACATTTAAATACATTTCTTACCATGGAAAATATCATTCATGAAAAGATGTTGATGATTGAAAATTTACCACAAGATGGCATTGGCTTTATCAATTTGGATAATCATTATATTAGAAACTATCATATCAAGAATAATTGTCGCTTGATCACATATGGGATTAAAAGTACTGATGTTGATTATAATGGCTTTGATATTTCATACAATAACAATGGTAGTACTTTTTTCGTCAAGGCAGGCGCTGATATCAAAGCGTTTAAGACAAAACTTTTAGGAGAGCATAATATCGCTAATATTTTAGTAACTATTGCGGTAGGCAGAACCATGGGTATTTCCTGGGAAAAGCTTCAACAAGCTATCTTAAATCTTGATTATGTTGAACATCGCTTACAGTTAAAGAAGATCAATGGATTAACATTCATTGATAATGCATTTAATTCAAACCCTGAAGGGGCAGCGATGTCACTAACTGTTTTAAGCCGCATGGCTAATAAACGTTTTATCATCACGCCTGGAATGATAGATTTGGGTAGTAGACAAGATGAAGCAAATCGTGAATTTGGTAGACAGATGTTAAACAAAGTTGATCAAGTTATATTGGTTGGTAAAAAACAAACAGCGATGATTCTTGATGGTCTTTATGAAGTTGGTTTTGATAAAGATGCAATCAATGTGGTTGATAGTGTTAAAGAAGCATTTGCGCTAGTATATCAAATGGCAAATGTTGAAGATACCATTTTGTTAGAAAATGATTTACCTGATGCTTTTAATAACTAGAAAGTCAAACTAAAATGAAAGTAGAACAATTTATAAGTAAAGTTTTAGCTATTTGTCGTATTGGTAAGAAATATACGAAAGATGATTATGCTAAAGAGAACTATGAAGAACTGGAGCGCTTAGCTTTAGAATCATTGATGGATTATAGTGATCAAATGGTTGATCATAATATCTATGTTCATGATGTTTACGCAACTCCTAATGTATCTGTTAGAGTAATGGTGTTTGATCAAGATCAACGAATGTTAATGGTCAAAGAAAAACAGGATGGCGGCTGGGCAGTGCCTGGTGGTTGGTGTGATGTGTTTGAATCATCAAGTGAAAATGGTAAAAAAGAAGTTGAACAAGAATCGGGATTGATCGTCAATATCGATCGTTTACTTGGAGTGTTTCAACGTGAAAGATATAAAGATTATCCAACTTTAATCTCTGAATATGTGCATTATTATAGTGCTACAGTGATTGGTGGTAGTTTACATCACAATCATGAAACTACAGATGTTAATTTCTTTGATTTTAATGATTTACCAGAATTATCAAAGAAGAATACAATAAGTGAATTAACTAAAGCATATCGAGTGTACAAGGAATTAATTCCGGTACAGTTTGATTAAGGAGAAAAGTATGAAAATCAATGTTGGTGTTATTTTTGGTGGAGAATCTGTTGAGCATGAGGTCAGTATCATTTCAGCATTACAAGCAATAAATGCGCTTGATATATCACTTTATAATGTGATACCACTTTATATCAGTAAACAAAGAAAGCTATATAGTTCAAAAGCTTTGATGGAAATTAATAACTATCAGGATTTAAACAAGCTGATAAGCAACATTGATGAGGTTTATCTTTTAAATGAAGGAAATAAAGTAACTTGTAGAGCTGTCAAAGCTAATCTTTTCAGTAAGAAGTATCCGCAAGTAATCGATCTTGTGATACCAGTTATACACGGTACTAATGGCGAAGATGGTACTGTTCAGGGATACTTAGAAATGTTAAGACTACCATATGTTGGTTGTGATGTTATCGCAGCTGGTGTAGGGCAAGATAAAGTGATCATGAAATATGTACTAACAGGAAATGGGTTACCTGTTTGCGATTGGTTTTGGTTTTATGGTCATGAGTTTAGTCACAACATGGTTGATATATATGATAAGACTAAAGCACTTGGTTATCCTGTGATAATCAAACCAGCATGTCTTGGATCCTCGATTGGCATTCAGATTGTCCATAACGAAGCAGAACTGGAAGATGCAGTTAATGAAGCGACTAAATATGATCGCAAACTTGTAGTTGAAAAGGTAATACAGAATTTACTTGAGATAAACTGTTCAGTATTAGGCGATTGTTACCAATGTGAAGCTAGCAGCTTAGAACAAGTATTAAAGAATGAAGAGATCTTATCATTTGCGGATAAGTATGGTGGTAGTAAAAATAAAAACGCATCAAAAGGTATGGCAAGCACATCACGAATTGTGCCAGCAAGGATAAGTGATGAGAAAACAAAGATGATCAAACAAATGGCAATAGATACGTTTAAAGCATTAGGAGCTTCTGGGGTATGTCGTATTGATTTTATGATCGATCAAACAAATGATAATGTTTATGTAAATGAGATAAACACGATTCCTGGTTCATTAGCATTCTACTTATGGCAAGATGCTAATGTTAGTTTTAATGAGTTAATGAATCGCTTAGTTAAGCAAGCAATTGATCGTAAAAGACGACAAGAGAAAATGATATTTTCATATGAAACTAACATCTTAGCTGGATTTAGCAAGGGTAGTAAAGGTAGTAAAAAATGAGCTTTCAACATGCACTGATATCAACTTGGAAAATGTCGTATCAAGGTCACCTTGTTGCTAGACAAGCATTGATTGCTAATGCTGAACTTGATCAAGCTATAGTTCAGGGGATTGTGTTAGTTGAAAATGATGAGAATATCCATTCGGTTGGTTATGGTGGTTGGCCTGATATAAATGGTGAGGTATATTTGGACGCTGCTTTCATGAATGGTACTAGTTTTGGATATGGCGCTGTTTCAGCAGTTAAGGGCATCAAAAATCCGATCAAAGTTGCTCATCAGCTAGCAAAGCGTGAACTTAATTGTTTTCTAACTGCAGCTGGCGCTGAAGCGTATGCCATTACAAACAATTTTGAACAAGCTGATATGTTATCACCTTTAGCTTATCAAACATGGCTTGAAAAAAGAAAAGTAAGAGCTCATGATACGGTTTGTTTTATTGGTAAAAGTAAAGATGATATGATGACTGGTGTTTCAACTAGCGGTTTATTTTTAAAACAAAAGGGTCGCGTTGGTGATTCACCGATCATTGGTTCTGGTTACTATGTTGATAGTAAATTTGGTGGTTGTGCTGCTACTGGTATTGGTGAGAATATCATGAGAGGTTGTCTTTCATTTAACGTTGTTACATTACTAAGAATGCATATAGATGTTCAAACAGCTTGTGAACAAGTAGTTAATGAACATGTTGCTAGACTCATTGAAGTCAATATAAAGCCAGATGATATATCTTTGATCGCACTTGATAAAGATGGTAATTTTGGTGTAGCTACCACAAAGGATGTTTTTCCTTTTGTATATAGCAACGAGCAAGTAGCGCCCACAATCATGTTAGCGCATAATGAAAATGGTAGAATGAAGATTGAAAAAGCCAGCTCTGAATGGCTGGCTGCTTATGATAGAGATTGATCAATCTTTTAAAGGATTAGTACTTGTAGCGATTATATTAACACCAAGATCAAGTATGTTTTCTATCAATATATCATGAATGTTGATTGGTGCTTGAATTATTGTGTTATTGATTATATTCATTGCCGCAAAAATACTAGCTTTTGGTAGGGGTTTATCCGAGCGTACGCTTACTAACGGAAAGACTCCTTCTTTTGCTTTTATGGTAGTGGTTAACACTCGCTCTGGTGCTATTATTTCTTTTAAGGCATAGTCTTTTCCTCTAATACATAAATTTCCCCTAATTGATAGTGGTTGATCATATTCATCAAGTTCAATCTCAAGACGACATCCCATTGGACAAACGATACATGTTAGTTCTTTATTCATTTTGATCACTCTTAACCTCTATATAAAGATCATCTTTGATCGCACTAATGACATTTGACTTAATACTGATAGTTGTCATTTCACCAGGAGCCATGATGCGTTTTGCTTGATCGTATATAATCTTGTTATCACTTTTTATTCTTAAGCGCACATTCTTTAAGATTGTAGTTACCCTTAATGATAGGGTGATTTCTTCATGATCTAAGCTTGCTATCATTTGCGGAACGATATAACGAATGTTTTTATCATGCTTGATCTTAATTGGTGTTGAAAGTCTTTTATTCTGATTTACGATACCCTTGGCAGCACGTTTTGCTTCAAAGCTAACATTATCAACTAGATCATGAACATGAACCACATTACCTGATGCAAAAAAACCAGGTACAGATGTTTCCATCATCTCATTAACAATTGGTCCTTGTGTAATTGGATCAATAGATATATCAACTTGCTTGGATAGTTCATTTTCAGGTATTAAGCCAACCGAAAATAACACAGTATCACAGGGGATGAAAATTTCGCTATCGATCATTGGTTGTAGATTATCATCAACGCTGGCAATAGTAACACCGGTAACGCGGGTTTTTCCATGGATTTTAGTTATGGTAGTATTAAAGCGTAAAGGAATATCAAAATCATTGACGCATTGGGCAATATTGCGAGCTAAACCGCTAGAATAAGGCATTATCTCAGTAACAAGCACGACTTTTGCGCCCTCAAGAGTCATGCGTCGAGCCATGATCAAACCTATATCACCACTGCCAACTATTACAACTTGTTGACCTGGAAGATAACCGTTGATATTGACTAGCTTCTGGGCACAACCGGCAGTGAAGACGCCAGCTGGTCGAAAGCCTGGTGTCATGATGGCGCCACGCGTACGTTCACGACATCCCATCGCTAATAAGATATTATCGCTTGATAAATATGAAAGACCATCTTGATTGACAATTGTCAAGTTTTTATCTTTGGTTATATCAATTACAGTTGTTTCAAGCAATACTTTAATCGGATAATTTAATAATTGCTCTATCCATTTATAAGCATATTCAGGTCCTGTTAACTCTTCTTTAAAGACATGAAGACCAAAGCCGTTATGAATACATTGTCGTAATATTCCACCTAAATGAGCATCTCTTTCAATAAGACAGATATCATTAAATCCAAGTTTGGCTGCTTCGATCGCTCCGGCTAATCCAGCTGGACCACCACCAATAACAATCAGCTGAAAGTGTTTATCATCAATCATGGTTTACTCCTTTTGTCTTTGAAACAACAACAAAAGAATCACGATATGATTTATTGATAGCGGTCATATCAGTGTTTTGATATTCACTTAGTAATTCAAGAATTCTTACACTACAAAAACCGCTTTGACAGCGTCCCATACCAGCGCGTGTTCTTCTTTTGATCCCATCAAGTGTTAAAGCGGGTAATGGTTGATTGATAGCATCAATTATCTCTTGCTCACTAACAAGTTCACAACGACAAACGATCTTACCGTATAATGGCTGTTTACTAATTAGCTCTTGATACTCTTGGGTGTTTAGTTCAGTAATACGAATTGGCTTTGTACGTGAATTAATATGATCATCCTTACTAACTAGATTTAGTCCTTCTTTTTGAAGCAACTCAATTACATATTCGCCAATCGCAGGTGCACTGGCTAAGCCTGGTGAAGCAATACCAATCAAGTTAATAAAATGATTATGACGATAAGAAGGTTCAATCACAAAATCGTCTTGATAAACGGTACGAATACCAGCGAACGTTGTTATAACTTTACGCATGTCAATTTTTGTTGTGGTTTTTAAAACCGTATCCTTTATAACTTTAATACCATTAGCAGTTACACTATCATCTTCCTTATCTTCTTGATCAAAAGCAGTTGGACCAACTAAAGTATTACCATCAACAGTTGGTGTTATAAGTACACCCTTTCCCATCATGTTTGGAGTTTGAAATAAAACATGACTAAAGAGCTTTTCACTACGATCAAGAAGTAGGTACTCACCTTTGCGGGCTGTGATATTATAACGATCATCTTGGATCAGTTTGGCGATATCATCACTATATGCACCAGCAGCGTTAATGATGTAACGCGCTTCGAATTGATCATCAACGATGAAATAATCTGGATCAAAGTTGATCTTCTTAACTTGATGATCAAAAATAAATTTAACATTGTTTAAAGCCGCATTTGACGCAAATGCAAGGGTTGCTTCATATGGACAGATAATAGCAGTATTAGGTGCATACAAAGCAGCAATGACATTATCATTGATATTTGGCTCAAGTGTGATGATCTCATCATGATCGATGATCTTAATATCAGCGACCCCATTATCACAGCCTTGTTGAAATAAAACATCTAGTTGTTTTCGTTCATTTGGATCAAAAGCTAGTACCATTGATCCAATAACTTGATATGGAAAATTGAGTTCTTGGGCTAAAAGTGGGTATAATTTTGTGCCAATAACATTAAGCTTAGCTTTTAGACTATTTGTAATTGCATCATAACCACTATGAATAATAGCTGAGTTAGCTTTTGAAGCATGCATCGCAACATCTGGTTCTTTTTCAAGTACCAAAACGTTTACATTATATTTACCTAAATTGTAAGCTATATTACAACCGACAATTCCGGCTCCGATTATTATGACATCATACATGATCATCACTCCGTTTATTACCTATAATATAGCATAATCACGTTATTAATGGTAAGATATAATCAAAGAGGAGATGTGTATGAGAAAGTTAATACCTGCTATATTAGTGACTTCTGCTGTTGCACTTTATGCCTTAAAAAAGTTGTATGATCATAATAAGAAAGAAAAGGATCTTTCTAAAGAGAATAAGCCTGTTGATAAAAGTGATGTTCAACCTAAAACCGAAGAAGGTATGAAGTTGCTGCATTTGCAAGTAGATCTTGTATTAGCCAACTATATTGATGAAAAGATATTCTTGGTTCAACACCATATTGTTTGTGATGATGAGAAACAGAAAGAAGATATGATAACCGCATTTAAAAATGAAGGTTATATTGTATTAAAACGCGATGATCACATAACAATTGAAAAAGTAATGTTTAAAGATGACGACGCTATTAAAAATGAGGTTATTAATGTCGCTGAAAGTGTGACCAAGCAAAACGCTGTATATCAGGGTTTTGGGATAATTCCGCAGTAAAAAAAGACTTATTATAAGTCTTTTTTTGTGAACATTTCATGAAAACTGAGTGATACTTAACATTGACATTGATCTTTTATAAGTGTAACATAAAATTATGAAAACGATTTCAAAAATCGAATTATAGGAGGTAACATGAAAAAGTTTTTCAAATTGCTTGTTGTTGCTTTGTTATGCCTAGCAGTTGTAGGTTGTAAAGCGGACACAGGCAAAGTAGAGTCTAAGAAATTGGTCATTTACTCACCAAACTCAGACAAATTAGTTGAAGCAGTTATTCCAGCTTTTGAAGCTGAAACTGGAATCACGGTTGAATTAATTTCTGCAGGTACTGGTGACTGTTTGACTAGAATCAACAGTGAAAAAGCCAATCCTCAAGCTGATGTTTTATGGGGTGGAGCTAACTTAGGTACATACAACTCATACCCAGATCTTTGGGAACAATATGTATCACCAAATGATGCAAATCTTCCGGTTGAATACCAAAGCTATAATGGCTACTATTCAAATTATGCTCTTGATGGCAGTGGCGTTCTACTGTTAAATCTTGATGTATTTGCTGAACTTGGTTTAGATCCAGAAGAATTCACTGGCTACAACTCATTATTGTGGCCTGAACTAAAAGGTAAGATCGCAATGGGTGATCCTACTGCTTCATCAAGTGCTTGGGCAGAACTAAGCAACATGTTATTAGTTATGGGTAATGAACCATACGATGATGCTGCTTGGGCTTGGGTAGAATTATTTATCGCTCAACTTGACGGAATCATTATTTCAAGTTCATCTGCTATCTACAAAGGTGTATCAGCTGGCGAATACGCTGTTGGTGTAACTTATGAAGATCCAAGTGTTTCATTATTAGTTGATGGCGCTACCAATGTTAAGATCGTTTATCCAGCTGAAGGTGCAGTATGGCTACCAGCAGCAGCAGCGATCGTTAAGGGTGGACCAAATCAAGCTAATGCTAAATTATTCGTTGACTTCTTACAATCAGAAGCAGGACAACAAGCAATTGCTACCACAACTGCTCGTCCAGTTATAACATCTATTACTAATACGGCACCACAAATTCAACCGTTTAGTGAAATCAATATCGCTGTTGAAGACATCCCATTTGTTGCTCAAAACAAAGCCGCATGGCAAGCAATATGGGCTGACTTAATTACCAATTAATTAGTAATATTAAAGGAGTAGATATCGTATGAGTGTCGCAATTAAAATAAGAAATGCGGTCAAACGATATGGCAATAATACCATTATTACCGATCTATCTCTTGACATCAAGGAGGGTGAATTCTTCACCCTCCTTGGTCCATCAGGATGTGGTAAAACGACATTATTGCGTATGATCGCAGGCTTTAACAGCATCGAAGGGGGAAGCTTTTTCTTTAATGATAAGATCATTAATGAAATTGATCCTTCAAAGCGAAATATTGGTATGGTTTTTCAAAACTATGCGATTTTCCCCCATTTAACAGTTGAAAAAAATGTTGCTTTCGGTTTAAAGAATCGCAAGTTACCTAAGGAAGAAATTGAAAGAGAGACACTTGCGTTTTTAAAATTGATGCAGATTGATGGATATAAAGAACGGATGCCAGAAAGACTTTCTGGCGGACAACAACAACGGGTTGCTTTAGCAAGAGCTCTAGTAATTAAACCAGATGTATTATTAATGGATGAACCATTAAGTAATTTAGATGCTAAATTACGAGTTGAAATGCGTTCAGTAATCAAAGAGATACAGAATAGAGTTGGTATCACTACCGTCTATGTAACTCATGACCAAGAAGAAGCGATGGCGGTCAGCGATCGTATTGCGGTCATGAAGGATGGCGATATTCAACATGTTGGAACACCTAAGGATCTTTATCAAAGACCAGCAAATTTATTTGTTGCTACCTTTATTGGAAGATCTAATATCATAAATGCAAAACTACAAATCAGAGATAAGAAAACCTTCTTGGCATTCCCTTCTGGTTATGAAGTTGAAATGGATAACATCATTGATGATGAAAAGAAGGATCAAGATGTCATAATCTGTGTAAGACCAGAAGAATTTGTCTTTAATGAAGATAGTAAATTTGGTATAAAGACAATGGTTGATGATAGTATCTTCTTGGGTCTTAATACCCATTATTTCGTTCATTTAGAGTCAAAAGAAAAAGCTGAGATTATTCAAGAATCACGAATTGATAGTATTATCGATAAAGGTACTGAAATATACATGACGGTTAAGAAAGAAAAGATCAACGTCTTTAACGCGGATGGTAGTAAAAACCTTGTTAAAGGGGTAAAGAATGAATTTCTTATATCGTTAGGTCAAGGTAAATAGTATGGATATCGTTAAGGGAAAAGAAAATACAACTAAAAAGAAGTTCATTGGCAGAAATAATAATTCTACTGATGGCAGAACTAAGGCTGGCTTGGATATTTGGGTTGCCATTTCTTTGGGTGTATTGGGTCTTTATGCCTTATTCTTGTTATTTCCACTTTTTCAGTTACTTAAAGAATCCGTATATACACCAAATGGATTCACCTTAGATTTCTTTGTTCGCTTCTTTAGTAAATCGTATTATACTGATACTTTGATAAACAGTATCAAAGTAAGTACAATGGCGACCATATTAACACTCGTTATTGGTGTGCCATTAGCTTATTTTTATAATATGTATGAGATAAAAGGTAAGGGAATATTACAGGTTTTTATTATCCTTTGTAGTATGTCAGCACCTTTTATTGGTGCGTATTCATGGATACTTTTATTGGGTAGAAATGGTTTAGTCACTAATATAATCTTGAAACTAACTGGTTATCGGATTGGTAGTATTTATGGTTTCAATGGCATTTTATTAGTACTATCATTGCAGTTATTTCCACTTGTATTCTTGTATGTATCAGGTGCGCTTAAAAATATTGATAATTCATTACTTGAAGCATCAGATAACATGGGCTGTTCTGGTATAAAGCGTTTCTTTAAAGTTATCATACCATTGTGTATGCCAACTATTTTAGCCGCTACATTACTTGTATTCATGAGAGCTTTTGCGGATTTTGGAACACCGTTATTGATTGGTGAGGGATATCGTACCTTCCCAGTTGAGATTTACAATCAGTATTTTGGTGAAGTTGGATCTAATCACAACTTTGGTGCCGCTATAAGTGTTATTGCTATTCTCATTACGGCTGTAATATTCTTATTCCAGCGTTTCATTAATAGTAAATTTCAATTTACTATGAACGCTTTACATCCAGTTGAAAGAAAAAAGGCGAAGGGATTATTCAATATCCTAATTCATATGTATTCTTATATCGTAGTAGGGATAGCCTTTGCTCCGCAAGCTTATGTAATATACACCTCGTTTCAAAACACTTCGGGTAAACTATTTATTGATGGCTATTCACTCAAGAGTTATGAAGAAGCATTCAAACGAATGGGGCGATCAATTGAGAACACATTCTTGATTGGTGGTATTGCTTTGATTTTAGTTATAGTATTAGCAGTTTTAATTGCTTATCTTGTTGTACGAAGGAATAATCAAATTAATAAACTCATTGATACGTTATCGATGATACCGTATATCATACCTGGCTCAGTAGTTGGTATTGCGCTTGTCTTAGCTTTTAATACTAAACCAATTGTTTTAACTGGTACGGCTGTGATCATGGTTATTGCGTTAATAATTCGAAGGATACCTTATACGATAAGGTCATCGGTGGCTATTTTGCAACAAATTCCGCTTACCATAGAAGAGGCAGCTATTAGCTTGGGATCATCCAAATTGAAAGCATTCTTCACTGTTACGGTTCCGATGATGGGCAATGGTATATTATCTGGAGCTATCTTAAGCTGGGTAACGATCATTACAGAGTTATCAACAGCGATCATCTTGTACAACCTAAGAACTATTACCTTAACTTTGGCTATCTATACTTATGTATCAAGAGGAAGTTATGGTATTGCGGCAGCGTTGGCAACCATGCTAACAGGCTTGACTATTGTTTCACTTGTAATCTTCATGAAGATTTCAAAGACAAAAGAAATAACGTTCTAAGTAAAGTTGATAGCTTATATGATTTAATAAAAAGCTTGATTCGCTATCGTAGTAGTGATCAAGCTTTTAATATAAATATGACTTGTAAAATGGTTTATTTACTTATTGTCTGTTTTAAGGTTAATATCTTTTAATAGGAGCGTGAATTCTCAAAGTAATTTCCGATTGTAAGAAAAGTTAAGGAATTATTAGACTTAGCTCCAGTTATAATGTTTAAATCGGAAATAAGTATGAGAATTTCGTAGGTTATAAAGCTATTTTAACACGACGAAAAGAACCGGTTATTTCCGTTTCTCAGACTTAATTCCGTTTTATAAATGTGCTCTTGTAGCTTCGATATTATTATTTATAAAGCTTTTCTAATATAG
>JAYFOM010000028.1:0-12301 GCA_034932685.1 Erysipelotrichaceae bacterium
ACAAATAATCATTACACGACCTTTTCGTTTAATGACACGGCACTTATCGCACATAGGTTTGACTGATGGTCTTACTTTCATGTGTTCCCTCCTAGACTATTTATGTCTAAATGTAATACGCCCACGTGTTAAATCATACGGCGAAATCTCAACGGTAACACGGTCCCCCGGTAAAATGCGAATGTAATGCATGCGGATTTTACCAGAAACGTGAGCTAAAATAATGTGTCCGTTAGATAACTTCACCTTAAACATGGCACTTGGTAACGTTTCTTCAACGATACCGTCTATCTCAATAACATCTTGTTTACCCATTAATCATCCTCCTTTTTAACTTTTGTCAGGATTTCATATCCGTCTTTGGTAATAAGAACGGTATGTTCATAATGCGCGCATAGTGACTTATCTTTCGTGATTACCGTCCAACTATCACTAAGCACTTTGGTAAAGGGTTTCCCAGCATGAACCATAGGTTCAATAGCCAAGGTCATTCCTTCTTTAAGAATGACACCATGCCCTGGTTGTCCTTGATTTGGAATGGCTGGATCTTCATGTAGATCTCTTCCAATTCCATGACCGGTATACTCAAGCGGTACCGTAAAGCCATGGCTATATACATAATCACCAATGGCATGCGAGATATCCGATAAATAATTACCGGGTTTTGCCAATGCCAGACCGATAAACAGAGATTCTCTTGTGACATCCAATAGTCGCTGCGCTGATTCAGTTATATCACCTACCGCAAATGTCCAAGCATTATCCCCGTGATATCCTTTATAACTGGCACCAACATCGATTGAGATAATATCACCATTCTTCAGCACTGTTTTATCTGGTATTCCATGAACCAAAACATGATTGATGGAAGCACAGATAGAAGCTGGATAACCATTATAATCCTTAAATGACGGAACTCCCATGTTCTCTCTTATGACTTTTTCAGCAATCCTATCAAGAGTTAAAGTGGATACTCCCGGTTTAATGTTTTCACCAACCGTCTTTAAGGCCAAAGCTGAAATACGTCCTGCTTCGCGCATCAACTGTATCTCTCGCTCTGATTTAGTTTTGATCATTCAAATTCTCCAATGCTTTTTTTATATCTGCCCAAACTTCATTTATTGAACGTCCGGCGTCAACCTTTATCACTAATCCATCTTTCAAGAAATATTCTAATACTGGATTAGTTAGTTTTTCATGCTCTCTTATTCTAACACTTAATCCTTCAATCGTATCATCACTGCGATGAATTAGTGGATTACCACATTTGTCACAAACACCTTCAATTTTACTTGGCAGTGTAACTGTATTGTAGATAGCACCACAACTCTTACAAAGACGTCGATTAACAATTCTTGGTGTTAGTTCAGATAAAGCAATTTCAAGATCAATCACGATCTTGATAGGACGATTAGTCTCGGCAGCGATATCTTCAAACGCTTTTGCCTGCGGAAGCGTCCGCGGAAAACCATCCAAAAGATAACCATCTTGACAATCATCTTGTAACAATCGCTCTTTGATCATTGCGATCGTTATATCATCAGGAACTAAAAGTCCCTGGTTAATATACTCTTCAGCTAATACTCCTAATTTTGATTTTTTAGCGATTGCTTTACGAAACATATCGCCAGTACTGATGTGCGGAATGTGGAAATAATCTTTGACATACTTTGACATTGTTCCTTTACCACTTCCCGCAACACCCATGATAAGAATATTCAGATTACTCATTTCTTACTTACCTGAAAAGCCACGATATGATCTTTGAGTCAACTGACCACTTAAATCCTTCATCGTTTCTAAGGCTACACCAACGACAATGATAATACCTGTTCCACCAAGTGATACTGATTGTGGCAGTGGTGTTATCATCGGCAATAAGAATGGTAAAGCGGCTATAAATGCTAAAGATAAAGCACCTAATACCGTAATACGATTTAATATTACCGCAATATGTTTCTTGGTATCATTACCAGGTCTAACCCCTGGAATGTAACTACCATTTTTGCTTAAATTCTCAGCAATCTTTTCAGGATCTACCTGTAAAGATGTATAGAAGAAAGTAAACATGATAACAAGTGTAACATATAATAACAAACCCCAAGGTTGTGTATAATCTAACACCACATCTAAGAATTGAATCACCCCATTAGTAGGGAAGAAACTTAGAACAGTTCGCGGTGCTGTCATTAATGCTGAAGCAAAGATAACCGGTATAACGCTAGCACTATTAATCTTTAGTGGCAGAAAAGTCATATCGCTACGACTTCTTTGAACCGAGCTGGAAGTATATTGAATGGGTATTCTTCTTGTCGCTTGCGACATATAAATAACCAAAACGATCAATAATAAATACATCAATACATATCCAACAAAGATAATTAGACCCGAAGTCATATTAGTAGTTGTTAGTTCTTGATAAACGCGACTAAATTGCCATGGCATATTTGATACGATACCCGCGAAGATAATCATCGACATACCATTACCAATTCCTTTAGTCGAGATACGATCACCTAACCAACACAAGAACATTGTTCCCGCAGTTAGGATAGTAGCAACATACAAATATACAGATACCGAACCATTAACGATTATTCCGCTGCTTACATCAAACGCATATGTCATGGTGAATGCTTGAACAAACGCCATCACAACCGCCAAATAGCGTGTAATCTTATCAATTTGTAATTTGCCTTTTTGACCACCTTTTGACAGTTCAGTCAAATAAGGTATTACATCCATTGATAATAACTGGATGATAATACTGGCAGTGATATAAGGTCCAACCCCCAGGGCAAAGACCGAAAAGTCTTGTAGTGATCCACCACCTAATAAATTCATCATTTGAATGATTGAGTTTTGCGATACACTAGCTAATAATTTAACGGCATCGACCCTAGGTGCAGGTATTCCGGCTCCTAAGCGATACACTAACAACATTGCTAAGGTAAAGAGAATCTTTGTACGGATTTCTTTGTTCTTAATCAAGTTGATATATGTTTTGATCACTTAAATCACCTCTGCTTTTCCACCTGCATCTTCAATAGCTTTCAATGCTGTTTTTGAAAATTTGTGAGCTTTCACTGTCAAAGCTTTTTCTAGTTTGCCTTGTCCCAATACTCTGACACCATCAAGATCACGTTTCACCAAACCACTTTGTTTTAATAGTTCTGGTGTTACTTCTGTCTTATCTTCAAATTTATTTAAAGCATCAACATTGATGATCGCGTATTCTTTGCGAGTAAAATTGGTAAATCCTCTTTTTGGTAAACGACGCCATAATGGTGTTTGTCCGCCTTCAAAACCGATAGCTACACCACCGCCACTTCTGGCGTTTTGACCCTTATGTCCTTTACCTGCAGTTTTGCCTTGACCAGATCCTTGACCACGGCCTAAGCGTTTGACAGATCTGCGTGAACCTTCATTAGATGTTAATTCATTTAGTTTCATATCTTGGCCTCCTATCTGATCTCTTCTAATTTCTTCTCACGTAACTTTGATACTGATTGAACTGTCTTAAGTTCACTCAATGCAGCTACGGTAGCTCTTACAACATTAATTGGTGTTCTAGAACCGATACATTTTGATAACACATCAGAAATGCCTGCTAATTCTAACACAGCACGAACTGGTCCACCAGCGATAACGCCAGTACCCTCAGTTGCAGGACGAATTAATACTTCTCCAGCGCCATAACGACCAACTATTGTATGTGGTATTGTTGTTCCAACGATTGGTACATTGATTAAGTTATGTTTAGCATCTTCGATCGCTTTTTTGATTGCATCAGGCACTTCATTAGCTTTGCCGGTACCTAAACCGACGCGGCCTTTTTTATCACCGATGACAACTAAGGCTGAAAACCTAAAACGACGTCCGCCCTTAACAACTTTTGTTACACGGTTAATGGTAACAACACGTTCTTCAAACTCTTTTTCGCGTTCTACTCTTCTTGGTCTGCGTTCCATTTTAAGTTACCTCCTAGAATTTCAGTCCAGCATCTCTAGCTGCATCAGCTAGCGCTTTGACTCTACCGTGGTAAATATAACCTCCACGATCAAATACAACGTTTACGATATTTTTCGCTAAAGCACGTTTGGCCAACTCAGCACCAACAGCTTTAGCAGCTTCAACATTACCACCATTCTCCATCTTTAGATCAACGCTTGAACACGCTGCTAAGGTCACTCCGTTTACATCATCGATAATTTGCGTATGGATGTGCTTACTTGAACGGAAGACATTTAGGCGGGGACATTCGGGAGTACCACTAATTTTTCTGCGTACGCGTTTGTGACGACGAATTCTTTCATCATTTTTACTAACTTTTTTAAGCATATATGTTCTCTCCTTTCCCTCTTTTACTTAGCAGCCGTCTTGCCTTCTTTGCGACGGATCTTTTCACCTCTATAACGAATACCCTTACCAAGATATGGCTCAGGTTTACGAACAGCTCTGATATTGCTTGCAAGTTCACCAACACGTTGCTTATCAATACCGCTAACAGTGACTTCAGTTGGTGTTTTACAAGTTACTGTAATACCATCTTCAACCATGATAACAACTGGATGTGAATATCCCATGCTCATGGTTAGCTTGTTTCCTTCAACCGCCGCACGATAACCGATACCGACGATTTCTAACACTTTACTAAACCCTTCACTTACCCCAACGATCATATTATTGATAAGTGCTCTGGTCGTGCCGTGTAACTGCTTGATATGTTTTTCGTCATTTGGACGAGAAACAGTTATGATTCCCTCATTGTTTTCGATTTTCAACTCCGGGTGAAACTGACGCGTTAGAGATCCTTTTGGACCTTTGACCGTCACCTCATTCGCTTTTGATATCGTTACTTCGACACCCTCAGGAATGGTAATCGTTTTATTTCCGATACGTGACATATTATTTCCTTTCTTATCTTACCAAATATAGGCTAAGACTTCGCCACCAACATGTTTGGCTCTAGCTTGCTTGTCTGTCATAACGCCATTGGATGTAGAAATGATCGCAATACCCAAGCCATTTAATACTCGTGGAATTGAATCAACTTTTGCATAAACTCTTAAACCAGGCTTTGATATACGCTTTAAACCACTAATAACTCTTTCGTTATTAGCACCATAACGTAAAGCAATTGTTATCGTTTTCTTTGTATCACCTGATACAACGAAATTAGCGATATAACCTTCTTCTTTTAAGATCCTTGCGATCTCAGTTTTCTCTTTATTTGCCGGAACTTCAACTACATCGTGACGCTGTTGGATAGCGTTACGAATTCTAGTCAGCATATCAGCAATTGGATCTGTCATTGTCATAGTGATAGTTCCTCCTTTACCAGCTAGCCTTCTTAACGCCCGGTAATTGACCTTTATAAGCCAATTCACGGAAGCAGATGCGGCATAGTTTATACTTACTTAATACAGAATGAGGACGTCCACAACGTTCACAGCGTGTATACTCACGAACTTTGAATTTTGCCGGGCGGCTACATTTAATTTTCATTGATGTTTTTGCCATTTACCTTGTCCTCCTACTTCTTTTCAAAAGGCATACCGATAGCACTCAGTAACGCTCTTCCTTCTTCGTCGTTTTTAGCTGTTGTAACGATTACAACATCCATACCACGAAGTTTGTTTACTTTATCGTAGTTAATTTCTGGGAAGATCAATTGCTCTTTTATCCCCAAAGTATAGTTACCACGACCATCAAATGAATGGCTGCTTACGCCGCGGAAATCGCGAACGCGTGGTAATGAGATATTGACCAATTTATCCAAGAATTCATACATTCTTTCACCACGCAAAGTTACTTTACAACCAATAGCCATACCTTCACGTAATTTAAAGTTCGCAATTGATTTTTTCGCTTTGGTGATAACCGGCTTTTGACCAGCTATTACAGTTAGCTCAGCTACAGCATCTTCTAATGCCTTGGCATTAGTGATTGCTTCACCAACTCCCATATTGATAACGATCTTCTCGATCTTTGGTACCTGCATTACTGAACTAAAGTTAAACTGTTTTTCTAATGCTGGCACGATTTCTTTTACATATTTTTCTTTAAGGCGGTTCATCTTTTATTTCCCCCTTACTTCAACGCCGTGCCAGTTTTAGCATAGACACGTGTTTTCTTTCCTTTTACTTCTTTAATACTGATTCTGCTAGCTTTCTTTGCTTTTGAATCATATGCCATTACATTAGATACATGAACTGGCATTTCTTTTTCTATGATACCGCCATCAGGATTAGCTTGGTTGGGTTTTAAATGTTTCTTACGAAGATTTACACCCTCAACGATTACTTTTTCCTCTGTCGGGAACACTTTCGTTACCTCACCGATTGTACCTTTATCAGCACCGGTTATAACGATTACTTTATCACCTTTTTTTATTTTCATATGTGCCTCCTTACAGTACTTCCGGTGCTAAAGATACAATTTTCATGAAATCTTTATCACGCAATTCTCTGGCTACCGGTCCGAAGATACGAGTTCCACGAGGGGTATTATCATCTTTGATCAATACAACTGCATTATCATCAAATTTGATATATGAACCATTCTCACGACGCACACCGTATTTTGTACGAACGATAACACCTTTTACAACATCACCTTTTTTAACGCCTCCTCCAGGAGTTGCGTCTTTTACTGTGCAAACAACAATATCACCGATATTCGAATAACGACGATGGCTACCACCTAAACAACGAATAACCAACACCTCTTTTGCACCTGAATTATCTGCTACGCGACATCTGGTTTCGTTATGAATCATCTTTCACTCCTCCTTCTGTCTTCTAGACAACTACAGCTTTTTCAACGATTCTCAACAAACGAAATCTTTTTGTCGCTGATAATGGACGCGTTTCCATTATTTCGACTAAATCACCCATACGGGCTTCGTTAGTTTCATCATGAGCTGTAAATTTGTTTGAATATCTTACTTTTTTACCATATAAATTGTGTCGCTTCGAAGTGCTGACTTCAACAATGATTGTCTTATCAGCTTTATCAGAAACCACTTTTCCACGATACACTTTTCGGTTTGATCTTTCTGTCATATCCTTGATCCCCCTTACTTAACACCACTAAGCTCACGCTCAGTGATCACTGTCTTAATACGGGCAATCGTCTTCTTGACATCCTTCATTTTAGCTGAATTAGTCAATTGTCCGGTTGCTTGTTGAAAGCGTAATGTGAATAGTTCTTCCTTTAAAGAATCAACTTCTTTAAGTAATTCTTCATTACTTTTTTCTCTTATATCTTTAATCTTCATTACTATTCCTCCTCACCCTTCTTAACAAAGCGGGACTTGACAGGTAATTTATGAGATGCTAAACGGAAAGCTTCACGAGCTACTTCTTCGTCAACGCCACCGATCTCAAACATAACACGACCCGGTTTAACGACAGCTACCCAACCTTCAGGAGCACCCTTACCGCTACCCATACGAACTTCAAGCGGTTTCTTTGTTCTAGCTAAATGTGGGAAGATTTTGATCCAAACATTACCGCCACGCTTCATGTAACGCGTCATCGCGATACGAGCTGACTCGATTTGACGGTTTGAAACATATCCACCCTCTTCGGCCACTAATCCATATTCACCAAAGGCGACTGCACGACCTGCCTTTGTCTTGCCCTCATAGCTAACGCGATGAGGACGACGATATTTTGTTCTGTTAGGCATCAACATAATTAATTACCCCCTTCAACATCCACCGCGGCTTCTGCTGTAGGTGCATCAGGAATATCACGAGGAGTGATCTCATGACGCGGACGACGATTGTCACGTTGTCTGTTGTCATCACGACGCGGACGACGTCTGTCATTTGGACGTGCCATTTTTGGCGCTTCCGGCTCAGTTACCATATTACCAGGCAACACTTCACCACGACAGATCCATACCTTTACACCTAATTTACCATAGGTAGTCATAGCTTCATAAATCGCAAAATCAATATCTGATCTCAACGTATGTAATGGGGTTGTTCCTTCGGAATAACCTTCACTACGAGCGATATCAGTGCCACCCAAACGACCAGAAACGATTGTTTTGATACCTTTAGCACCAGCACGCATTGTTTTTTGAATCGCCTTCTTTTGGGCTGTTCTAAACGAGGCACGTTGTTCAAGTTGTTCAGCAATACCTCTAGCAACTAGGTTGGCATCAAGGTCAGGATTTGCGATCTCAACAACCTTGATAAATACTGATTTACCATTAACGATTTTTTCAAGTTTCTTCTTTAAAACTTCAACCGCTTCACCGTTTGTACCGATGATAACACCTGGACGAGCTGTCCGGATGATAAGTTCAATGCGGTTTTTTGATCTTTCGATCTCAATTCGAGAAACATAAGCTGCTTTTAATTCTTTAAATAAGAATGTACGAATTAACGCATCTTCCTTAACTAATGTTCCGTATTCTTTTTCGGCGTACCAACGAGATTCCCAATCACGGATTATCCCGACGCGCATACCGATAGGATTAACTTTTTGACCCATTCTGCTTCCTCCTAGCGTTCCGCAACCACAAATGTGATGTGGCTGGTACGTTTCATAATCGGGTGAGCACTACCTTTGGCAGCCGCTCTAAATCTTTTCATAGTTACACTTTCATTTGCGTAACATTCTTTAACGAATAATTTATCTTCAGTTAATTGGTGATTATTTACAGCATTACTGATAGCAGATTTTAATACCTTACTACAAACCTCAGCTGCGTAATTAGGTTTGAACTTTAAGATTGCGGCTGCTTCAGCAACGTTTTTTCCTCTTACTAAATCCAATACGATGCGCGCTTTACGAGCTGGAACACGTACTGTTTTAGCTATAGCTCTAACTTCCATGTTTTCCTCCTACGCTTTCTTGTCGTCGGAACCATGTCCGCCGAACTTTCTTGTTGGTACAAACTCACCTAATTTGTGACCAACCATATCCTCGGTTACATAGACCGGTACATGCTCTTTGCCATTGTAAACAGCGAATGTGTGTTCAACAAACTGAGGGAAAATCGTTGAGCGACGTGACCATGTTTTGATTACTTCTTTTTTCTTACTTTTCTCAATTGCTGCGACTTTCTTTAAAAGATACTCATCACAGAACGGACCTTTTTTTAAGCTTCTTGCCATTTCATCTTCCTTCCTTTCGTTTACTTAGCATCGCGGCGTCTAACAATTAACTTATCAGAGGCGTTTTTCTTCTTACGGGTCTTAACACCCAATGCTTTTTTACCCCAAGGTGTCATCGGTGCTTTACGACCGATCGGCGATCTTCCTTCACCACCACCATGTGGATGATCTACTGGGTTCATAACTGATCCACGAACGGTAGGGCGAATACCCATCCAACGTGATCTACCCGCTTTACCAATGTTCACTAAGCTGTGATCTTCGTTACCAACTTGACCAATTGTCGCACGACAAGTAGTCAATATTTTACGAACTTCACCACTTGCCAATTTGACAGTAACGTACTTATCTTCAATACCCAATATTTGCGCCGATACACCAGCTGATCTAGCTAATTGGCCACCTTTACCAGGTTTCAACTCAACATTGTGGATAACAGTACCTTCAGGCATTTTTCCAATTGCCAAGCTGTTACCAACGATGATATCAGCACTTTCGCCTGACATTACCGTAGCACCAACTTGAAGTCCTTTAGGAGCTAAAATATAGCGTTTTTCACCATCTTTATAAGTTAATAGTGCAATATTTGCTGATCTGTTAGGATCATACTCAATCGTTGTTACTGTTGCTGGTATATCGTTTTTATCTCTTTTGAAATCGATTAGACGATATTTGCGTTTGTGTCCGCCACCTTGGTGACGAGTCGTGATACGACCATAGTTATTTCTGCCGCCTTTGCTGTTAAGCGCGACTGTTAAGGACTTTTCCGGTTTCTTAGCTGTAATCTCTTCATTAGCTAAAGTTGTCATACCGCGACGTCCCGGGGTAGTCGGTTTGTATTTCTTAATCGCCATGGATTAATTCTCCTCCTTACGCATTTGTTACGGAAATAGCGTTCTTCTTCCGTTTGGGTGATCTAGATTGAGAATACATCAATCTTGTTGTCACCAGCTAATTTGACATAAGCTTTTCTTGTTGCTTTTGTCTTACCGACGTAACGTCCCATACGTTTTTCTTTCGGATGGACATTAACGATATTAACCTTTTCAACTTTAACCTTGAAAATCGCTTCTACCGCTTGTTTAACTTCGGTTTTATTTGCTTTCGTCTTAACTTCAAAAACGACTACATTATTTGTCTCGTTTAATTTAACTGATTTCTCAGTTACTAACGGACGAACGATAATATCATGTAAACTCATTATGCGAATACCTCCCCGGCTAATTTAGCTGCCCCTTCGGTCAATACTAATTTATCCGCATTCATAACATCATAGACATTTAACTCTTCAACTGTTAAGAACATCGCATCCGGAATGTTACGCATAGCTAAGTATGCATTGTCCCAATCTTCACTAGCGCTTGCTACAAACAGAATTTTGCGACTTAAGCCTAACACGCTCATAACTTTGACGAAATCTTTCGTCTTAGTACTACTTAGTGCTAAACTATCAACAACTTTACAAGCGTCATCAACAACTTTTTGTGAAAGTACGCTTCTTAAAGCTAAACGACGAACTTTACGATTTAATTTAAAACCATAATCGCGGGGTTTTGGACCAAATGCAATTCCACCACCACGCATTTGAACTGCACGAATACTTCCTTGACGAGCGCGACCAGTACCTTTTTGTCTAAAAGGCTTACGACCACCACCCGATACTTCACTTTTTGTTTTTGTGCTGTGAGTTCCTTGACGCATTGAAGCTCTTTGCAGTACAACGGCATCAAACATAGCTTGTTTGTGCGGCTGAATGCCAAACACTTCTTCAGCTAGTGCGATATCGCGTAACTCTTTGCCTTCAAGGCTATATACTGTTAGCTTAGGCATTTATTACTCCTCCTTCGCAGCGGCATAATCGACTAATTCAGCTGCTGTTCTAGCTGCTTTTTTCTTCGCCGCAGATTTTACGACAACAAGACCTTTCTTCGGTCCCGGTACATTTCCTTTAACCAATAAATAGTTATTTTCAACATCAACCTTGATTACGACCAAATTTTGGTTTGTGGTAGTCAGACTTCCATCATGACCAGCCATATTGGTACCTTTATTAATGATACCGTTATTACGTCCAATCGTCGCCAACGAACCGACTCCTCTATGGAAGCCTGAACCATGAGACTTTGGACCAATCGTTTGATTGTGTCTTGCGATAGCACCAGTAAAGCCTTTACCTTTTGATATTCCAGAAACATCAACTACTTCTCCAGCTTCAAATAAGTCTGCTTTCACTTCTGAGCCAACAGCGTAACCTACCATTTCATTGCCACGAATTTCTCTGACAAATTTCTTTGGACCAGTTTCTGCTTTTTTCGCATGTCCGACGGCTGCTTTTGTAGCGCGTCTTTCTTTTACATTTTCCATCCCTAATTGAGTTGCCTCATAACCGTCAGTTTCAACGGTCTTTTGTTGTAAGACAACATTCGGGGTAACTTCTATTACAGTAACCGGGATCATAACACCTTCAGTAGTAAATACTTGTGTCATTCCTAGTTTTCTTCCTAGTATTCCTTTCATGTCTTCCTCCTACAGCTTGATTTCGATGTCAACACCACTTGGCAACTCTAATCGACTTAATGCATCGATCGTTTCTGCTGATGGGCCAACAATCTCAATCAAACGTTTGTGTGTTCTTACTTCAAATTGTTCACGTGAATCTTTATACTTATGCACCGCTCTTAGAATAGTAATAATTTGTTTTTCTGTCGGCAACGGTACTGGTCCGACAACCTTCTTTGCTCCATGTTCGTTTGCAGCTATTACAATTTTTTCAGCCGCCGAATCAAGAGTTCTGTGTTCATACGCTTTTAAGCGAATACGCACGCTGTTTTTTGCCATGAAAATCCTCCTTCTGTTTTCGTTGGTTCAAGACCAACCCGCTCAGTGCAAATTACCTGACTTCTCACCAATCATGACAACGCCTTTCAGTGTGTCAGCAACCTTGCACGTCAATGCAGTAGCTCAAGTATTATAACAAAAAGCACTTGCTTATTGCAAGTGTTTTTTGTTGATATTGAATTCTTAAAGTGTAGAGTTACAATTGATGTGAGACTTACCAACTAAAATAGAAAAGCGAATGGAATCCTGTAAAATAGAGTTAGCACACTTTATAGAAAGGAAACCAATCGCATGTCTATTATAACCCAATCTCAACGTTTTTTGCCC
>JAYFOM010000029.1:0-27265 GCA_034932685.1 Erysipelotrichaceae bacterium
AGTAGCAGCAAGCGTATTAGGTATGACCGTAATTGGTGGATTTGTACCTAGTATGTTGAAATCATTGGTAATCAAATGGTCACCAAGTGTAAGCTTGGAAGGTGAAGGCGGCGTTATCACAGGTAAATCTGATATTCAGAAAACCCTAGATGCAATTCTTCCATACCTATTACCGATACTATTAGTAGGATTCTGTTATTGGTTGATTAAGATCAAAAAAGTTACGCCATTAAAAACGTTGTTGGTTGTATTCGTTCTTATGTTCTTAGCCGGCGCGTTTGGTATCATGTAATTTTATTGATAACTAACTAAATACAAATTATAATTATACTAGTGCCTATTACCTGCCAATAAGGCAGGTAATAGGCTTATTAAGGAGAAAATTAAAATGCTTGGTATCGTGTTGATTAGCCATGGTAAAATGGCAGAAGGAATGATTGATTCAGCAAAGTTATTCTTTGGTGATACAATCGAACAATTAGCTTACGTAACCCTAAGAATGGAAGACAATCCAGATGATTTCCAAGTCGCATTAGAAAATGCGATCAAAGAGGTTGATGGTGGTGAAGGCGTTATCGTCTTGGCTGACCTTTTAGGAGGAACCCCCAGTAATCGTGCCGCTTATCTAGCAAATGATAATGTTCAGGTTATTACTGGAATGAACTTGACAATTTTCTTAGAACTATTAGGTCTAAGATTGAGTGGAGCAGTTGATATAGACAGCTTAATGGAAGTTGGGCGTACAGGAATTGCGAGCTTAAATAGCTTATTAAACGGACAATAATAGTTCGTTGTCATAAGTTATGATATAATTCACTTGAAGGAGGTGAAATGAATGATAAAACATTTAAGAATTGATAATAGACTGATTCATGGACAAGTTGCCGTAACATGGATGAACAACATCGGTGCAGATAAGATTATCGTTTGTAACGATTATGTAGCTAATGATAAAATTCAAAAAATGAGTTTACCGTTAGCAGCCAGAGGAAACACAGTATATGTTTTCACAATTGAAGAAACAATAAAATATGTGCAGGATCATCCTAATGAAACAAGTTTTGTTATCGCTAAATTTCCAAGCGATGCATTAGCTCTTTTAGAATCAGGTATTGAAGTAATCGATGTTAACGTTGGTAATGCTGCTCCTATTGCTGGGACTAAGTATGTTCAAATCAACAAGTCGATATTCGCAACAAAGGAAGATGCAGAAGTATATCGTAAGATAGCGGCATTACGTGGTGGTCAACTACGTTCTCAGTTAACAACGATGAATGAAAGTACCGACTTCTTAGCGGCACTATCCTCTGCCGGTCTATAAAAAACAGCTCATCAATCGATGAGCTTTTTTTATTTTTGACTGTTATATAATCTTATAGATTCTTTAAATGTTCTGATAACTAATCCTTGATCATCAATGACATCTAAGTATTTGATCTTGATATTTGATTTCTCATAGAAATTGATCAATGGTGCTAAGTTTGTGAATCTTGCGATTACACCGTTTGGAATAATGAATAAGCGACTTGGTTTTTTGGGATCATAAGTCATATATACATTGCCTGTTGGTACAGTTTTTACATCGATGTTCATCTTCTCATAGAATGTTAGTTTAGTGTTATTAAGTTCTAGATCTTTCATCACTACTTCAAACTGGAAGATACGATAGTATTTGGAGGCTGAATCTTTGATCGTATAAAGGGGAGAAGCGCTTGTGATCTCAGCAAGTGCGACATGACCTTTTAGGATCATTTTTTGTATTAAGTATTTATCCCAGTTATACTCAAGCATCTTAAACGCAAAGAAGGATAAGATGGTAAAGGTGAAGAAGCCAACAATGATGATTAGTTTTAAGGTGTTATCGAATCTAGAAAAGTTAACGATGATAACAGCGATCGTCACTAAGACAAGAACAATCAAACCGATCAATATTTGATTTAATCTTTGATAAATTTTTAATTGCATAAGTTACCTACTTTGATTTCTCATATTTTTTTGCGATCTTTTTAGCTACATAATAGTTGATGATAACTGTAAACACAGTGTAAGCAACTACGCCGGCTACCAAATTGATTATCATGATGATACCAGCAACGGCGATCACTGCTAGATTATGAAGACTAATTGTTTTATTGATGTATTCAAGATCGACATTCTTTTTTTCATTTAGATGATATTTACGATTCAAGATACTACTTGCCATACGATTATCGGTGTTTCGATTATAGTGCATCTGTTTTTTCCATAACAACATTTCGCTTAATGCTAAAACGGCAGTTATGATCAATGCAGTATAGTATGGATTTTCCATGATTCTATCGACAATTCCCATATATGATACCTCTTTCCACAAACTAAATTATATGTTATAGTCAGTTTTAAGTAAAGCGTTAACATAGTCTTGACGAAAAGTAAATTAACGTATATCATTATAAATACCGCCATAGGTGGTTGTTTTAATGCGTGGGAGGTTTAGCAAACCGTAATACCAAAGCATAATCGTTCAAAGGAGGACGTTTGATGAAGAGAGTTGCTAAAGTTGTCAAGCTCCAATTCCCAGCAGGGGGAGCAAGACCAGGTCCGGCATTAGCCGGCGCCGGTATCAACATGCCACAATTCTGTACCGCATTTAATGATGCGACAAAGGATCGTGTTGGTGATATCGTTCCAGTAATTATTACTGCATATGAAGACAAGTCATTTGATTTTGTTTTAAAAACAACACCGGCATCGGTATTGTTAAAGAAAGCCGCTGGTATTAAATCGGCTTCACCGAATGCTAAGACTACAAAGGTTGCTACGATTTCCGTTGATGAAGTTCGTAAGATTGCCGAATACAAAATGCCTGACTTAAATGCCAATGATGTTGAAGCTGCCATCAAGATAATTGAAGGAACAGCGCGCAATATGGGTATTATAGTTGAAGGCATGGACAAGTAGGAGCACGAAGATGAAAAAAGGAAAGAAGTATTTAGCAGCTGAAAAGTTGTTTGACAAAAATGAGTTGTATCCAATTGAAGAAGCTATCGCTTTAGTAAAGAAAGTTAATTTTGCTAAGTTTGACGCTTCAGTGGAAGTATCATTTAATTTGAATGTTGATCCACGTCACGCTGATCAACAGATTAGAGGTGCTACGGTGTTACCTAATGGCACTGGACGCAGTCAAAAAGTATTAGTAGTAACACAAGGCCCTAAAGAGACCGAGGCTAAGGAAGCCGGTGCTGACTTTGTGGGTGGTAAAGAAATCTTAGAAGATATTAAAAAGGGTTGGTTTGATTTTGATGTTATCATTGCTACACCTGATATGATGGGTGAACTTGGTAAATTAGGTAAGATCTTAGGCCCTAAGGGTTTAATGCCAAATCCTAAAACAGGTACAGTTACAATGGATGTCGCAAAAGCGGTAGAAGATGTTAAAAAAGGTAAAGTTGAATACCGTGTTGATAAAGAAGGTAATATCAATTGCCTTATCGGTAAAATTTCATTCAGTGATGATAAGTTAGTTGAAAACTATCGCGCTTTATATGATATCTTACTAAGAGCTCGTCCGGCTGCTGTAAAAGGTATCTTTATGAAAAACGTTGTTGTTTCATCAACAATGAGTCCGGGTGTGAAAGTTGTTCGTGATTAATCATTGACAAAACCAAAGATATTGTTAGAATTAAATTGTTATCAATATACCATAGACAGTAACGGCGTTAGCTTAATAATGTTACCGAGGTAGAAAGTTATTTTATCCTTTCAACTCATGCTGTCTTGGCATGAGTTTATTATTTTAGGTATATTGTGGCATATAGAAAGAAAAGAGGTGTATGCAAGGTATGAACCAATCAATACTTCAAGAAAAGATTGAGCTGGTCAGCGAGGTTGCTGGTAAACTTAACGAAGCTGCAGCAAGCGTTGTCGTTGAATATCGTGGCCTTAGCGTGGCTGAAGTAACTGAGTTAAGAAGAACGCTCAGAGCTGAAGAAATTGAGTTTAAAGTATATAAAAACTCAATCGTACGTCGTGCAGCTGAGCAAGTTGGTTTCACAGATTTAAATGAATACTTGACCGGTCCTAATGCTATTGCTTTTGGTAGTGATAGTGTTGCCCCAAGTCGTATTTTGGTTAAGTTCGCTAAAAAACATCCTAAGTTGGTGTTAAAAGGTGGCTTGGTCGAAAAAAGTGTTGTTAACGCTGAAACATTAACAACATTGTCTGCATTACCAAACAAAGATGGCATGATTTCCATGTTGTTGGGATGCTTCCAATCACCGATTCGTACATTCGCTTGTGCTATCAAAGCGGTAGCTGAAGCAAGAGAAGGCGGTTCGGTAGTTGAAACAGTTGAAGAAGTTACGCCAGTTGTGGCAAATGAAGAAGTAGCCGAAGCTACGGCATAGTACATAGGAGGAAATAAAAATGGCAAAAATTACAACAGAAGAGCTAATTGCGTCCTTAAAGGAAATGACAATTCTCGAATTAAATGATTTAGTAAAAGCAATTGAAGAAGAATTCGGTGTAACAGCCGCAGCACCTGTAGCTGCTGGACCAGCAGTTGTTGAAGATGCAGAACCAACAGGACCAGTAGAAGTATCAGTTATCTTAAAAGAAGCTGGTCAAGCTAAGGTTGCAGTAATAAAAGCAGTACGTGAAGTAACTGGATTAGGTTTAGTTGAAGCAAAATCACTAGTTGATGCAGCACCTAAAGCAATCAAAGAAAATATCAAGCCAGAAGAAGCCGAAGAAATCAAGAAAAAATTGATGGAAGCTGGCGCGGTTATTGAAATTAAGTAAAACAAATAAAAGTAGATCAGCGTTGTTACGCCAGGGAGGCGATAACATGCGGCATTATTTTACTGATAACGCAGACATGTCCCATAACCGGAGAGTTGTTCCTTTCCGGTTTTTGGACATAGTTTATCAATTTAACAGCGATCAAGGTGTCTTTAGTCGTGAAGATGTAGATCGCGGTACGATTGCTTTACTTAAAAATATTGATTTTAGTGAATTAGGAAATAGAATCGTTGATCTTGGGTGCGGTTATGGTGTTATAGCTATCATCATTCAGAAAATCACAAACGCTGAAGTACTAGCAATAGATATTAATCAACGTGCTGTCACCTTGACAATAGAAAACAACATCCTAAACAAAACCAAGGTTGAGGTTAAACAAAATGATGGATTAGATGGATTAAAAGGTCCATTTACGGCTATTATCACTAATCCGCCAATCAGAGCAGGCAAGAATACAGTGTATCGTTTTTTTGAACAAGCATATGATTGCCTTGTTCAAAATGGTCAGTTATGGGTTGTCATTCGCAAACAACAAGGTGCCCAAAGCGCTATAAACAAAATTAACACCTTATTTGGTAACTGTAGAGTAGTTGCTAAAGATAAAGGTTATTGGATATTGTTGGCGATTAGGCCTTGACGTATTGCATAAGTTCTGGTATTATAATAAATTGCATAAATATGAAAATAAAATGGGGTTTTGTGTCCCTTTTCGTGTTACAAAACTCGCAGAAAGGTGGCTTTTATGGACAAAAATCAAGCATATCGTGTTATTAATCTGGGGAAAAAAGCCAAACGTCGTGATTATTCTAAAGTAAGTGGTTCATTAGAACTTCCTAACTTAGTAGAAATACAAACTAATTCATTTCAATGGTTTCAAGACGAAGGTATTCGTGAGGTATTTGAAGAGATTTATCCAATTCAAAACTATAGCGGAACAATTAAGTTGAAGTTTTTGGACTACGAATTTAGCGAACCAAAGTACAGTGCTGGTGAAGCTAAGATAAGAGAAGCTAATTATGCTTCGCTTTTAAAAGCGAAAATGGAGTTAGAAATTGTTGATAGCACAACCGGTGAAGTAATCACAAAGTATGAAGATGTTTACTTTGGTGACATGCCATTAATGACTGAAACAGGAACCTTTGTCATAAATGGTGCAGAAAGAGTTATTGTTTCGCAGATCGTACGTTCTCCTGGTGCATATTACTCAATTGGCACTGAAGAGAAAACGGGTAAGGAAACTTACAACTCTGAACTAATTCCAAGTCGTGGCACGTGGTTAGAATTTATGTCGGATTCAAAGAAATCTGCTTTAGGTCGTTTGTTGAATATGAGCATCGACCGTAAACGCAAAATCTTATCAACTATATTATTTAAGTCTGTAGGACTTGGATTAAATTATGAACACAACGAGGATGCTTTCGATACCACTTCATTTAAGACTTTTTTATCAGCCCTAAATCTGGTCGTTAATGATGAATTGGAAGTTGATGGCGATCAACGCGAATACTTAAATCTGTATCTATTGTTATATACGGCATTCTTTGGTAACTATGAAGAAATCGTAAATACCTTACAAGCAGATAAAGTAAGAACAACTAACGAAGCACTTTTATCAGTATATGAAAATCAACGTTCGGATGAAGTTCCAACATTGGATGGATCGATCAGTGTAATGAATGCGAAGTTCTTTGATTCTCGTCGTTATGATCTTACAAAAGCAGGACGTTATAAATTGCGTAAAAAGCTAGGACTACTTAATCGTTTAGAGGGAGTATATACAGCTGAAGATATATTTGACGCAAAGGGAGCCTTGTTGTTTAAATCAGGCACTTTTATTGGTCGCAAAGAACGTGACATTTTGAAAGAAGAATTAAGTAAGGGTACTCACATTTGTGCCTTTCCGATGAATCATCTGTTTTCTCATCCTGATACTGTAAAAGTTAATGCTAGCTACACTAATGTGTTAGTCGGAAGAATATTGGCAGAAGAGATTGAATTAAGTGACATGACTTTGGAAAAAGGAACGGTTTTAACTAAATCTGATGTTGATAAGCTTGCGAAGGAAAAAGAAGAAGTATTGATCTTTGCTAGTATCATTGCACGTGAAGTCACACTGACTAAAGAAAATGTACGTAGTGTGCTAGATTATGGACAACGTTTATTTGTCTTAGGAAGAATCTTGAACAATGATCAGGATGTATTACATAATGACAAACTAACAGCAATGCGTTATTTACCTGATTATGATGTTGCCAACTTAAGTGCTGCTGAAAAACAAGCGCTTGTTGACTTAGTTAACAAGAAAGCAAACATCACAGTTTGGTTGATAGGGGCAGCGGTTCAACAGCTGTTTGTTCGTGCTGAAAACACAGACACTAGTCGTGTTAAGGTTATTGCGACTGATCCACTAATTAATAAGAAAACCATCATGATTTCAGATATGTATGCTTGTTTCTCTTATCTTTTAAACTTGGTTGATGGTATTGGCGATGTTGACGATATCGATCAGTTAGGCAATCGTCGTATTAGAACAATCGGTGAACTTATCCAAAATCAATTTAGAATTGGTTTATCGCGAATGGAAAGAGCAGTCAAAGAAAGAATGTCAATATCTGACCTTTCTACTTTAACGCCGAAAAACTTAACCAATATCAGACCATTAACAGCTGCGATCAAAGAATTCTTCTCAAGTAGCCAGTTGTCGCAGTTTATGGATCAGGTTAATCCGTTGGCTGAACTTACTAATAAGCGTCGTATCTCAGCGCTTGGTCCTGGTGGATTGACAAGAGAAAGAGCTGGCTTTGAAGTTCGTGATGTTCATACATCTCACTATGGTCGTATTTGTCCGATTGAAACACCAGAAGGTCCTAATATCGGTTTAATATCTAATTTGACATCATATGCTAGGGTAAATGAATTTGGCTTTATTCAAACACCTTATCGTTTAGTAAATAATGGTAAGGTATCTGAAGAAGTTATCTACTTGTCAGCGGATGACGAAGAAGATTACATTATTGCACAAGCAAATGAAGTGTTAAATGGTCAATTAGTAAATGAAGAAGTTGTTGCTCGTCATAAAGGGGAAACCATAATGGCAAGCAAAGAAGAAGTTGAACTTGCTGACGTTAGTCCCAAACAGATTGTATCTGTTGCGACAGCTTGTATACCGTTTTTAGAAAATGATGATGCATCGCGTGCTCTTATGGGTGCAAACATGCAACGTCAAGCTATTCCATTGCTACGTCCAGCAGCTCCTTGGGTAGGCACTGGTGTTGAGTATCGGGTTGCTAAAGATTCAGGTAGTGGTATAACAGCAACTGGTGATGGTGTGGTATCTTATGTTGATGCAAATAAGATCATTGTTGATGAAAATAATGGTCAAAGAGAGTATCGACTATCAAAATTCCGTCGCTCTAATTCAGGGACATGTATTAATCAACATCCTATTGTCATGCGTGGGGAAACGATTAATGCAGGTGATGTAATCGCTGATGGTCCAGCCATGAATAATGGTGAGTTGGCACTAGGACAAAACGTTACGATTGCCTTTATGACATGGTATGGTTATAACTATGAAGATGCGATTATCATGTCTGAACGTTTAGTAAAAGATGATGTGTATACATCTATTCATATCGAAGAGTATGAAATTGAAGTACGTGAGACTAAGCTTGGTCCTGAAGAAATCACAAGAGATATTCCAAATGTTTCTGAGAATTCCTGTCGCCATTTGAACGCTCGTGGAGTTGTAATGGTGGGTGCGGAAGTTAAAGAAGGGGATATCCTGGTTGGTAAAGTCACACCTAAAGGACAAAGTGAAATATCACCTGAAGAAAAACTATTATTAGCTATCTTTGGTGAAAAATCACGTGAGGTTAGAGATAATTCGTTGAAAGTACCACATGGTGGTGCTGGTATTGTTCAAATGGTTCGTTTCTTCCGTAGAGAAGATGGTCATGAATTGCCACCTGGAGTAAATGAAGTAGTTAAAGTTTACATCGTTCAGAAACGTAAAATTTCGGAAGGTGATAAAATGGCTGGTAGACATGGTAATAAAGGCGTTATCTCACGCATTTTACCAGTTGAAGATATGCCGTTTATGCCAGATGGCACACCTGTGGATATTATGTTAAATCCCTTTGGTGTTCCTTCACGTATGAACATTGGACAGGTGTTGGAAATCCATTTGGGCATGGCTGCTAAGAAACTAGGCGTTCAATTTGCGACTCCGGTATTTGATGGGATCAATAATGATGAACTAAAAGCTATCATGAATGAAGCGGAAAGCACAAAAGATGGTAAGACAATCTTGTTTGATGGTCGTACTGGTGAACCGTTTGATGAAAGAATTTCAGTTGGAGTTATGTATATGATCAAGTTGGCGCACATGGTAGATGATAAATTACATGCTCGTGCTACTGGTCCTTATTCATTAGTAACTCAACAACCGCTTGGTGGTAAGGCTCAAAATGGTGGTCAACGTTTCGGTGAAATGGAAGTTTGGGCGCTTGAAGCTTATGGTGCTGCTTATACATTGGGCGAAGTATTGACAATCAAATCAGATGATATTTTGGGAAGAACTAAAACATATGAAGCGATCATCAAAGGTAAAGATGTTCCTGCTCCTGGTGTTCCTGAATCATTCCGCGTACTCAAACACGAACTACAAGCATTGGCAATTGATGTCAAAATGCTTGACAAAGATGGACGTGAAATCGATATGCGAAAGATGGAAGTAGAAGAAATAAAACAGATTGCTGCGGTTGAAGAAGTAGTCGTAGCACAGCCTGAGGTAGATAACAGTGCTGATGATGACTTACCTGAAGCTATCGTAGGCTTCGATGATGATTACAGTGATTACGATATAAACAATTAAGGAGGCATAAAAGATGAGTATAAACAATTTCGCCTCGATGCAAATAGGTTTAGCATCACCGGAAAGAATTCTCGAGTGGTCACATGGAGAAGTAAAAAAGCCGGAAACGATCAACTATCGTTCGCAAAAACCCGAAAGAGATGGTTTGTTCTGTGAAAGAATATTTGGTCCTTCAAAGGACTGGGAATGTTATTGTGGTAAGTATAAAAAGATTAGATATCAAGGTGTCATTTGTGATCGCTGTGGCGTTGAGATAACAAAGTCTAACGTTCGTCGTGAAAGAATGGGCCATATTGAATTAGCAGCTCCTGTTGCTCACATTTGGTACTTAAGAGGCATACCTTCACGAATGAGTTTGTTGTTAAATATGACACCAAAATCATTAGAAGAAGTAACCTACTTTGTTTCTTGGGTCGTGACTGATCCTGGTAAGACAAAACTTGATTATAAGCAAGTTATTTCTGAGCGAGAGTATCGTGAAGCTAACGCAATATATGGCTTTAACAGTTTCAAAGCGCAAACTGGTGCTGAAGCAGTCAAGACTTTACTTGAACAAGTTGAACTTACCAAAGAAAGAGCAATTATTGTTGATGACTTAAAAGATGCACAGGGTGATAAACGCAAGAAACTTATCAAACGTTTAGAAACAGTTGAAGCATTTATTAATTCAAGTAATCAACCTGAATGGATGGTGTTATCAGTATTACCAGTAATTCCACCTGATTTAAGACCGATGTTACAACTTGATGGTGGTCGTTTTGCGACTAGTGATCTAAACGACTTATATCGTCGTGTCATAACTAGAAACAATCGTTTGAAGAAGTTACTTGAACTTGGAACACCAAGTATTATCGTACAAAACGAGAAACGTATGCTTCAAGAAGCAGTTGATGCTTTAATCGATAATGGTCGTCGTAGTAAACCAATAACCGGAGCTGGTGGTAGAGCATTAAAATCTTTATCACATAGTCTTAAGGGTAAACAAGGACGTTTCCGTCAAAACCTACTTGGTAAGCGTGTTGACTTCTCTGGACGTTCAGTAATCGCAGTTGGACCTAACTTAAAAATGTATGAATGTGGATTACCAAGAGAAATGGCAATTCAATTATTCAAACCATTTGTTATTAATGAAATCGTTAATCGTGGTGTCGCTGGTAATCCTAAGACTGCGGAAAAACTTATTGATCGTCAAGATGCGCGCGTTTGGGATATTGTAGAAGACATTGTTGAATCAAGGCCGGTATTACTAAATCGTGCTCCAACTTTACATCGTCTTGGAATTCAAGCATTTAAACCAAGATTAGTAGAAGGAAGAGCGATCAGGTTACATCCACTAGTAACACCAGCGTTTAATGCGGATTTTGATGGTGACCAAATGGCGGTTCATGTTCCTTTGTCGGAAGAAGCGTGTGCTGAAGCTGAAATCTTAATGCTAGGTTCTAACAATATTTTAGGACCTAAAGATGGTAAACCAATTGTTACACCATCTCAAGATATGGTTTTAGGTAACTTCTACCTTAATATGGAAGAAACGGCTGAAGAGTTTTTCGCAAAAGCTGAATATTTCGAGGCCTTGAATGAAACAGAAGAAGCTAAATTATGGCGTCGTTTTGGTGAAAATGAAGGAGCGATCTATCGTAATGCTAATGAGGCATTAATAGCTTATGAGAATAAAAATGCTCATTTACATACAAGAGTTGCAGTAAGAGCTTCATCTTTGAAGAAAACAACATTTACTGCTGAACAGAAAAATAAATTGTTGATCACCACTATCGGAAAACTGATCTTTAATGAAATATTCCCTTCTGATTTTCCTTATTTAAATGAAGCTGGTGCTAATGATTTTGTTGGCACACCTGATCGTTATTTTGTAAGTACGGCAACTGATGTTAAAGCTTATATCAAACAAATGCCGATTTCAAAAGATTTTAAGAAAGCGAATTTGGGTTTAGTAATCGCAGAAGTATTCAAGCGTTATCGTAATGAGAGAACTTCTCAAATTTTAGATAAGATCAAAGATTTGGGATTCAAATACTCAACGATTGCTGGCATTACGGTTTCTTTATCTGACATTAATGTAGCACCTAATAAATATAGTGCAATTGAAAAGGGTAAGGAAAAAGCAGGCGAACTTAATCGCTTGTATCAAAGGGGTAAACTAACTGCTCCCGAATGGGAAAGACATCTAACATCACTTTGGGGTGGTATAAAGGATTCCATTGGTAAAGAAGTAATGGAAAACCTACCACGTAAAAATCCAATCAACATGATGGCCGTTTCAGGAGCTAGAGGAAATGTATCGCACTTTACACAGTTAGCTGGTATGCGTGGCTTGATGGGTAAACCAACTCAATCAAAGTCGAAGAAAGAATATCAATCATCAATCATCGAAGTTCCTATCTATTCGTCTTTTAGAGAAGGATTAAATGTATCAGAGTTCTTTATTTCAACCCATGGGGTTAGAAAAGGATTGACTGATACAGCTCTTAAAACAGCTGAATCTGGTTATTTAACAAGAAGACTTGTAGATGTTGCACAGGATGTAATAGTATCACTTGACGATTGTGAAACTGATCGTGGATATTATATTGAAGCGTTAGTAAACACCAAAGAGAATTCTGTAATTGAAAGTTTGTATGATCGAATTGTTGGTAGATATGCTAAAGAAGATGTTTTCGATCCTAAGACTAATGAGTTAATCGTGGCCAGTGATGATTTTATTGATGATGAGATAGCTGCCAAGATTGTGGCTGCCAACATTACAAAAATATATATCCGTAATGTCTTCACTTGTGAATCGACTTATGGCGTATGTAAAAAGTGTTATGGACGCAATATCGCAACTGGCAAGATCGTTGAAGTTGGAGAAGCTGTTGGAATCATGGCGGCACAATCAATTGGTGAACCAGGAACGCAGTTGACCATGAGAAACTTCCATACGGGTGGTGTTGCTGGTGGTAGTGATATTACTCAGGGTTTGCCTAGGGTAGAAGAACTATTTGAAGCACGTGCTCCAAAACACACGGCAACAATATCAAAAATAAAAGGTGAGATCGTTGAAATAAGTGAAAGCGATAATAACAGTTTCAAAGTATTGATCGCTAATGAAAAAGAAACGATCGAACATCGTACTGAACACAATCAAAGCGTTCGCTCATGGTTAAAAGTTGGTACATCAGTAGATGCTGGGGATAAACTCACTGAAGGACCTGTTAATCCAAAAGAATTATTAGAAGTAGCAGGTGTTGCGGCAGTTCAAGATTATATCCTGAAAGAAGTACAAAAGGTTTATGGAGCGCAAGGTATTGGCATATCTGACAAACATATTGAAATCATTATTAGTCAAATGTTGCGTAAGGTTGTTGTAATAAATCCTGGAGAAACTGATTTGAGTTCTGGAATTCAAATTAGTTTACCAAATATAACCAACATCAATCGTGATATGTTGTTACAAAGCAAGATGCCAGCTACCTTTGGACCTACATTATTAGGTATATCTAAAGCATCAGTTGAAACAGACTCATTCTTATCGGCTGCTAGTTTCCAAGAAACGACAAAGGTTTTAACAGACGCTGCAGTAAAAGGTAAGATCGATCGCTTGTTAGGTTTAAAGGAAAATGTCATCATTGGTAAAATGATACCAGCTGGTACAGGTTCTAACGCAAAAAGAGCATCAACCGACGCGATCATGGAGCTTGCGGCTAAGTTGAGAGCGGATCGTGAAGCACGTAACTTCAAAGAAGAGGATGTGTTAATGACTGAAATCGAAAGTGAAGAAACAATCGATGTATTTGTTAATGAAAGCGATGAAATCGAAAAGGAAGATATTGCTGGACTTGAATAAGAACTAAGAGACCTAACGGTCTCTTTTTTTGACTGAAAGTTTTCAGAAAAAATGTAAATTAAATGAAAATATGTATTGACAATATTTTCATCATTTATTATAATTTTAATATCATAAAAACGATCATAACTTAGAAAGATAAGGGAAATTGAAATTATGATAGTTTTATTAGACTAGACCCGGTGTTATCTACACCAAAACTATATGTCTTAAAATAGTGACTTCTGCCTTGAACCTCCTATGTTCGATGTTGGGTAGTATCATCGGGTCGGTTAATTAAAGTAACATTTAGCAAAAAACGAACATGATGGAAGTTCGTTTTTTTATGATTATTTCCTTGGTAATACGTGCGATTAAGGTGATTGAAATATTTAATTAGATATAAGTGCTTGACATTTATGACTAATTAGCATAAACTACAGAACATAAAACAGAATATCGGTAGAGGTAGCGGTGCAGATTAGTAACTTAGTGAGCCGGCAGGCAATGAACTAAGCGAAAGGCAATCACCGCCGAACAGCGACATCGGCAGATATCGGCTGTGGGGTTATAAGAAACACTTATGACACTCCTTCGTAAGAAGTGGAGCTATTACATGGTTAATTAACTCGTGTGTAATAGCATACGAGTTTTGTTTTATTAGAGCCATGGAGAAAAGATCATGAAAAAAGTTTTATTATTATTGGTTATGTTAGTTATGCTCATCGGTTGTACAACCGCACCAAAAGAAACACCTGAAGATACACTTACTTTGCAAGAAGGAAAACTGATCGTTGGCATGGAAGCGAATTATGCGCCATTCAACTGGACACAAATTACAGCTAATGAATTTACGGTTGCGATTTCTTCTGTTGATTACGCGGATGGTTATGATGTTCAAATGGCGAGAATCATCGCAGACGCACTTGGTCTTGAATTGGTAGTAAAAAAATTAGCATGGGAAGGTTTGATACCAGCTTTAAACGCTAATGAAATTGATTTAGTAATTGCAGGTATGACGGAAACGCCTGATCGTGCAGCTAGTGCAGATTTTACATCACCATACTATGAATCAGATATGGTTATGATAGTTAGAGCAGATGATGATTTAGTAAATGCGACTTCGATACAAGACTTCGCTAATAAAGTTGTTATGGGACAGATGAATACAACTTATGATGAGATCATCGATCAAATCAATGATGTAATTCATGCCGTACCACAAGAAAGCTATCCGAGAATGGTCTTGTCATTACTATCAAATGAAGTTGACGGACTAACAGCTGAACTTCCAGTTGCGGTAGGAGTTGTCGCGGCTAATCCATCCTTAGCGATTGTTAGATTTAGCGCTGGTAATGGTTTTGAAGTTGACACTTCAGTATCAGTAGCAGTTAAAAAAGGTAATCAAGCTTTAAGAGATGCCGTACAAGCGGTATTAGATACAATTGATCAAGATGTAAGAGATCAAATGATGATTGACGCAACGAATCGTCAACCTGCTGTTGAGTAATGAAATACCTTACGATTACCGGCAATCCTTTTCTTGATACCTGCTTAAGTATATTGATCACCTTTTGGCCCTCATTATTACTAGGGGTACAAACGGTCTTATTAATAGCTTTTAGTGGAACGATCATTGGATTATTGATTGGTTTGATAGTAGGTGGACTAAGGGCGATCAAAGTCGAAAAAGGAAGCTTCATATACTACATCAAAGTAATATATGACATATTGGCTAAGTGTTATGTTGAGGTTTTTCGTGGAACACCAATGATGGTACAAGCCGTGTTTATCTATTACTGGTTAAAGCCAGCATTTGGATGGACACCGATAATAGCGGGTATCTTTGTCATATCAATCAACACTGGTGCTTATATGGCAGAGATTATCAGAGCTGGTATTCAATCAGTTGATGTAGGACAAACAGAAGCATCACGAAGTCTTGGTATGAGTGCTCAACAGACAATGATAAGCGTTATATTACCGCAAGCGATTAAAAATGCCTTTCCAGCTATTGGTAATGAGTTCATTGTTAATATCAAGGATAGTTCAGTGCTAAATGTAATCTCAGTTACGGAATTATTCTTTCAAGCCAAATCAATCGCTGGTAGTCTGTATAAATATGAAGAGACATTTCTTGTAACGGCATTTGTGTATTTAATTTTGACAATCGCAACTAGTTCGATACTGCATTTGGTTGAAAAACGTATCAATAACACAAAGACTAGTTATCCTTCATCATCAACCACTACGGGAATGGTTAAAGCAGATCACGGAGGTAAAAGATGATGACTGAAATGATCAAGATCATAAATTGTCGTAAAAGCTTTGGTAAGCTTGAAGTGCTTCACGATATTAACTTTACAGTTAACCACAAGGACGTAGTTTGTTTGATTGGTTCAAGCGGATCAGGTAAATCAACATTGTTAAGATGTATAAATAAACTTGAAACAATTGATGATGGTCAAATCATCGTAAATGGTCAAAACATTTATGATAAGAGTATTAACCTAAATCAATATCGTGCTAAAGTTGGAATGGTGTTTCAATCGTTTAATTTATTCAATAATCTGAATGTTATCGATAACTGTATCCTTGCACAAAGAAAAGTCTTAAATCGTACAAAAGAAGAGGCAAGTAGAATTGCGATGGAACTCTTAGAGAAAGTCGGGATGGATCAGTTCGCTTACGCACCATCAACGCAGTTGTCTGGTGGCCAAAAGCAACGTGTCGCTATTGCGCGCGCCTTATGTATGAATCCAGAAGTATTACTATTTGATGAACCAACATCAGCGCTTGATCCTGAGATGGTACAAGACGTATTAGATGTAATGAAGAAACTAGCTGCTGAAGGTTTGACAATGATTGTTGTAACTCATGAAATGAGCTTTGCTCAAGAGGTTGCTAATAAGATTGTATTTATGGATAAAGGGATCATCGCTGAAGAGGGCGAGCCTAAAGATATATTTAGTAATCCTAAAAATCCACGCACAAAAGAATTCCTAAAGAGGATCATAAGATAACAACGATGTGTTGTTATCTTTTTGTATATACAATGTTATAATTCAATTAATTAGATTGGTGTTTTCATGATAATCAAAAGGGAGGTAATAATGAAGTTCTACAAATCAACAAGGATTTATACAGAAGAAGGCATTGTTGATGGATTTTTAGATGTCAAAGATGGGAAATTCAAAAGCATAATCACTGGCATGATTGATAAACCATATGAAGACTTTGGGGATAAACGTATAATCCCAGGAGTAATTGATACACATAATCATGGTGCTATTGGATATCGTTTTGATGAATGTAAAACACAAGAAGAAATAAAGGCTTGTCTATTAGGTGAAGCCGCTTATGGGGTTACTGGTATTTTTCCAACCATAAACCAGATTGATCAGTTAACAATACTTGCTGATGTTGCTGATAGTGAAGTGATTGGCTCAAAGATTCTAGGTATCCATTCTGAAGGTCCTTGGGGTGCTCGAGTCGGTGAAAAAGGAGATACTAAGAATACTTATTATAAACCAGTTAATCTTGATGATGCTAAACGTATGTTTGAAGATGCTCGCGGATGGTTGAAACTTGTCGCAATAGCACCAGAGGTTGATAAAGCATTAGATGCAATTCGCTACTTTAAATCTGTTGGGGTAACAACCAGTGCTTATCACACTAACGCTAATTATGCTCAAGCTAATATTGGTATTGATAATGGGATATCTGTAGCTACTCATCTTGGTAATGTTATGACAGGACTTCATCATCGTGACGTTGGTACAATGGGTGCTTGTATTCTTCGTGATGAAGTAACTTGTGAACTAATCTGTGATGGGCTTCTTGTTAGCTTACCAATGCTTAAATTGATCTTTAAAATGAAAAGTCATGATAAGATCATGATGATCTCGGATAATGGTAGTTTTTTGGGAGCGCCGGTTGGACACTATAAGGGTAGTCCTTCTAATGCGAATAATGATCGTCGCACCATTTTTGTGACTGAGGATGGTTTTGTGGCAAGTGAAAGTGGTCGTTTATCAGGTAGTAGTAGATCAGTAGTTTTCCACATGCGTAACCTAATCGATAAATTAGACATGAAATTAGAAGATTTGATTAAGATGAGTAGTCTTGTTCCTGCGAAAAAGTATAATCTTAAAGATCGGGGTAGTATTGCCATAAAAAACTTCGCCGACTTTGTGGTCATTGATGATGAATATGAAGTGGTAACTACTTTTGTAGAAGGGCGTAAAGTTTTTGATAAAGAAACAACCAAAATAAATATTAATCCCGAATTTTTAAAAAGCAAGCTAGATTAACTTGTAACTAATATATTTGCATAGAATGATCTAAACATAAACATGAAAGGAAATGAAAAATGAAATTACTAGTACAATCAGATGATTATGGATTTACCAAAGGGGTCACATTAGGCATCCTTGACGCTATCGAAAATGGTATTATCACTTGTACAGGCTTGTTTGTAAATATGGGACAAAGCAGTCAGTTTGCGGCTGATAAGATGAAAGAATATCCAAATACTTGTTTTGGGATTGATTTTAACATTGTTTCAGGCAAATGCATCGCTGATCCTAAATTAATCCCAACTTTGGTAGATGAAAATGGTTATTTTATCAGATCGACAGTTAAATACGCTGATCCACGATTTAGTAAAGAAGGGATTAATGGTGAATTATGGCCATATGAAGAATCGTTAATAGAAATTAGAGCTCAATATCAAAAGTTTTTAGAGTTATCCAATGGTAGAAAACCAGAATACTTACATACTCACTCCATTGGGGCTGTTGGGCAGGATTATGTTAGAGCGATCAGTACTTTATCACAAGAAGTTGGTGTACCATTTACGCGTGAACTTAGAGCCAAGTATAAATTTGGCGGAATGAAAGGCTCATGGAATGTCAAACCGTTTACATTTGAAAACCAAATGAAGACAAGCGCTTTAGCTTATGTTGAAGAACACGCTGATGAAATGTTAGCCTTTGATTATGCCGTGCTTGGTGGTCATGCGGGCTTTTTAGATAGTGAATTGTTTAAGTGGACTACATATACATTCATTCGTTGTAAAGATCACGAGATGTATACATCTGATTTCATGAAAAATTGGATTAAAGATAATAATGTTGAATTAATATCATATCGAGATTTAAAATAAAATAATACCAAGGAAAGCTCATGACTATTTAGATGAGCTTTCTTTTTTTTACTTACATCAGTTAATGATTTATAATATGTTAGTAAGAATATTTACGCTAACTAAGTTAAGCATGATATTGTTAATATCTATGTTGACAATTACCCAAAGGCATATTAAAATGTAAAGGCTATTAAATAGTACAGTTTCCTTTTATGGGAACTATATTAATGTAAGAGTTAGGCACACCAGGAAATGTGTGCAAAGGAAGCGAAAGGAGAAAGTAATGCCTACAATTAATCAATTAGTTCGTAATGGTCGTACAAATAAAGTGTGGAAATCAAAATCGCCTGCTTTAAACAGAGGATATAACTCATTGCAAAGACGTCCGACTGAATTAACTTCACCTCAAAAACGTGGCGTTTGTACCCGTGTTGGTACAATGACACCGAAAAAACCAAACTCAGCGTTAAGAAAGTATGCTCGTGTTCGTTTAAGTAACGGCATGGAAGTTACTGCTTACATCCCTGGAGTGGGTCACAACCTTCAAGAACACAGTGTTGTCTTGATCAGAGGTGGTCGTGTTAAGGATCTACCGGGTGTTCGATATCACATCATCCGCGGAACTTTGGATTGTGCCGGAGTTGAAGGACGTCGTCAAAGTCGCTCTTTATATGGTGCAAAAGTCCAAAAACAAAATGGCTAGTCGCTACACTGAAAGGAAGGTAAGTTAAATGCCAAGAAAAGGTCATATAGCCAAAAGAGATGTATTGGTTGATCCAATATATAACTCAAAGCTGGTTACGCGTTTAATCAACAAGATCATGTACGACGGCAAAAGAGGAGTCGCACAAACGATCTTATACAATGCATTCGATATTATTGAAGAAAAGACAGGACGTCAACCGATGGAAGTCTTTGAACAAGCATTAGAGAATGTCATGCCAATGTTAGAGTTGAAGGTTCGTCGTGTTGGTGGTTCTAACTATCAAGTACCGATTGAAGTTACAAAGGAAAGACGTTTAACATTAGGTTTACGTTGGGTTGTAAACTACTCACGTTTACGTAATGAAAAAACAATGGAACAACGTTTAGCAGGGGAGATCATCGACGCTGCAAACGGCAACGGTTCATCTGTTAAGAAAAAAGAAGATACTCACAAGATGGCTGATGCCAACAAAGCATTTGCGCATTATCGTTGGTAACATTAGGTAAAGGAAAGGAGTGCTCGCTATGGCACGTGAATTTTCACTAGAAAATACTAGAAACATCGGAATTATGGCCCACATCGATGCGGGCAAGACTACCACTACCGAAAGAATCTTGTTTTATACCGGCCGTACTCATAAAATTGGGGAGGTTCATGATGGTGCAGCCACAATGGACTGGATGGCACAGGAGCAAGAAAGAGGTATCACTATTACCTCGGCAGCAACCACAGCGCAGTGGAAGGGATGTCGAATTAATATTATTGATACACCAGGTCACGTCGACTTCACAGTTGAAGTTGAACGTTCACTTAGGGTTTTAGATGGAGCGGTAGCAGTATTAGATTCAAAAAGCGGAGTAGAGCCGCAAACAGAAACGGTTTGGCTCCAAGCTACCAAATATAACGTTCCGCGTATCGTGTTTGTGAACAAAATGGATGCGACCGGAGCTGATTTCTATATGTCGCTTGAATCACTTGGACATAAACTTGGTGCTAAAGCGGCAGCGATTCAACTACCAATTGGTGCAGAAGCTAACTTTGACGGTTTTGTGGATTTAATAGAGTTGAAAACTCATCATTTCCCTACCGATTTAGCTAAGACGGACAAAGTCACTGATGGTGTACCATCAGATATGGAAGAAATGGTTGAAAAATATCGTCAACAGTTGTTTGAAATGGTAGCTGACTATGATGAAGATTTTATGATGAAGATACTTGAAGGAGAAACTCCTACAGTAGAAGAAATTAAAAATGTTATTCGTAAGGGAGTTTGTACTGGGGAGTTCTTTCCAGTTTTGTGTGGAGCATCTTATAAAAATAAAGGTGTTACCGCAATGCTTGATGCTGTTGTTGCTTATTTACCTAGTCCATTAGATGTTCCTAGTATTAAGGGGAAGTTACTTGATGGTGAAGAAAGTATAAGACACAGTAGTGATGAAGAACCATTCTCTGCTTTAGCTTTTAAAGTAATGACAGATCCATTTGTTGGTAGATTAACATATTTCCGTGTATATTCTGGTTCAGCAAAAGCAGGAACATATGTGTTAAATGCAACTCGTGGCAGTAAAGAACGTTTTGGTCGTTTAGTACAAATGCATGCTAATCATCGTCAAGATATAGATGAAGTTCATGCTGGTGATATTGCAGCGGTAGTAGGGTTGAAAAACACAACTACTGGCGATACATTGTGTGACCTTGATAACCCTATTATTTTAGAATCAATGGTTTTCCCGGAACCGGTAATATCGGTCGCGATTGAACCTAAATCAAAAAATGATGCGGATAAGATGGATCAAGCATTACTGAAGTTATCTGATGAAGACCCAACTTTTAGAACATATACCAATGACGAAACAGGACAGTTGATCATTAGTGGTATGGGTGAATTACACTTAGATATCATTGTTGATAGAATGCGTCGTGAGTTTAAGGTTGAAGCTAATGTTGGTGCACCTCAGGTTGCTTATCGTGAAACGATCAGAGCAAGTGCTGAGTGTGAAGGTAAGTTTGTTCGTCAGTCTGGTGGACGTGGACAATATGGCCATGTTTGGATTCGATTTGAACCAAATGAAAAAGGCAAAGGATTTGAGTTTGTTAACGCCGTTGTTGGTGGTACGGTTCCAAGAGAATATATCAAACCAGTTCAAGATGGCTTAATGGCTGCGCTTGGTAACGGTTTGGTTGCTGGATATCCGATAATCGACTTAAAAGCTACTTTGTTTGAAGGTTCATATCATGAAGTTGACTCCAATGAAATGGCGTTTAAAGTGGCCGCTAGTATGGCATTAAAAGAAGCTGCTAAGAAATGTGATCCTGTCTTATTAGAACCAGTTGAATTACTTGAAGTTACAGCACCTGCTGAATACTTGGGTAGTGTCATGGGTGATATATCAGGACGTCGTGGTCAAATTACCGACCAAGAAGAAAGAGGCAAATCGGTTATCGTTAAAGCGATGGTGCCACTATCTGAAATGTTTGGTTATGCAACAGATTTACGCTCATTCACTCAGGGTCGTGGTAACTATTCAATGAAGTTTGATCATTACAGCGAGGTACCCAAAAGCATTCTTGAGAAGGTAGTTAAGAAAAAGGCCTAACAATAATAAAGATTGATTTATTAGGGCATTTATCTTAGAATATAGTTGATAAAAAATTATATATAACAGGAGGAATTTGCAAGATGGCAAAACAAAAATTTGACAGATCTAAGACCCATGTCAATATTGGTACAATTGGTCACGTTGACCATGGTAAGACCACATTGACTGCTGCTATAACAAACGTTTTAGCTCAAAAAGGTCTATCCAAAGTCATGAAATATGACGAAATCGATGGTGCTCCAGAAGAAAAAGCCCGTGGTATTACTATTAATACTGCTCACGTAGAATATTCAACAGCTAGCCGTCACTATGCTCACGTAGACTGCCCAGGTCATGCTGACTATGTTAAAAACATGATCACTGGTGCGGCACAAATGGATGGTGCTATCCTTGTTGTTGCGGCAACAGACGGACCAATGCCTCAAACTCGTGAACATATCTTATTGGCTCGCCAAGTAGGTGTTCCTCATATCGTTGTTTTCTTAAACAAATGCGATATGGTTGATGACCCAGAACTTATTGATTTAGTAGAAATGGAAGTTCGCGAATTATTAAGCGAGTACGAATTTGATGGCGATAATGCACCAGTTGTTCGTGGTTCAGCATTAAAAGCCGGAGAAGGCGATCCTAATTGGGTTGGTTGCATTATGGAGTTAATGGATGCTGTTGATGCATACATTCCTGACCCTGTTCGTGAAACAGATAAGCCTTTCTTAATGTCAGTTGAAGATGTTATGACTATAACTGGTCGTGGCACTGTTACTACTGGTCGTGTTGAACGTGGTTTATTGAAATTAAATGAAAAAGTTGAAATCGTCGGTTTAAAACCAACTAAAGAAACAGTGGTAACTGGTATTGAAATGTTCCGTCAATTACTTGATGAAGCAACAGCTGGTGACAATGTTGGTACATTGCTACGTGGTGTAAACCGTGAAGAAGTTCAACGTGGACAAGTATTAGCTAAACCAGGAAGTGTTAAACCACATACTATCTTCAATGCTCAAGTATACGTATTGACAAGAGAAGAAGGCGGTAGACATACTCCGTTTGTATCAAACTATCGTCCGCAGTTCTACTTCCGTACAACTGACGTTACTGGTGTTATCAAGTTACCGGCAGGCATCGAAATGGTTATGCCTGGTGACCATGTCAACTTAACTGTTGAATTGATCGCTCCAATCGCTGTTGAACAAGGTACTAAGTTCTCAATTCGTGAAGGTGGCCGTACAGTTGGCGCTGGAAACGTTACTGAGATCACAAAATAGTAAGATAGTCATTCAATATAAAAACATCCTTAACGGGATGTTTTTTATTTGATTGATGTAGCTTTAAATACTATAAAAAGCTAGTTTTAGATAGTCAAGAAATAATATTATTAATATCAAAAAAATCATGTTGACTTGATACTTTATTAGGAGTATAACATCATTGATGAGATTAAAATTTCATCTTTGAAGAAAGCGATGTGACGGACAATGGAAGCGCGTGATGATGACGTTCCGATACGAAAAACCAAGCTTACAGTAGGTATTGTCTATAATTTAAAAAAGGGGATAAAAAGTAAAGCAGTTGATGAAGAAGCTGAATATGATAGTGTCGAAACACTTGGTGCTATTAGTGAAGCATTAAGTTCTTCCAAGATAAATATTGAGTTGTTAGAAGCTGATCAAAGTATTTTAAAGAAAATTACAAACACAAAAGTTGATATCGTGTTTAACATAGCAGAAGGTTTAAATGGCAAGGGACGGGAAGCACAGATACCGGCCTTGTTAAGCATGTTAAAAATACCTTTTACTGGTTCTGATGAAACCACATTGTGTCTTGCGTTGGATAAAGCTCTAACCAAAAGACTCGTATCAACATATCATATTAAAACACCTCGTTACTTATTAGTAAAAGCTGGTGATCTTAAACCACAAACAAGCACATTAAAATATCCACTAATTGTTAAACCAAACGCAGAAGGCTCAAGTAAAGGGGTTAATTTTAAAAGTGTTGTAAGAAACAAAAAAGAACTATTAAATGTCTTGCAAGAAAGTAACGCCGTTTACAACTGTGATATGTTGATTGAAGAGTTTATTGATGGTCGTGAGTTTACTGTGGGTATATTGGGAAATGGTAGTACAAAGCGTGTTTTTGAACCAATGGAAATTGTTTATCGTAATAGAAATGAATTTAATATTTATAGTTATGAAGTAAAACAAGACTATGATAAATATGTAACTTATCAATGTCCAAGTTCAATAAGCCAAAGTATAATCGCCAAGATGAAGAAAGATTCTGAAAAGATTTTTGATATTTTAGGATGTTTAGATTTTGCACGAATTGATTTTAGAGTATCAGATGATGAACAAGTATATTTTATTGAAATTAATCCTTTACCAGGGTTAGCTTATGGCTATAGCGATTATCCGATGTTAGCAGCATTCAATAACGTCGATTATCAAACGTTGGTTAATTCGATACTTATGAGTGCTGTTGATCGTTATAAGTTAAATTTTGAAAGTGAAGCAAACTAATGATCAAGCAATTTAGAGTTGATGAAAGTCAATGGCAAAATTGGCAATGGCAAGTCGCTAATTGCATCACTTCATCAGAAACCTTAAAAACATTTTTACCTTTAAGTTTGAAGCAGCAAGATGAAATAGACACCTGTCTTAAATATTTTAGAATGGCAATAACTCCTTATTATTTATCTTTGATCAATCCTAGTGATGAAAATGATCCTATCCTAAAACAAGCAGTTCCTACGATTAATGAAACATACCCTTATGATGATGATATGTTAGATCCACTTGATGAAGAAGCTGAAAGTCCGGTTAAAAATTTGGTGCACCGTTATCCAGATCGGGTTTTGTTTCTAGTCACTTTTAAATGCGCAATGTATTGTCGTCATTGTACACGGCGTAGAGTAGTTGGTGAAATCGATCAGGTGATTGATGAAAAAACATTACAAGACGCTGTTGAATATATCACACAACACAAAGAGATCCGCGATGTTTTAATATCAGGGGGTGATCCTTTGGTAATGGCAACAAGCAAGCTTGAACATATAATTAGTGCCATTAGGGCAATCAAACATGTAGAAGTTATAAGAATTGGTACTAGAGTCCCGGTTGTCTTACCAATGAGAGTTACTGACGAACTAGTAACAATGTTAAGGAAATATCATCCAATTTGGATCAATACCCACTTCAATCATCCAAAAGAAATTACGGAAGATGCGAAAAAAGCTTGTTTAAAAATAGTAGATGCGGGGATTCCACTAGGCAATCAAAGTGTTTTATTAAAAGGGATCAATGACAACACTGATACAATGAAAGAACTATTATTAAAGCTTGTTCAGATTAGAGTAAGACCGTATTATCTTTATCAATGTGATCTTAGTAAAGGTATTAGTCATTTTCGTACCCCGGTTGAAACAGGATTAAATATCATGCATGAGCTAACTGGGTTTATATCAGGCTTTGCACTTCCAAGGTATGTGATAGATGCACCAGGTGGTGGTGGTAAAATACCAGTCAATTACAACTATGTTGTATCGATAAATGATAAAGAAGTAATAATGGAAAATTATTTAGGTAAACAATACCGATATCCTCAACCACACAAAAACAGTGGTCAATAGTGTATTGTATTGTGGTATAATCAAAAAATAAAAGAGGTGTTACTATGTTTGATCGTGTATATATTAAAACTAAAGCAAAAGAAGTATTAAAGAAATATTATTGGTTATTATTTGTGGTGGGTCTTATCATGTTGTTTTTGTCGGGTGAAATTATCAGTTTTAAATATAACCTAGGCAGTAACTCAGCTAATCATATGCAATATCGCGGTGTTATTGATAATGCTCAAGTAGTTATCATGGGTATGTCAATCAGTATGCGCCGATTATTAGGCTTTTTTGGTGTATTGGCTTTCTTCGCTTTTATTTTCAGTTTGATTTTTAAAATCTTTATCGCTAATCCGGTAATGGTTGGTTGTTATAATTATTTTATTCGTGCTAGCCAAGACCGTCATAGTCTTGATGATCTAATCACGCCGTTTAGAAAGTATTATCGTAATGCAGTGGTAACTATGTTGCTACGTGATTTCTATGTCTTCTTGTGGGGGTTGTTGTTAGTTATTCCTGGAATAATTAAAAGCTATGCCTACAGTTTTGTTCCGTATTTGCTTGATGATCAACCTAATCTAACTTATGGAGAGATTCTTCGCAAGAGTGAAGAAATGACAAGAGGAATGAAGTTTGATCTATTTGTGTTAGACTTGTCCTTCTTTGGTTGGTATTTACTAAATATCATTACTTTTAACTTGGCATCACTTTTTATTAAGCCATATGTTGAAGCTGCTAAAGCACAAGTTTATCTTGAAACAAAGATTAGAGGATATAATGTCTAAGTTAAAAGTTGTTTTATTTGATTTAGACAACACCCTTATCGATCGCCAGAAAGCTGCTTTAGGCTTAATGGGTGAAATGGTTGATCTTGATTTTCCTGCGGATGAGTTTGATGAAGAGTTTCGTAAAGATGCGCTTGATAAACTTTATAACTGGGATAGAGAAGGACATGAACCTAAAGAGAGTAGCTTTGGTAAATACGCTGCTTTTACAAAGATTGAAGGTCGCGATTGGAAACATTATGAGAAAATATGGCAGGAAAATCTTTGGCGTTACACCGAACTATTTGATCAATCAATTGAGACGCTTGATTATCTTAAAAAGAAGTATCGTTTAGCATTGTTAACTAATGGTTCAGTAAACTCTCAAAACAATAAGGTTGATATTGTTAATATCAGAGATTATTTTGAAGATATCATCATATCGGGCACTTATGGGTTTCATAAGCCTGATAAAAGGATATTTGATATCGTATTAGAGCGACTTAAAATCGAGGCTGATGAATGTGTATATGTAGGTGATGCTTTATATAACGATATTGAAGGGGCATTAAATGCCGGTATGCATGCGATTTGGGCTTATCCTTATATAAATGTTGATACGGATGTCTTGTGTCAAAGAATATATCAAGTTAAAGATCTAAAACACATATTATAAACCTAATTAAATATCAACAAAAAACACCGTGAATTCTTAAAGTAACTTCCAGTTGTAAGATAAACTAAGGAATTATTAGACTTAATTCCAGTTATAATGTTTTAACCGGAAATAAGTATGAGAATTTCATAGGTTTTTAAGCTATTTTAAACACGACGAAAAGAACCGGTTATTTCCGTTTCTCAGACTTAATTCCGTTTTATAAATGTGCTCTTGTAGCTTCGATATTATTATTTATAAAGCTTTTCTAATATAGATTGACCATATAGCTTGACGAAA
>JAYFOM010000030.1:0-10841 GCA_034932685.1 Erysipelotrichaceae bacterium
TTCGCAGCGCTTTATAATACTACCAAATTTTTAGGCCTCAGTCAATATCTTTTTGCCTTTTTATCAGCTTTATTTTCTCTTCCTTTTCTTTGGCAGCTCGCTCATTATAGCCTTTATATCTTCACCAGTCAAGAAGTTTAACACATAAAAAATAAAAAAGACTTTTGCAAGTCTTTATTGGATACAATGTTTAAGTTCGCCCTTATATAATAATGTGAGTTCTTCAAGCTCACAGAAGTCTACTGGTCTAATAAATGATGGCGATTTAGGTAGTTCTAAAGCATCAGCTTTAATTAATAATTCACCAACAAACTCCGAACAAAAGTATTTATCTTTACGCTTATACTCATAATTTATCTTACAAAATAATGTTCCAAGTAAATTATATTGATAGCGATTAGGATCTTCTGACATTAATTTAAGTTCTTCTTCAATCTTGATATAAGCATCATCAGTAACGATAAGCTCGTATAAGCAACAATCATTTTCTTCGCCCCACTTAAACAAACCAGAACGAACATCTTCTTTCACAAAGCCTGCAGGCCACATTAAGCGTGGATATCGACGACCGAAGCTGTATACTTCTTTTAGTTCGCGATCTAAAGCGATTGAGCAATGTGTGAACTCATCAGCGGTGATATAATGGATCAATCGCGAGAAATATGAGTTTGATTTTGTCAGTAAGATATATATCGAACGCATGATCCACCTCCACTTACTGATATGAATTGTATCATATTATCTCAGCTTGTAAATCTTTTATTTTTTCCGCTTAAGATCAATCTTGACTTCAGCCATTAAATCCTTAATTTCCTTAAGATCATCTTCTGGTATTAAATTCTCTAAATCCTTCAATCCTTTTAATACGCGAATCGCTTCATCAAAGCCACCACGCTTCTCTTGATGGTTAGTTTTATTAAAGCCATGTTGATTAACTTCGATGTCACCATTCAAACTTTTAATATCAATGACTGTCTTACCCTCACTAAAGCTATAACAGTTACGTTTGACCATATATGGGAAATCTACTTCCATATCAATATCACCTCTTAATGTTTCTATTGATCCACTAAATGTTGTGTTATCAGCGATTTTAAGTTCAATATCACCAGAGGTAGTCTCTACATATATTTTATCAATCGTTTCAGCTGTTTGTAGCTCAATATCACCATTTACACTCTTTAAAGCTACTTCTAAAACATGGGCATCAACATCAATATCGCCATTTGTATTATTAACGATCATAAACTTACCAATAACATCAGTTGCTGAAACATCACCATTTACCGTCTTAACAGTAACATTAGCAGTTGATGCTTTTACCGCTATATCGCCATTAGTAGTTTGTAAGGTAACAACCTCACCTTTAAAGCCATCCACACTGATATCACCACTTATTGTTTTAGCTTCTAATTGCTTGACATTAAGATCTTCAATCAAGATATCACCTTGGCGACCACCGATTTTAACTAGCTCGATATTATCAGGGATACAAACCGTAAGCTCACCAGCTAAAAACAAACTCATCTTCTTGTTTGCTCCTGAAGATCTTAAAGATAAATATAAACTATCTTTTTCAACAAGTTTAGTTATATTAGGATCGATTTGATTAATGTTGAAATAACTACTAGTTGGTTGATAACGATAAACAACATCATCTTCACTAGTCGATACAATCTTGACATCAACACCTACTTCCTCAGTGTCAATATATACTTTTTTAACTTGATCTATCTTTACCAATGCTTGTGGTGTTTCTTTTTTTGGTGGTAATGGTTGTTCATCAATATTCTTTAATACTTCCTCAATTGAACCAAGCGATGTGATTATTTCTTCTTCACTATGTCCAGATTTAAGACCATAAACAAAATGAGCTTCAAAATCAGCCATAATATCTTGACTCAAAGTTTCATCATATGGTCGCAGTGCTTCTTCTAATGCTTGCATATACTCTTGTCTTTTCATTTTTATCTCCTTTAAATCAAAACAGCAACTTTTTCAACAAAGTCTAGCCATTCTGCTTTTAATTCTGTTTGGTATTTCTGACCCTTTGGACTTAATTTGTAATATTTACGCGCTGGACCTTCTGAAGATTCAATTAGATATGTATCCACATAATTTTCTTCTTTCAAACGTCGCAAGATTAGATAAAGTGTACCAGTTGCGACAACTAGCTGTTCAGAGATTGATACCGTCAATTCGTAACCATATTGATCTTTGATTGCTAGCTGCGATAATACACATAGTTCCAAAGCGCCCTTTTTAAATTGAGCGTTCATGATATCTTCCTTCCTATTTGCCTAAGCGCCAAATGTGACTTAAAGCCATTAGTGTTGCTGATAAAACGATTTGAGTACGATAAAGACGTGTTTCTTTATTTGTAACTACCATTCTCTGGTGGTTCTGGGCTACTCTTTCCAAAGAGCCCATCTGTAACATTTCTTCAGCATTTACTTGTGATGCAACACAGTTTTCAAGCGTGATATATTGATAGTTCATCGGACTTCACCCTCCTTATGACTATATCTTATCACTATGTATGTAGTTTTGCAACATAGTATTTAATAAAAGTTAGTTAAATTTAAAAAAACTGTCATTTTGACAGTCTTTGGTTAGTTTGAAACGTTAAATATCTTTGATAATACTCATTAACAATAACTGGATCAAAGGGATCACGTTGCTCTTTGATCAAGTTTTTTAGCTGTTTTGTTGCATAACTCAATATTTCTTTAATAATAAGGGGGTACTGCATCGCTTTTTGATGACGTTTGTACTCCTCTTCATCTAGAATATTAAAACGATAGTTAGGAAACACCTTAATGTCTAAGTCATAATCAATGTTTTTCAAAGCTTCTTCATCATAGATACTAGGTGATGCCAAATTACAATAAAAATACAAGCCATCACTTCTGATCATGGCAATCACATTATACCAACGCTTAGTATAAAGAAAATACACAGCTGGTTCTTTTGTGATCCAACGGCGACCATCGGCTTCAATCACAATAGCTTTGTTTGTGATAGCCACAATTTTTTCTTCATCTACATCAACCACAAAACCCTTTGACCAAGTACGATGTAATTTACCATTGTGCTTGTAGCTTTGGATCAATATTTCTTGATTGATAGTAGGTTGTAATGTATTTGTCATGTTCTTATTATAAGCACAATTAAAGTCCTTGTCTAATATTGGCTTACTTAAGTATGCTTTCGGCTAAATCTTTTATCGCTTCTTCTTCAAATACACTTTGATATTCTTTTTTACCAGTGATTTTTTCTAAAATGAAACGTTCAAGAAACTTCAACTTTTTAGGATCAACAATATAGCCAGCACGGATAGCACTTACAGCATGTTGTACTAGCGTTTCACCATATACTCTAACTAACTGCTCATGATCAAACTTAGCATCAGCAACACCACTAATATAAAGTGCAAGCTTTTTATCAAGCAAAACCATTTGATTAGCACTGACAAACTTTTTAACAGCACTATGTAAGCTACCAGCATATATCGGTCCCCCGATAATTACGCGATCATAACGACTTAAATCTACTTTATCTTTTGTCAAATCTTTAATCTCAAGTTCTGCATCTTTTAGATAAGCAGCTAATTTCTTTGCCGCTTCAGCGGTAGCGCCATATTTACTGGCATAAGCGATAAGTATCATAATAATTACCCTTTACCTTTTATATAAGTAGATTTTAAAACTTTAAACGTTTGATTACAAGCGGTACTAAGATAAAACTGATCAGTAAAGTCATCATCATATATGGACCATTATAAGCAATACTACCAACCCAACCAGCCTGCCAGAAGTAAACTCCAGCTACGATATGAAGTACCATTCTTATTAGATTACTAAATATAATACCCCAATAGATTTTATAGTTCTTTAGTTTAGTGTTTGGAATTAATACTGCAAGACCATATAGTCCAAAGGCAAGTGGATATTCTAACAAGAATTGGATGGGATGAACAACATATATGCCACCTATTAAATATTGGAGATAAATTGATAATAATGCGACTACTAACCCTTTTTTATAACCTAGATGATATGAAGCTAATAGTAATGCGACAACACTAAATCCAACCGATCCCCCAGAGGGCATTTGAAGTAACGGAATTATTTGAGTCATGTAATCTAAGATCAAAAATAAAGCTAAATACATTGCAATGTAAACCAGATCCTTTGTTTTCATAAAAAAACACCTCTTTCTTGTGAGGCGTAAGGACTTTGAAACTCCCTACGCTAGTTTTAACTAGATCAGGTGATGAGGGTTTTTGTCTATTGACATCTCAGCCTTTTGGCTCCCCTGTTCACGCTTTTATTATAACATATAATATGATATTGTATAGAAGGTGATCATATGTTTAAAGAAGAGCTTTATCCAAAAGATAAGCATGATGCTTATCAGTTATTATTAAAACAAGCTAAAGCCTTACTTAGCGATGAGAATGACATCATCGCTAATTTGGCCAACATCTCAGCCTTACTCAAGGTGTTTTTTGGTGATAATGTTAACTGGGTTGGCTTCTATCGCCTTGATGATAGTGGTGAACTAATTCTTGGTCCTTTCCAAGGTAAAGTTGCTTGTACCCGCTTACCTAAAGGAAAAGGTGTTTGTCAAAAAGCAGTAGCTACTAAGCAAACAGTCATTATTGAAGACGTCCACTTATTTGCGGATCACATCGCTTGTGATAGTGCCAGTAATAGTGAAATAGTAGTACCCTTGATCAAAGGTGGTCATGTATTATGGGTCTTGGATGTTGATTCGATCATAATTAATAATTTTGATCAGTTAGATTTATACTATCTTGAACAAATAGTTGAAATTATAAAAGAAAGTATCTAAAAAAGATGTCGAGCGACATCTTTTATTTAGCTTTAAGATATTTGATCGTAAATTCAATCGCATCTTTCATCTTAAACAATTTAGCTTCTGCTTTACCAATCATAATTGTTGATATTGGTATTTCATTTACCATTTCAGTTGCGACCTCATTAAATATCTGTGAATTAAGATCAACATCAAGATATTTCTTCCATTCTCTGCGGCCATTGATCTCAACCGCTGCACCTTGCAGAACTATTGGTCGATATTGACTTCGATACTCAGCTAAATGTAAACATGTACATTTGCTAAAAGGAGCACCAATCATTAATACACTAGCATCAAGATCATACATTCTAGCAATTGGTGAATCCTCACCAAGTGAGAAATGTAAAGGTTGACGATCACAAATAAGTTTGGCGTATTTTCCCCAAGCTGCGTACGCTAGTGAGGGATTATTACTTACGATAACACCATCACGACGTCTAAAATTATCAGCTATCGCCCCCATTAAAACCCCATCTGATTCTTTACGATGAAATGCTGGGGTATGATCACGTACTAACTGATGTAAGCTATGATCGATCGGTGGACTATCCCATATTGATGGATCACAATTATTAGCGTCTTGCATTGGCATTACCAATGTTCCATCATAGCCAAGTGCGAGGATTAAGGCATCAACAACCGCTTGTGCACCACCAACCACATAACCAAAAGCACTTAAAGCCATGTGGGTTTCAAGTACCATGTTAGGTTTTATACCTAACGTTTTTAATTTGGCTACGATATCATCTTTTGTTATCGCTTCATCAATCGTATTACTTAACAAAGCCATGCTCCTTTAGAATATTGACTAAGTTTCGATATTGAATAAAGCCGGTTTTCTCAAAAACGATATTACCCTCTTTAATTAGGAAACTATCTGGAGCATCAGTCAATATATCTAGATAATTCTCAGACAACAGATCAAAATCTTCTTGATAAAGATCAATCTCAATGACATAAACATCAACTTGATAATTATTGATCAGTTCTGCAAGTCCTAATTTATATTCTGCACAGATTGGACACGTTGTAAGTGATACAACAAGAAAGAAATCTTCACTATTGTCAAATTTACTAACGATCTCACTTGGAGTGATCGCAATAACATTACCAGTTGTAGGTGTTTTTTTAGCACATCCTGATAAAGTCAATGTAGTGATCAATAATATTAATAACAGCCTTTTCATTATTTTTTAGTACCATGAGCAATCCGACTAGCTGCACTTGCCGCAATTGCACCAACAATATCATCCAAAAAAGTATTACATACCCCATCCATCTTAGAATTTAACTGTTTTATGATCAATGGTTTATCCTTATCGATATAGCCAAAATTAGTTAAAGCGATCGAGCCATATAAATTACAAATTCCATAAGCTAAAACCTCATCAACACCATATAATGAATAATCATTAGCTAAGATTTCATAAAGGGTTTCGTCTTTAATTTCTTTTCTCTCGGTTGCCATATCAAGATATATCCCAGTTAAAATCGCATGTTGCACTTCGCGCTTGCGAATTACATTCTCAACAGCTTCTTTCATATCTGCCAATGATGACTGGTCATACCCCTTTTGTAGATACGCCACACAAGCAACGATATCATCAATACTAACTCCTCTTTGTTGTATTAGTGCTACACATTTATCAAACATAGTTCTCTCCTTTTATTATAATTCTTCAAAATAAATAGTACTTTCATTAATACTATTTATAAATGATATTTGATCTAGTTTATCATTAACCGTCTGCGAACTAATTAGCGTTAGCTCTGCTAATGCCATTGCGCTTATTAGTTTAGCTTTAAGATCATGTTTTTTTAGATAACCATCAATGTAGCCAGCCACAAAACTATCGCCAGCGCCTGTCGCATTAATAGTACTTACTTTTTTAGAGTGGGCCCAAAGATACTGTTTACCATCACTTGCTAAAACCCCATCTACACCAAGGGTGATGACTATTTCTTTAACACCATGACTTAAGAAATACTCTAACACCATATACGCTGAATTAGCATCTGTGATCTTGATTCCAGAAAGACTCTCAGCTTCATAGCGATTGGGTTTGAGCATATAAATGTGCTTTAGTTCATCTCTAAGTTTCTCAGCTTTAACCATCGAAATCGGATCAACAAAAACCGGAGCTCCAAGTTTAGTCAACACGAAATTAATAGTTTCCTTATCAAGATTGGTATCAAGCACAACAACATCATTAAACGCAATCTTATCAATGATCTCTTTTAGGTAACTTGTGGTCAAAGCCTTCAATATTTGCATATCTGCCATACCAACTAGAAGATCATTATGTTCATCAAGCAGTGCCAAATATGTTGATGATGTGCTTTTACTTGTTGTGAGGCTTAAACTTAGGTCAATATTTAAACTATCACAATGCTCTTTTAACATTTTACCAAAGATATCATCCGCTAATACCGTGATAAGTTTAACTGGATGATCAAGTCTTGTTAGGTTTTCAGCAATATTACGCGCCACACCTCCAAAACAATACTCAATGTTACCAATATTGGAATCATGTAAATTAATCTTGTGTTTAGCTTTGCCAAAGATATCAATATTAGCGCCACCAATAATATAAATTTGATCCATAAGATTTCCTCATTATGATTATACACTATTTATCAATAACGCTCATAGTATCTAATCACCTTGAACGGTTAAATTATGAAAAACTGATGAATATTTCATTAAATATGCATCATTAAGCTTACATCAACTTGACTTTATCTAGCTTTAGCATTATTTTATGATTACGTTAGGAGGCTATCATGAACATTAAAAGTCTATTCCCCTATTCGGCAAAAGTAACAGATATCAGCAACTTGATCATTACGATCGTTGTCTACTTTATTGTGATCGTCGTTTCAAGTGTCTTTTTTGGCATCCTTAATAATATATGGATCGTTGGTTGGATATTTAGTTTGATCAACTGGGTCATCCGTGTTTATTGTGGTGCTGGCGCGATCGTTGCCGTTTTAGTATTTCTCAAAGTAATCTAAAAAAACCCGCAAGGGTTTTTTTATAGTAACAATCTTAGGGCGTTAATGATAGCGATTAAAGTAACACCAACATCCGCAAATATCGCAGCCCACATATTAGTTAAACCTAAAGCACCTAAAATTAAAATTATCATTTTAACCCCTATTGTCATCAGGATATTTTGATAGACAATTTTTTGGGTGCTTTTAGCTATCGTTCTTGCTTTTGTAAGCTGCTTGAAGTCATCATGCATTAAAACGATATCAGCTGCCTCAATCGCTGCTTCACTACCGTTAAATCCCATTGCGATGCCAACATCTGCTAGTGCTAAAGATGGCGCATCATTGATACCATCACCTACAAATACCAGCTTAGAGTTTTTCGGCTTTTGTCTTAGAAGCTTTTCAACTTCATTTACTTTATCGCTTGGTAATAGCTCACTAATTACTTGATCTAGCTTTAGTTTCTGCGCTATTGCTTTTGCCTCTATAGCGCGATCACCTGTCAACATGATCATTTCATCGATACCCTTTTTCCGTAAGTTAGCTAATACCGGTATCACATCTGTCTTGATTTGATCATTCAAAGTGATCGTTCCAACATATTTATCATCAAGTGCTACATACACTGTTTGCATAGCTGCTTCTACATGCGAGATAGGAAAAGAAACTATCTCTTGCATTAATCGTTGATTACCAACTACTACTTTATGATCAGCAATCTGAGCGATCACTCCTAATCCAGGAAGCTCTTTGACACTTTTGATCAAACTTTTATCAATCTTTTTATTATAAGCCTGTTTGATAGCCGTCGCAATTGGATGCGATAAATGATGCTCAGCGTGTGCTACTAACATTAGTAGCTCTTCACTATCATATGATGTATTAATCTTTTCAACTTCAAACTTACCATCAGTTAAGGTGCCTGTTTTATCAAAGACAAATATCTTTGCTTGTGCTAATGCTTCAAGATAATTACTACCCTTGATCAAAATACCATTTTTTGAAGCTTTACCAATACCACCGAAATAACTTAAAGGTACCGCAATGACCAAAGCACAAGGACAAGAAACAACCAGAAACAATAATGAACGATAAAACCAAGTAGATAGATCAAGTCCCATCACAAATGGGATCAAAGTCAATAATACAGCGATCATTACGACAATTGGGGTATAATAACGAGCAAAGCGCGTGATAAATGTTTCTGTTGTCGCTTTTCTACTTGTAGCGTGTTCAACTAAAGCAAGTATTTTCGTGATCGTTGATTCACTTTCATCCTTAATTACTCGTGCTTTAAGTAAGCCATTGATGTTAATATAACCACTTAAAAGCTCATCATTGATAGTAACATCTTTATATACTGCTTCACCGGTTAAAGCAGCGGTATTCACACTTGATGATCCTTCAATGATCACAACGTCAAGTGGAACTTGCTCACCCGGCTTGATCAAGATAATATCACTTATATTAACTGCGCTTGGTAATACTTGATTAACTTTATCATCTTGTATCAAATTAACTTGTTTAGGCTTAAGATCAAGCAAAGCTTTGATAAATTTGCGCGATTTGGCTATAGCTCGACTTTGAAAATACTCACCAATTTGATAAAAGACCATAACAGCGATAGCTTCACTATATTCACTAATCATAAAAGCACCAATTGTGGCGATACTCATCAAGAACTTCTCATTGGATACTTGTTTTTCAAGGATACTTCTAAAAGCTTTTAGCATTACATCATAACCACTAATCAATAATACTACTAAAAAAAGCCAAGCATTAGCTTTGATAGTGATCGCAAAAAGCCAAATGCTAATCGCTAAAGCAATACGAACCAATTTTTGTTGATTTTTGTCAAGTTTGATATTCATGTTAACCGACTACTAACTCAACATCTGGTTCAAAACGTTTTACAATTTTCTTGGCTGCTTTAAAGATATCTTCATGATCATCTTCACTAGCATCAATTTCTATCTTACCAGACAGAAAGTTCACATTAACGTTTTTTACCCCTTTTATCTTTATGATGTTTGCTTCGATCTTACTAGCACAAGCGGCGCAATCAAGATCGTTAAGGATATAAGTTTTAACCATATTCTACCTCTTTTCAGTTGAATAGTCATTCAACTATAACTATTATAGTTGAGTGAGTATTCAATTGTCAACGATAAATGATTATATTTGATGCTAATATGATAAAATAAAGTCAAGATATAAGGAGGTACTCCTCTTGACTAAAATAACTCATGCTTATGATTGTGAAGTGATTCATGCTGATATAGTTAATACCGTAATGTTAAAAATGGAAAAAACTGAAGATCTAAGCACTTTAAGTGATTTCTTTAAGATCTTAGGCGATAAAACACGTATTAGTATTATCTGTGCCCTTGATAAACATGAAATGTGCGTATGTGATCTAGGAATTCTATTAAATATGAGTAAATCAGCTATCTCTCACCAATTAAGGATCTTAAGACAAGCAAACATTGTTAAAAACCGCCGTGAAGGCAAGGTAGTATTTTATCGCTTAGCTGATGATCATGTTTCTTATTTATTTGAAAGCGGCTTAGAACACATAAAAGAAAACAACTCAGAAGTCTGAGTTGTCAGACTGTTGACAAAATAAGTTAACAGTCTTTTTATTTGGTTAGAAGAATACTATTAAGAAAGGCAAGATAATGGTAAAATTTTAGTAGATAAGTAGAGGACAAACTATGTTTAAGAAACGAACGATCCAACAAGAGGAGTTAATCCTTATGACGATGGAACAGATGGTCCCTAAAGAACATCTATTAAGAAAGATTGATCAAACAATCGATCTATCATTTATAAACGAGAAAACCAGAAATCTATATAGTCAAGATAAAGGACGAAACTGTATTGAGCCAGTTATTTTGTTTAAGATTGTCTTACTCCAATATCTATATGGAATCAAATCAATGAGAGCGACGATCAAACAA
>JAYFOM010000031.1:0-68438 GCA_034932685.1 Erysipelotrichaceae bacterium
ACTGCTTCATCAAAGCGATAAGATGGCTATCAGTAATCTTTATAAATCTATCAATTCCTTATCTAAACGACTATATGGTCGTTTTTTTATCAAATTAAAAGTACACCCTTTTTATAGAGTGTACTTGTCATCAGTCTGAAATCTAGAGAATTTCTCTAGATTTTTTAATTATATAAACTTTACTGCAGTACCATAAGCCATGACTTCAGCAGCTCCTTGCATGATCGCTGCTGAGGCATATCTAACGTTTACGATTGCATCAGCACCCAACGTTTCTGCTTCTTCAACCATTCTTTTGGTAGCCAAAGCGCGTGCTTCATTCATCATTTCGTTATAAGCTTTCAGTTCGCCACCAATCAACGTTTTAAATCCCTGAGTAATATCCTTACCGATATTTTTTGATTGAATGGTACTTCCTTTTACTAAAGATAGCATCTTTAATTCTTTACCACTAATATAATCAGTATTTACTAAGATCATCTTCTTCACCGCTCCTTATCTCTTTAATTCTACCAATCAAAACGACAACCATTACGATTGCCATTATAAATGGAATACCGATATACAAAACCTTCTGCCATAAAGGTAATATCATAACTGTTGACATTGATAGTCCCATACCAACAAAATACAAAACAATTAAAACTGTGATGATAATTGGGGCAATCATTTTGCGGATATGTTTCATTAAATCACCATCTTTTCTAATTAAAATATAGCACTTATTATTATAATATTCTATACGCTGATTAATACAACGATATCTGATAATCTTTAATATTATTTAATCATATCTAAATCACTTGTAAAAGTTACTTTGATGTTTTTCTCATCACCATATACAACCTTTACTTTAGTATCTGTTGTTAGTTCAACCGCTTGACTATCATCGGTTATCTGTAAATTTTGACTCTGCGCCTTCTTATGTGCATCGATTATAAGTTGTGTTTTGAATGCTTGTGGTGTTTGAGCTTGATATATCAAGTTGCGATCGATCGTTTTAATCACATAACCATCTTCAACTTCTTTTAATGTGTCTTTACTTTTAACTGCTAAGATACATGCATCATTTGTGTTTAATGCTTCAAGTAATAAATCTATATATGCAATATCAATGTTTGGTCTTGCGCCATCATGAATCAAGACATACTCTTCTTTAATAGCCATTAATCCATTATATACACTCTCTTGTCTTGTAGCACCACCAAACACTCTTATTAAGCGCCCATACTCTTTTTTAAATGGTTTACCCATATCATCTTTGTTTAATACTACAACAAGTTGTTTACATCTCTCATCTTCTAAAAATGGTGTCAGAGTTTTTTGAAGAACCGTCACGCCTTTTTCTACTTCAAAAAAGACTTTGTTATATCCTAGATTCATGCGGCTACCTCTACCAGCCGCGACAATAAGTACCGCGTAATTCATAGGCTCTCCTTTATTTCTTTACATTTTATCACAAATGTCTATGCATTTAATATAATGTTTTAAACTGTTGTGTTTTTGTTTATCATTATCTATAATTTAAATACATATGGTGGTACATTAGTTTAATAGGGAATTTGAATAAACAAAGCTGTCCCAGCAACTGTATCTATGGACAAATCGACAATAACCACTGCGAATGCGGGAAGGGTCGAAGCGGATGAAGTAGGAGCCAGTAGACCTGCCACATATGGTTTATCCTTTTTATCTTCTGGGTAAAAGAGAAAAAGACATTTATGTCTTTTTCGCACATTGAATAAATGTGTTTTTTTAGGAAAAGAGGTAAATTTATGAAGAAGAATACCATTATTAAGATCGTAGTAGCTTTATTGGTGACGGCAGGATTATACTTAACCTTTAAGTTATTAAATCCACCTATTACCGAAAGCGGCGACAAATCAATTCACATAATTGTAGAAGTCGCTAATGAGGATAAAAGCACAACAATAATCTTTGATCAAGTCATAAAAACTGACACGGAAATGCTTGCAGATCTGTTGCTTGAACTTGATGAAAAAGATGAGTTAGCGGTCACTCTTACAGGGAACGCAAGCGATCCTTATGGTCGTAGTTTAACAGCAATCGCTGATTATGCGATTGAAGATTGGGCAAGTGGACCTTGGTGGCTATATAATTCCGACACAAACCCTGAATGTTTAGCGGCTGGTTTTTGTCCGGGCGTAGATAGTTGTCCTATTTATGACAACGATCGTTTTGTCTTTTCATTTACTAGTGAATTTAAATGAAACCAGTATTAAAAGTAGCGGTCATTGGTATGCTTGCTGCAATGACAGTAGCTGCACAAGTCGCATTATCATTTATCCCAAATGTCGAAATAGTAACTCTTTTGTTTATTATTTATGCGATCAATCTTTCCCTTGGTGATGCTGTTTCGATCATTGTTGTGTTTACTTTGATCGAAGGCTTAATATGGGGTTTTTCTGATTGGGTTATTGGTTATCTTTGGATATGGAGCTTGTTAGTGATTGTTGTTTCCCTTCTTAAACCTTTCATCAAACTCAATCAAGATGGATGGGCCTTACTTGCCGGTTGCTGGGGACTGGCATTTGGCTTTTTCTTCGCTTTACAATGGGGATTGTTACATGGAATTAGTGCAGGATACGCTTATTGGTTAAAAGGTGTTGTATTTGACTTGATTCATATGGTTTCTAATTATATTATAGTTTTATTACTGCTTACTCCGATAAACAAGCAATTTTACAATATCTATCAACGTATGGAGGTAACATATGGGCATCACGACTAAAAGCGGTGATAAGGGTTTTACCTATATCAAAGATAAATCTCTTGCGAAAGATGATATCATTTTTGATCTATTAGGAACAATTGATGAGACGATAGCGTGGTTAGTACTATGTTACAATCTGACAAACGATATTGTATTTAAAAATATAGTTGATGAACTTTCAGCTATCGCTGGTGTTGTTGCTGGTTATGGTAAGATTGATTTACATGAGTCTATTAAGTTGATGGAAGATAAAACATTAAGTTTTCATCATATTAACATTTTTACTTATCCTTATAACGATTATAATAAAAGTATCATCAACTTAACGCGTTCAGTTGTTCGACGTTTAGAACGGTTGTTTTGGAAATACAAACAGATTTATGAAATCGATGATAATATCGGAGTTTATCTAAATCGTTTATCAGATTTTCTTTATACTTTTATATAATTTGAAATCTTGATTTATTTTCATAACTGCTTTTATGTTAGAATTAAAACACAGCTTTATCATAATTAACACTACAGGGGAGGATATCATATGTTATATAGCTTACAAACCATAAACAAACTAAATACAGATATAGAAAGAAGTTTCCCCTACCTATTTAAGATTGAAAATGATTTCAAAACGACTCACGAAGGTGTGAGCCGTTTAGTTATGTTAGATCGTTATGCTCAAAAAGATCGTGCTTTGATCAGTCTTGGTGTTGGGGATATTGTATTAACAGTTATAAAAGAAGATATCAAATATCCCGCAAGAGGTATTGGGGTAGTCAAAGAAATCGATCACAGTAATGAAACTGTCCTTATTGAGGTCGATGAAGAGTTCAGAGCAACCCTAGAGGATGAAAAAGAAGCTGAAACAGGTCTTATCAAAAGACATTTTCGTGACATTGATAAACCTTTAGAAATATTCTATGAACAAATAGCTAAACGCGTTGGCAAAGCATTAGCTGGTACTGAAGCAACTGCTGAATTGCGTGATAAATATAGCACACTATTCGCTGATGAACTTAAAAACCTAAATGTTGTGCCAGCAGGAAGAGTATTATATGGCGCTGGTAGTGGCACAAAGGTAACTTATTTTAATTGTTTTGTTATGCCTTTTGTAAGAGATTCACGCGGTGGTATTGCTGACCATCGTAAAGAAGTTATGGAAATCATGTCACGTGGAGGTGGTGTTGGAACAAACGGTTCTACGCTTCGTCCTAAGTCAGCACCAGCGAAAGAAGTTGGTGGTAAAAGCAGTGGCGCCGTAAGTTGGTTAAATGATATATCAAATCTAACTAATTTAGTTGAACAAGGTGGTTCAAGACGTGGTGCTCAGATGATCATGTTAGCGGATTGGCATCCTGATATAATTGAATTCATTATTTCAAAAATGCAGAATCCACGCGTCTTAAAGTGGTTATCAGAAAATTCTCGTGATGAAGTTGTGAGAGAGCAAGCTAATCGAAAATTGAAATTTACTCCTTTAAGTCGTATTGAGAAAGAAATGTATGAAGCGGTTGTTGATAACAAAGAAGCAGCTGCTCATATCGTTGATTACGCCCGCGAAATATTGATCAACGGTGGTAAGCTTGAAGTGCAACAGCCTGAATTCTTAAATGGTGCTAATATCTCTGTCACATTAACAAAAGAGTTCATGGATGCGGTTAAAAATGATTTATCATTTGATCTTCGCTTCCCTGATCTTGAAAGTTACACTCCTGAACAAAAAGCCGATTATGATCGATTATGGCATGAGATTGGTGATGTCCGTGAGTGGCAGGCAATGGGTTATCCAATCAAAACATATCGTACTGTTTTTGCCCGGGATATTTGGGATTTAATTTGTTTCTGTGCAACATATTCCGCCGAGCCGGGAATATTCTTTATTGATAACGCTAATGATATGACCAACGCTAAAGCTTATGGTCAAAAAGTTGTTGCGACAAATCCATGTGGTGAACAACCATTAGCACCTTATAGCGTTTGTAACTTAGCAGCTATAAACTTAGCAAACTTTGTCGACAAGCAAAGTGGTTTGATTAAATTTGATGAATTAAGACACAGTGTCGAACTAACTGTAAGAATGCAAGACAATGTAATAGATGATACCCCTTATTTCCTTGAAGCTAATAAAAATCAAGCTTTAGGTGAAAGAAGAGTTGGGCTTGGCATTATGGGTTTACATGATCTTTTGATATGGTCTAAGAAACGCTATGGCTCCTTGGCTTCAATTGATACGATTGATCAGGTTTTTAGATGTATTGCTGAAAGTGCTTATCGGGCTTCTATTGAACTTGCGAAGGAAAAAGGAAGTTTTCCTTTCTTAAAAGATCATAAAGAATTTATTGAAACTGGATTTATGCGTCAAATGAGTGAAGAGATCCGTCAAGACGTATTAAAATATGGTATTAGAAATAGTCACTTATTAACTATCGCTCCAACCGGTTCTACTGGAACAATGGTTGGTGTATCAACTGGACTTGAACCTTATTTCTCTTTCTCTTATTTCCGTTCAGGTCGTTTAGGAAAATTCTTTGAAGTAAATGCTAAGATAGTTGATGAATGGTTAGCTTTAAATCCTGGTAATACTAGAGATAGCTTACCTGATTATTTCGTCGCTGCCATGGAACTAACTCCTGAAGAACACGCTGATACTCAATGTGCAATCCAAAGATGGATTGACTCATCAATATCTAAGACGGTAAATGCACCTCGAGGTTTTTCAGTAAGACAAGTTCAAAAAATTTATGAAAGACTTTATGATGGTGGCGCAAAGGGTGGTACTGTATATGTTGATGGATCACGTGATTCACAAGTATTAACCTTATCAAACGAAGAAGATGTCAATTGGGCACAAATGGATCTAGTTAGAGATTTTGGTGTCAACATTAAAGAGAAACAGCCTGATGATAACAAACCAGCATTAAGAGGCGATCGCCAAGATAGAAATATTGGCATTGAAGTTGGTGATATTTGTCCTATTTGCTTGGAAGGCGTTGTTGAAGAAATTGGTGGTTGTAATACCTGTACCAATTGTAATGCCCAATTAAAATGTGGTTTATAAAAAGTGGATTTAAATCCACTTTCTTATTTTAGATCGAATATAAAGAATCCTTTTAACTTAGCAAAATACATCGCCAATAACGCAAATATTAAGCTAAAGATTCCAGATAACATAAATTGCCCATACATCGGTAACAAGTAAATTATTACATTAAATATGATTAACATTGATAACCCAATTATCAATAAACGTTTTTCTTTGATCAAACGAGCATTTACTAATATAAAAGATAACACAACATTGATTAAGATTATCGCAATTGCACTTAGCGCATAATAAAGGATTGCATCAGGCAAAGCAGACATTGCATTATTGATTATCGCTTCGGCATCAGTGACTGAAAGTATGTCGTAAATTGTGCCATTATTTATCTTGATCGCATAATTTAAGTTGCTAAACATCATCATGCCACTTGATAATAACACTTCTGAAGTACCCATTCCTATCGCAATCGAAATAACCTGCTTGAATGAGCGAAAGTCTTGTAGTAAATAACGAAACGAAAAATTCTTACCATAAACATTTACTAGGGTAATGATCAAAATTGAAAATGGTATTGTAAAACTTGGTTGCGCTAATAAGGCATTGCCTTCAAGTACTACCGCTAATAAGTTTAATAACGGACTTAAAACAAAGAGATTTATAACTAAGAAAATAAACATTCCTAATAATAATCGTGTTACTTCAAAATGTTTTTTCATTAATCCATAAACAATGATGAAAACAGGTAAGACTACGGTCATCAAATTGGCGAAATAAAGACTAAACATTGTAAATTGATCAATCATGTTATACCTCTGTGTTCGTATTATATCTTAAATTTAACATAAAGTAAAAATTGCCCTGTTTTATTGGGCAATTTTTTGTTTAGAACGGTGCATTATCATTTTCAGGACGACCATTCATAATTAAGCGACCTGATACTGGCATACTTATGACTTTTAAATCTTTAACATAAATGAACAACGCTTCATGCATCGATATACCGATCTCTTCCCATGTAAATCGTAGTGCAAATTCTGTTGTATCATTTCCACCACCTGCCATGTATCTACTTGTGGCAACAGTGTATGTTTCATTGAGATTTAAAGGCGTTTTATCCGCTAGCAAAATATTTTGAATCTTATTCGGGCTTTTCTTGGTATTATCAACTTCAACTATTAATCCCGAGAAGATTAGCGTTGCATTGTTACCATAACGCTCTGGCATGTATACAAGTTCAAATAAATCCCAGATATCTTGACCCTTGACTTTAGTTACTTTGATTGGATCATCAAATCCATTACAAAGTACGAGGTTTTCTTTTGTTATATTTCCTTTTGGTAAGGTTCCACCACAACTAGTAGCGTTCATATAAGCTATCTCTGTTTTAGCTGTAGTTTTTAAGCAATCACTCATAAAATTACCAAGTGGACTTTCGTAAGATAAACGCATTGGTAGATCGTTTTCGTTATACGCTATTACTTCATCAAAGAAATTTGCGAATGGTCCAGTTACTCTTTCAACAAAAGCTTCTATTTCACGATTTTCAACTTTAAAATCACAGTTGATCACATCAATGACCCGCGCTGTTTTTTCAACCACCTTACGGCTTACAGTATCAAATTTAAGTGTGGCATGTGGTAGTGAATCGCCACCAAATCCACCCTTTAATACTGCTGCATCTTTATAGATAGCACCATAATCACCAGGAATGTGTCCACCAATATAACAATCAATTGCTAATTCCTGCGTATCATTGATAAATTGAATCAGCTCACCGCCTAGAGGATCGGTGTAAAAAGGGAAATGAGTCGCCGCAATGATGACTTCAGCGCCCATCTTTCTTAATACAGGAACATACTCAAACATGAAGTCTTTAGCCGGTTTAACGTAATATGGTTCAAAAGCACTTCTTTCAACCATATAGGGGGTGTATTCAGTAGTTAATCCCACAATTCCGATTTTAATACCATCTTTTTCAAACAACACATAAGGTAAAGTTCCACCAACTCTTTGATCTGTAGCTTTCTCAAATATATTGGCACAAAGAACTGGAAATGGATTGTCTTTGATAGCTGCTTCTAAAAAGTCTTTGCCATTATCAAACTCATGGTTTCCTAAAGTCATAACATCGGTCTTGATCAAATGAAGGCCTTCCATGACATCTTTTCCCATCCACAATGATCTTGAGATATTATCACCAACATCAATCAATACTGTGCGAGTAGGATTCAAACTTCTAACAGATTCAATAGCCCCATAAAAACGAAGTAATCCTGGGCCTTTTAAGCTTTCACGAAACACACCATTATAATCAGCATGACCTAAAATATCAATATTAACAATAGCCATTAGCCCTTAATTCCTCCTTTAGAAACACCAGCAACAATATATTTACGTGCAAATAAGAATAAGAATATCATTGGTAGAACAACAATTGTCGCTGCTGCCATTAATCTTTCATAACGAACTCCACCCTCAGCGATAAACACAAACACACCAAACGGTAAGGTTCTGTTACTAGTACTATTGATTACAAGCACTGTCCATAAGAAAGAGTTCCACGCCGCTATGGTATTTAATAGAGCTATTGTGATGATCGTTGGCTTAGCAATAGGAACCATAACCCACCAAAGATATTTCCAATCAGATGAGCCATCAACTTTAGCTGAATAGTATAAACTATCAGGAATCGAAAGAAAGAAGTTACGCAATATATAAGTGTAGAAGATACTTGCAGTAAATGGTATGATCAAAGCGATTAAATTATCCATCAACCCCCAACGAGCTATCGTAGTATAATTAGTTATTATCAACATCTCAAACGGTATCATCATCATTGCGATTAATGCCGCAAACACAATATCCCTTCCTGGAAATCTTAAACGACTAAACGCAAATGCGGCTAAGATTGTTGTGAACATCGTTATCGCAACACAAGCCACTGTAACTATCAATGAGTTTAAGAAATAACGAGCAAATGGTGCTGTCTTTAAAGCAAATAGATAATTTTCAAAAGTCACTCTTGAAGGTAACAAAGTTGGTGGAATTGTGCTCACTTCTACTTGTGTTTTAAGTGATGATAGGATCATCCATAGAAAAGGAAAGATCATGATACATGCACCACACATAAGAAGGGTTAAACATAATAGATCTACAAACTTAAGTTTCTTTTTCATTCTTCCCTTCCTCCTAGTAATTCTTCCATTTTCTTTGCATGTATAACTGAATGAGCGTTAATATCATAACTATAAAGAACAATACGATGGCACTAGCTGCCGCATTACCCAGACGATATCTAACATAGAACTGCTCATACATGAAATAAATTACGGTATATAATGAGTAAGCCGGTCCCGGTTTACCATTAAATAAAGCAAAGAGTTCATTAAACACTTTGAATGCAGTTATCATATTAACAATCATTGTAAGACCAATAGTTGGTGCTAATAGTGGAACTGTAATATAAGTAAAGGTCTGAATAGGCTTTGATCCATCAACTTGTGCTGCGATCAAATACTGCTTATTGATATTTTGTAGTCCCGCTAGTAAAAGAATTATCGTAAATGGCATCATTGACCAAATACCATAAATAATTAGCGCAATTCTAGCATAACTTGGGTTGTTTAACCAGTTGATCGCACTATTGCCTAAACGTGATAATACGAAATTTATTATGCCATAATCAAAGTTGAACAACCAACGCCAAACTAAACCAACCGCTATCGCTGATGTTACCATTGGCAAGAAGTAAGCAGTTTGAAAGAATGCTTGTAATTTTGTTTTGCGATTTAGCATAACCGCTACTAATAGCGATAAGCCAGTAGAAATCGGTACAACCCATAAAACATAAACAACCGTATTCTTTAAAGCTAAGATAAATGTTTCATTGGTAAGTACATATTCGTAGTTCGCAAATCCAAATCCAGTATAATTACCTGTCAAAGCCCGATAATTTTCTTTCAATGATATTAAAAAAGCATTAAAGAATGGATAGATCGTAAATATTGATATCGCAACAATAAAAGGTAAAAGATATATTAAAGGCTTTAAATAAGTTTTAGCTGTTATTTTTTCGTCAGCATCGAAACTTTTTATTTTCTTTCTTAGACTCATAATAATCTTTTTCCGCTTTCTTCTTCAAACAAGAAAACACCAAAGTCTTTCATACTGACATTGACGATATCATCAACTTGTATCGTTTTATCTTCAGTGTAAGCTCTTAATGTTCCCTCACCATATTTTAATAATACTAATGTATCTTTTCCTGTTTTATATTTCTCCAACACTTTTGATTCAAATGCTTTATCTTCTTTAACCTTTAAAGCTTCAGCACGTGATGCAAATACTAAGCGTGTACCATTAGCAATATTAATGTTAAAAGGAATGCTTTGGCTTTCACCATCAGCAATAAATCCTTTATTATCCCATACACCATGTATTTGGTTAATGGTTGGTGTACCCAAAAAATCAGCTGTAAATAAGTTGATAGGATTATCAAACAATTCATCTACTGAACCGTATTGCTGCATAACTCCTTTTTTTAGTAACATGATAGAATCTGAAATTGAACTAGCTTCTTCTTGATCATGAGTTACAAAAATTGTTGTAACTCCTGATTCTTTTTGAATACGACGAATTTCTTCACGCATTTCTATGCGTAATTTTGCATCAAGATTTGAAAGTGGTTCATCCAAAAGTAGTAGTCGTGGTTGTTTGATCAAAGCGCGAGTGATCGCTACACGTTGCTGTTGTCCACCGGATAATTCAGCAGGTTTACGGTCTAAGTAATCTTCGATGTGTACCATTTTGATGAATTTCATTGCTCTTTCAATTCTTTCTTTCTTAGGTACACCTTTTATTCGCAGTGGAAAACATACATTCTCAAGTACTGTCATATGCGGATACAAAGCATAGTTTTGAAAAACTAAACCAACTCCTCTTTTATCAGCTGGTAGCTCAGTAACATCTTCATCATCAAAGAATATCTTACCTGCTGTTGTTGGCATTATTCCTGACAACATGTTAAGCATCGTTGTTTTACCACAACCAGAAGGACCAAGCAGTGCTATCAATTTACCATCCGTGAATTCAGCATCAATATTATCAACTGCCGTAAAATCTCCAAATCGCTTAGTTAAACCTTTTATTGTGACTTTCATTACTTAAGTATCTCCTTTATGACACGACCATCAACATCTATCATTGTTAAACCCATTACAGCTGCCATCGTTGGTGCCTCATCAACCATGTCCGCTACTTCAACGACAACGCCTTGTTTAAATGCGGGACCAGCCGCTATTAAGGTTGTTGACTCCACTCTATTTTTGATACAACTACCATGAGTTGCAGCACCGGTTTTATGATTACCTGGTTCTTTACTTCCCCAAATTGAAGTACCTGTACAATCTTCATTAAAAGCTATATTGTGTTTTGATTCGATAACGAAATCAAACGGCCCTTCAAGATTAATTAACTCACTAGCTTCTTTAGAATCATATACAAAGGCAAGCGCAATTGCAGCATCATCTTTCAATGTTTCTAAGAAACTTCTAACTTCGATCAACAATTCTTCATCATCAGGATTACTAACTTCGACAAAACAAGCTAAACCTGTTGAATGACCATATGCTTTATATGATAGAATATCACCATTTTCATCAAGTGTGATAAAGCCTTTATCCACAAACAGTTTATTTATCTTAAGAACATCGTGAATATCGGTTTGTCCATGATCACCAATTATCATAAAGTTGGTGTTCTCATAATCACCATAACGTTTTATCGTTTCTTTTAGTATTCTGAATTCTTCATCATGTTTACGAAGTTGTTCTTTCGTGTTTTCATGATATACCCCATCAGTATGACGAACGCTATCTAAATCACACATTTTAACAAGCATTATATCTGGTTGACCAAAATCTCTTATCAAATCAGGTGCGATAGCCATAGTGTACAAATCTAAGCTTCGATCATTGCCCTTGATATAGCGACCATATTTCCAGAAATATTGATCCATAAGATTAGTGGTCGCATTACCTTCAAGATATGGTTCAGGCTCCCACCCTTTATAGCTATAAGGAACGATCATCGGCATATTATATGTATAGTTGGCATTACCTGTTATTGGCCATGATAACGAACAAGTCGTAAGACCAGCCTCCATCGCATAATCAAGGAATGTTTTGGCTTTGATATCTTTTCTCATACTATGCCAAGGTGCTTTGTTTTTAGCTCCTCTTTCAAGTATTTCATTGTGTACGATACCATGGTTTTTAACATGTTTACCAGTAACGATCGTCGTATGACAACAATATGTCAATGCAGGACAAGCAGGTTCAATGCTTTTCACATATGAGCCTCTTTCAAATACTTCCGCAAAATTAGGTAGCGTTTTCATAAAATCGATATCGCTTGCACATAAAGCGTCTAACATAAACACCAATAATTTCATATTAATCCTCTTTCTTTCGTAAGCCAACACCTGGTACTACGATGTATGTTTTCATTAGTTCGGGTAGAATTTGTTCGCCATCTTTTGGTAATAAGCGCTCTGGATTATGAGAATGACAAGGAATAAGCGTTTTAGGATTTACTTCATTAACGAAGTATTTTATCTCACATGGGTATCCGTGTCCAAAATACTTGGTATACATAAAGTTCACATATTCGAATTTTGCTTTATCTACCAACATGCGCATCTTCTTATATGCTGGATCAAACTCACCAATTGGAATTCCTGAATAATGAATATAAGCTGCTTTTTTGGCTGGAAATGAGAATAATTCCATGATATAGGGATATGAGTTTTGAACCATATAAGCGCTTGGATTGGCCTCTATATCTGCAAGAGTAACAACTGTACAGTTATTCATTAATTCTTTAAACCATTCTTTATTTTCAATATCACCAATATATCGACTATCTGGGATATAAACATGCGTATTTATTTGATGATATTTGTACACGATATAGGCTGTTTCTGGCTCAAATACACATATTCGTTTTGATTTTTCAGCCCATATTAAAAAGTCCTCAACATCATCCATTTCTCTTTCATAAAAGTTGAAAACACATAAACCTTCAACTTTTTCAATACATTTATATACTTCTTTACCATACTCACTACTTGTTAGATAACCATCTAATGGGGTGCTACTTGGTATAATATCACTTGGATCGTTTTTGTTATAGGATTGCATTTTCCCCCAAACACTATCCATCAAAGACGTTGCTTCACATAAAAGTACATCTATTTTCTCATCTTTTAATATATCGATCTGCTTTAAAGTCATAGAATTATCATGATCATGAAGTGTAAAATCACCTGTCCAATGTATTTTAGCACCATCAGGAGTACAAACTAGAAACGCAAAATCATAATGACCACGATCACGACATATAATCGGTAACACCTTGATATCACCTACCATAATGTATTTGTTTGGTTCAAAGTGCGTATAATCACGACCATTATTGTCTACACCTTTGTTGATATCTTCAAGTGCTCTTTCGATAATTTGCGCTTTTTCATGAAGATAAACCGGAATATCTTTAGCTACAGTACCAATATTTGACATATGATCAAGATGTAAATGTGTAATAAAAACTGCAGTATTATAATCACTATCTTCATATGCGATCAATCCTTCATATCCATTGAGATCGTTTTTGGCATAAAGACCATCAATAGCGGGAAGTGAACCTAATCTTAGTTTGTCAACTAACCAATTCTCTTTTCGAGGTAATACGATACCATCATAAATATCACTGGTTGGATCATAGGCAGAACCCATTTCTAATATCACTCTATCTTTACCATAAGTGATAGAAAAAACGACTCCTCCAATCGTATGAATGCCTGAATAAATTTTAAATTCTGTACGCATAAGCAATCTCCTTATTGTTAAAAGAGTTGTCGTTAAAAACGACAACTCTTTAAATTCTACTAATAACTAATGAGCTTGTAATTCGTTGTTGCTAGCAGTTACACAGTCCTGAAGTGCTTGTGCAGGAGTCTTAAGTCCTGTACTTGCCTCTTGAACCATTTTGCCAATAAAGCCACGTACTGGAGCTGAACCAGCAATACTATTTAACCAACCAAAACTATCTACTTGTTGATACAACGCTTTTGCAGCTGGATTTGAATCAAGATAAGCTTGGTATAGTTCTGTTTCAACAGCTGTTTGATATGCAGGTAATCCACCTAATGTTGTAGCCCAACTTGCAGAAACTTCAGTTGAACTCAAATATTTAAGGAACTTGAATGCAGCTTCAGCTTTCTCATCAGTAGTCTTAAATGAGATATAACCACCACCCCATGATGGGATATAGTCGTTACCTAAACCCATTTGTGGAATAGGAGCAACGCCAACTGTGAATTTATCACCAGCAGCGCCTAATGCATATTGTACACCAGCACTTGAACCTAAGTAAGAACCTACTGCTTGTGATCCGAAAGGATTAGAGAAATAGAAATCTTCACCAACTAAACGGAATACACCTTCACTAACTAATTCTGAGAACCATGTTAATTGTGCTAATGCGATTTCGTTATCGAACTCAACTGTTTTTGTTGTTGGGTTGATATAACCTGAACCAGCTTGAACAATTAAGTCTTGGAATGTATCAATTTCTGAATCGGTTCCAAAACCAGGAACGCCCTTATTCGCTAAGATAACACGACTATTGGCTTCTAATTCTTCCCAAGTTGTAGGAACAGTCAAATTTAATTCTTCATACCATGTTGCGTTATAGAATAAAACTTCTGATGTCTGAACTACTGGAATCATATAAATTGATTCTTCACCCCATTGTGTGATTTCACCATAGAGTTTACCAATCAAGTTATCTTTGAAATCAGCGATTCCATCACTACCGTTAATAAACGGCGCGAAATCTACTAATAAACCTTCATCGATATAAGCAGATACAGCAGTCGGATAAGCACTTACTACATCTGGCCCTACACCATTTCTTACAGCCTGTAAGATTTTAGCTTCATAATCTTGATAAGCTTGTGGTTGAACAATAACCTTTACTTCACTTTGTGATGCGTTGAAGTCTTCAACAATTTTGTTGTATGCTTCTGCATGATGTTCGGAATAAGTGTTCCAAATAATCAATTCAACTGGACCACTTGGTTCTTTGTCTTTGTCACCTGTACCAGTACAAGCAACCAATGTGAATGACAATAAAATGCTTAATAAAAGCTTAAACAACTTCATTTTTGTCCTCCTTTGTCGTTTTGGGGAATTCCCAGCGACTTACTACGCTTATATTAGCATAAATAAAGGCTTATTAGTAGTTACCTTTGAATACAAAAAGTAAAAATATCGTTAATTTAAATGTTTATTTTTCCATTCATTATATGTTTTTATAGGTATTATCATCTAGTATCTTTTTTACAATTTATTAATTAAAAACCAAATTTGATATCAGTAAATGAAGTGATCACAAAATAAAAAAGCCGTCTGGCTTTCTTATTTACTATCTACTTCTCATATGCGGGATAACAGATTTATACTCTCCATAAGTCTACATATCCCTTTACTAGTGGATTTTATGGACTTATAGAATTACATAAGTCTTTATAAATGTACGTAAATTACCAGATTTTGGGTGTATAACGGGTGTACAGAAGGAGTAGAAGATTAATCTTTTCGAACCTGTCAATATCTAGATTTATTTGCTCTAATTCATCTATATATCAACTAGTTGTACAATTATGTATTAGTAATTATAAGGCTAGTATTAAAATGCGACTTCTTACAAGTGAAATATTTTCAATCTAGGTAATCAGATATTACTTCATCTCCGAATAATTTGCTGAAATGAACTCGTCAATACAATTCCTTGTGAGTTTGTTGTCTGTCTTCTCGGCAACATATGAAACTATCGTTCTATTGATTGAATAATTCAATTCTTCTATTTGCTTTGGAATTAAACTATTTCTAGAAATATTGGGAATGATTTTTTTATTTTCACTATTGATTATTATTCTTTCAATTTCTATTCCATAAAGCATTGGCAATAAGGTTATTTTAACGTTACTCACCAAAACTCCTTTCACATAAAATTTAATATTACTTCTATACATGTTTGAGTCAAAATTGAATTTTTGGATCTTATAAAAAGTATCAGCATAACCTAAATATCTCAAATAATATCCGTTTCTTTCTATTAATCTTATACTTTCTAATTTTATTTCAATTAATCCATCGTATTGTGACAAATCACCATAAACATCATATATATCTGTTAAAGTAATCTCCCCATATACTTCTCTTTTCCCAGAAAACACACTTTCAGAATGATTATTAATTACTTGTTCTACATGGACATCTTCTTCACGATAATATACCGTAATAACTTCGTTCTCAACATGATTTAGAGCTGAATCAAAGTCATCAACATAAGACAATGCCTCATCCATGTTATAGCCAGTTATCATAGGAATTTCTAAAAAACAAATTGTGTTATTTACGAAATAGTCACTAATCTTGCACTCACTTGTAACTTTACCTAATTTCAAATTTGAATCTTCGTCTTTGTATAAATATAGCGCCTTTTTATCTAAATCTTCTAAGTTCAAGTATAACGGAAGTTGATTCCTCTTGAATTTTACTAGCACTTCAATATTATCAAAATAGTTGCTGAGATTAACCCAGTCACTATTTGTTCGATATTCCTCTAAATCAGAGAAATTAGGATTAAGATTTTTTGAATTTTCCTTGTCTACAATATCAATGAATATATCATATTTTGGTTTCAGGAAGTTTTCCTCGATAAACTTAATCATTAGATCTGGATTTTCAAAAACACTTTTTACCTGAGTTAAATTAAGTTCAATGCTAGTTCCATGAATAGTTGTAATACTAGAAGTTGTAAATTCAATATACTCACTTTGTTTTTGTAATTTTAAGTCAATTGATTGAGAATTATTGTAATGTCTAGTACGAATTTTTACTGTATCTGACAGCATGAAACAGGCCAGAAAGCCTATCCCATAATTGCCAATAGGATTGATATTGGAATCTAAATATAAAAAATCATTTGAACGATAATAAGAAACTCCAACATTTAGAAAATATTTCTTTAATACCTCTTCAGTCATTCCAATGCCTGTATCTCTAACGACTAATCGATTCCCTTCCTCATCCCAGGTTATTCTAATAACAGGTTTATTATATAAAGTTTCATCATATTCATTTAAGTTGGACAAAACATCACACGCATCTAGCGCATTTTGAAGCAGTTCACGAATTCCATATTTTTTATTCCCATAGATATTTTCTCCCATAAGCAACTCTGTGACTGCGCCATAATCAAGATTCAACTTAAAATCGGCAATACTAAATCCTTTTGGAATAATTTTATTCTCGATAGAATTCTCAAAGTTTAATTGATACTTTTCATGATTAAAACTATCCCTACAAAATCTTATTGATGTAGATAGTTGATCTTCGAAATAATGAAAATACTGCAAGAGATTTCTATATAGTTCTGAATCATCTGTTTCTCCATAAAAAACCACTTGTTTTCTTTTCGTTTTTTCGTTAAATTTAGTTTTTTTATGATTTGTGATAACGGAATGTTTATCCCACTCCCTCTTGCTAATAAACGGAAGATTCAAGTACTCTTTTAATGTGAACGATGTTCTTCTGTCATCGACGTCTAATAAGTCTGCTAATCTAAGAACAAGTGAGATAAACTGAGGATTTAAACTTTCTTTTCCAATAATCTGATTTGACAAATTTGATCTTATCCAGTCTGTTGATTCGTTATGTGACCTATTAATTTTAGACAAAATATCGAAATAACTGTGTTGCGTTCCGTATACATCCATTACATTTTTATTTTGATTGATGATTGTTTCTTTAATCATTTTTGCAGACCTTATTGCATGTTGTGGTCTTATACATTCTTCAAGAGAAATCACTTCATCACCTAAACTTCCAAAAACTTTAGAGAATTTCCTGTTACCTATAATTATTTGATCTTTCTTTATTTGTTTAATCTCTTCATCTCCAACAAACATACCTAAATCATGGGTGACTGCAGATAAAATCATAATACAAAGTTCTAAATCGCTTAATTTTGTTATATCGCTAATCAATTCATACATGATTTCAGCTACATTAATTGAATGCGAGATGTCATGCTTTGTATAATTGTAAAAAATTGTAGGAATTCTTTCGAGAATATCTTTGCTTTTTTGACTCACGAAATCAATTTGGCTCAAATAATGATTTGAACTTGCTGATTTTCTTCTTTTTAATTCCAAATATATTCCTGTTTTATTGATTTCCATTATATCATCCATCTCCATTTCTCTATATTATAAACTAGTAATTAAATATCTTACATATTTGACTAATAGAATCCAATATTTAATTGGAAAGTAAAGGTACTAACCCTTATTAACAAGTTTCTTTCCTTTTTTCTTTAATATTTTTAAAAAAATACCCATTTCGTATAACTCTTAGAAGTTATTATCTTTGCGTTGAATATAATCATACGATTTATATCTTGGATATATTCAGTATTTTCTAGTTCCTGAGTACTTTTAATCTATATTGATAAAAGACACTTTATCGATTTATTTGATAATGTAATGGGTAGTGCTTTCCTTTTGGTGTCTCATTTTCCTCTTTTAAAAGTTCATACAGAAATTCATCTAGTTCTTCCCACGTCATCCCTTCTTTAAAACCCATTTTATCATTAGGTGGAAGATTTAATTGAAAAGTACTAAATACTGTTTCGCAACTTCGTCGCGGAAAATTTCCTAAGTATGATTCAAAAAAACTGTTTGAATATCTATAGTGATGTGAATGAATAAATGTGCCCCATTTTTTAAGAATATCTTCTTCGTCTATTATATCAATTACAGATACTTCTTCTAATTGTCTATTCTCTGAACCTCCCCAAGCAGATTTTAATAACTCTACTGCTTCAATATCACTACTTGGTGCACTGTAACCAAATATCGTTAACATATAGGAGTTCTCAACCATATATTTTATTGCTTCCCAAGAATTATTTATATAATTATCATCAATATAGTTTTTCTTTCCAATAGGGTATAGGAGTTTAGTAGGAACTAACTTTCTCTTGCAAACTGGACAAATTGCTCCTTTATATCCATATTCATTATGCTCATAGCAATAATTCATAGCCACATTACCATGCAAACAAAATATCTTTGGAAGATTATCAGTAATATCCATACATCTTAAATAAGCTTGTAATAATAATGGGTCCCAATTAAATGTCGCAATTGCATCCGTTTCAGTTAAACTCAAAATCAGAAAATCATAAATTGTAGGAAAATTTGGTATCTCTAAAATAGAAAAATAGTCATATATTCTGCTTTCAAGTTCTTCGACAACACTTTTGCAGTCAGGTCTTGAATAGAGTTCAAAATAAATATCTTCTAAATTATCACTTTTTGTTTTAAGTTCAATATCTTTTAATACCTCATTCAAGTTAAGTTTATCAATTAAACCATTCATCACCGAAGACTTTCTTCCGTTTTTATCACCTTCAGGTATGGTAGCTACTGTTGCACCAGCACCCAATATAACCGTATGTGTTCTCACAATATAATCTCCTTTGCTTAGCTTTTTCTCAATAACTTTATGATATAATGAAAATATCCTTTATTTCCTTCAATTCGCTGTAGACATCAAACAAATCTTTAGGATCTATATCAACCAAAGGCTCATACATAAATGAATTATAATGAATAAACTCTGGCGTATTAAGAAGAACTTTTTCAAATAAATTTTTTGCTTTATCAGTTAAATCATCCTTATATTTCTCTAATAAGTAAATAGTTTGGTTTTCAGTGCAATCATCAATCTTTGAATAATCTTCATTGATGACTTTGTCTTCAAGTATTAGTCTAATCGCAATCGAAAGGGCAAGCTTTGTTTTTAAATCACTGCTCTCGATTCTTTGACCGAAATTGTGATTGATAAGTGATTCCACAAAAGACTGTTCTAAATTACCTTCATATTTGTCAACTTTTACGTTTGGCACGATATTCTTAATTCTTTCAATTACTTCAGCTACTTTAATGTCTTTAGATTCTTGTTTGATATGTAATAATTTAGTGAAAAACAAAAAATCATCGTTATCTTCTTCGCCATGACACATTGCACTTATTTCTCTAACAAACGGAATGGAAGAAAATAGATCCACAAAGGATATAATATTTTTAATTTTATCATATGATAATTGAAACTTACTGTTCACTCTTACAACAACATGTTTATTTTTATCAATATATGCTTCAGAAGGTTTTAGTTTTACCCTACTAATTGCAGCTCTATAGAAGTCAAAATTGTGAGTAAGTAAAATAATATTACAGCCTTTTTCTTTTATTTCTTTAATATACATTAGAAATGCAATTCTGTTCGCATAATCAAATGTTTCGACAACATCATCAAGGATTATAGTAGGTTTATTATCTTTCACAGCCTCATATCTTACAATTAAATGAATTGTTTTTAACGCATTTCTTTCGCCTGAAGAGAGTAAGTTATATATCTCTGACTCATTATATTTCCTGTTCTTATTGTCTTTATGAATAAAAATAATCTTCGGAACTTCATACCCTAATCTTGCTTCAAACAAATTATCTACTCGAATTTCAAACCTTGGTTTAAATCGATTAGTATATATTTCAATTGCCTTCTCAAAACTACTGGTTTGTGTTTGTGATAACTCAATAATTCTTAAGATATTATCTTGCAAGCTATTAACAGTTTCTATCTTTGATAATAATTCGTCATTATTATATTTATTACGAAGTTTGGAAAGTTTCAAAGTCTTTCTTCCTAAGGATAACTCTGAAACTTTAGTCACATCTTTTAATAGGTCTTCAACAACCTTTGATTCTTTAGTTGTACCTAATGTTTTCAATATATTTTTGTATTGAGAAATAACCTCCGGATCACTTTTTATGACTTTTAATTCTTCATCAATTCTGTGTTTTAAATCGGATATATTATTAAATTTTTCTCCATTTAACACGACATATCGATACTCATTAAGAAATTCTGTTTCTTCTAATACAGAAATAAATATCTCGCAATTTATATCATTAAACTTCTCATCAAACAATTTACTGTTTAGTTTTCTCTGCACTATACTCGTATACTTATTGACTTCTTCTTTAAATTCTTTAGAATCAATAATATTATATGCTTTTTGATCAACTTTCTTAAAATCTAGATAGTCTAATTCAAGTGGTTTAGTCTCTAATAAACGATTATACATACTCTTTAATATCTCACCTAAATTTTCAGTATTCAAATCGACTAAATCAGCTAAATCATTAGGAGTTTTTATAACGATATTAAACTCCTTTGCGTATTTAATAAATTCATCAACGTATTTATTAAACTCTTTGTATACCAAAGACAATTCTTTCTGATATTTAGGTAATAATAGTAATTGTTCAAATCCTGATTGTTTGTCAACAGTTTTATCTTCATATAGTTCTTTTGAATATACAATTAAATTAGGAATTATTTGACCATCATCAGTTTTATAATTAACTCCATCTTTTAATATATCATACTCAAATTTTTTGTCATTTATTCGATCACTTATATCTTGAACATCATTTTCTGCCAAATTAAACAATGCTCTAGAAAAACTGCTTTTAAATATCCCATTACTGGCATAAATACACATATTATTTAGTCCACCACTTAAACTTTTTAAATTGAGATCTTTAATTCCGTATGCATTTTCAAATTTTTTAATTATCATTTGCTTTTCTCCAAATTGAATACCTTTATTAGTATTTTAACATTTCTAATAACTCATATCTAATAGATTTGAAGAATATGGTTTCAGGATTTGTAGAGTTACAATTGATGTGATACTTTCCAACTAAAATAGAAAAGCGAATGGAATCCTGTAAAATAGAGTTAGCACACTTTATAGAAAGGAAACCAATCGCATGTCTATTATAACCCAATCTAAACGTTTTTTGCCCCATGAACTACAAACTCGTTTCTATGCATGTAAAATTTATACCCAAAATAAGTATTCTGTTGCTTTTGTCACTCGACGATATAAAATCTCTAAAGCGTCATTGATGCGCTGGATGAAGTGCTTTGATGGTACAAAACAATCACTTATGGATAAATCACATCGTCCTCACTCTAAGCATCCTAATGCTCATACTGATCAAGAAATAGAGTGGATCAATAACTATTTGCGGCGTAACCCTACCATCTCTATGATTGAGCTCTATGGCAAGCTCAGAATCAATCGTGGGTATTCAAGACATCCAAGCTCACTCTTTCGCTTCCTTCGTAAACAAGGGTATTATAAACTACCTAAACCAAAGACGAAACCTTACAAACCCAAACCATATAACACACCTAAACTAACTGGTATTAAGTGGCAATGTGATGTTAAGCATGTCCCAAAAGAATGTAAATCTTCCTCGCTGCTTAATGATCAGAAGTATTACCAATACACCATGCTTGACGAAGCCTCAAGAGAACGCTTTATTTATCACTACGATGAACATTCTAGTTACTCTAGTGTTGATTTTGTAAAACGTGCTATTGCTTATTTCAATTATCAACCTCTCACTATTCAAACCGATAACGGCTTCGAGTTTGCTCATACAACCAACACAGAAAAAATCCATCCATTCAATATACTACTTGATGATCTTGGCATTGAACATAAATTAATCCGCCCAAGAACACCTAGGCATAATGGCAAAGTGGAGCGTTCTCATCGCAATGATAATAATCGTTTCTACCAACATCTTAAATTCTATTCACTTAATGATTTACGTGAACAAGCTAAACGTTACTTATATCGTTCAAACAATATCCCGATGGCTTCACTTAATTATCTAACACCTCTTGAAATGAGAGAAAAACTAAATAACTAACTTAAATACTATTTTACATGATGACATTTTTTATTCTTAGAATTTGGTCTCACATCATTTACAAGTATACAATTTGAAGAATATGGTTTCAGGATTTAACTTAATTTTAAAATCCTACCTCTCGAATTAAGATTACATATTCTGCCCTAGCAAATACTCCTGCAACTTATCGAATTCATTACTCTTTAGTTCTTCTGATGCATCCGCATAGATATTCATCGTTGTTTTAATATCCGAGTGACCCAGTGTTTCTTGAATAACTTTAAGGTTGATTCCTGCTTCTACTTGTCTCGTCGCAAATGTATGTCTTAGAATATGACAACTCATCTTAGGAAGTAATACCACTTCTTCATCTTCCTTAGCATTGCTCAACTGCTCTTCATTACAATAATCAACAATCCTTCTTAAGGCTTTATTCAACATATTCTGATTTTGAACACTTCCATATCTATTCAAGAAGATAAACCCTGTATACCCATCCACAATAATCCCTTGTGGGGTATCTAATGTTTTTTGAAGTTCTTTCTCTTCTAAAAAAGCTTCTCTGACTTGCCGCATCATCGGCACTGTTCGATATCCCGATTTAGTCTTTGGTGTGTTAACTGCAAATCTAGTCTTTCCGTCTTCATGTTGATAATAAACCAATGTGCGATTAACACTAATAGTATTATTTTCAAAATCTATGTCATTCCAAGTCAAACCCGACACTTCTCCAATTCGAAGTCCTGTATTAATCATAACAGTAAAGATTGGTTTCCACCGTTTAGCAATTTCACTTGTATTCAAGTAGTTTACAAATATCTCATGTTCTTGTGCTGTCAGTGCTCTTCGTTTTTCTTCATCTATATTATGGGTTTTCTTTAGTTCTCTTAAAGCATTAGTGGAAGGATTATTACGAATACGATCTTCTTCGACTGCTAGTTCAAGTACCTGAAAGATTACTGTATGAATAGTATCAAGAGTATGAATACAAACCCCTTCTATTTCAACAAGGTCATTATAGAAACGTCGTACATCTAATCTCATTAATTCAAGCAACTTATGTTTGTTAAGTGTTTTTTCAACAAACTTTTCAAACATATATCTATAGTTTTGAAAAGTGTTTTTTTAGTATCCTTTTTTATCTTAATCCAAATATAATACATGTCGTTTACGGTAACACTTTGCGAGGTCAATTTTATTCCAACAAGCCCATCTTTTAGTACTGCTTCCTTTTTATTTCTGAGTTCATCAAGCGAACTAACTTCTCAAATCTAATTTTTAGAAATAAATTAAATTTAGATGTGAATCAGGCGTAAATTATGACATTTCTCATATGTCAAACCCTCAAAAACCCTGTATTTAAGCTACTATTTTAACTTAATACACCTATCTACTTCTCATATGTGGGAAAAGAATTACTTCACGTATCGTATCACTATTAGTTAACAACATAACGAAACGATCAACCCCTACACCAATACCACCTGATGGTGGTAATCCATATTCTAATGCTTCAACATAGTCGATATCCATTTCATTGGCTTCTATATTGCCTAATGTTTTTTCTTTAAGCTGATTTTCAAAACGTTCTTTTTGATCAATGGGATCATTTAGTTCACTAAAGGCATTCGCATATTCACTACCATCGATGAATAGTTCAAATCTCTCAGTAAAACGAGCATCTTCTTTACTACTTTTAGCTAAAGGTGATATCTCTATAGGATGACCATATAACAAAGTTGGTTGAATTAAGTTTTTCTCACCAAACTCTTCAAAGAAACGATTGATGATATGACCAATACTTCTTTGGTGTTTTTCAATTACTACATTATGTTCTTTCGCCAAAGCAAGAGCTGTTTCTAAGTCATGAATCGGCCAAAAATCAACACCACAAGCTTCTTTGATACAATCTACCATATGTTGGCGTTTAAACGGACCTTTAAGTTCAATTACTTTGTCATTGAATGTAACGCTGGTTGTATTTAGAACTTCTAAAGCAACATTGTAAAATAACCCTTCAACCAAATCCATCATACCGTTAAGGTCTGAATAGGCAACATATGCTTCAACGGTTGTAAATTCTGGATTATGCTTAGCATCCATTCCTTCATTTCTAAACAATCTACCAATTTCATACACACCTTCCATACCACCTACGATTAAACGTTTTAGTGGTAGTTCAGTTGCGATACGCAAATAGAAATCCATATCAAGGGTATTATGATGCGTTATAAAGGGTCTAGCTGCTGCTCCACCTAGAATCGGTTGTAATACTGGTGTTTCAACTTCAATCAATCCTTGTTTGTCTAAAAAATGTTGAATTGATCTTATGATCTTTGGTCTTGTCATCGCGACCCATCTAGCTTTTTCATTTACGATCAAGTCAACATAGCGTCGACGAAAACGTTCTTCTATATCATGAAGTCCATGCCACTTATCCGGTAATGGTCTAAGTGCTTTGGTCAAATGAGTATATTCTTCAGCTTTAATTGATAATTCACCATGATTGGTTCTGAAAACTTCACCAGCAATGCCAACGATATCACCTAAGTCACCATCTTCAAAAATCTCATAAAGATCATCACCGATGACATCTTTTCTTACGTAAATCTGAATACGACCGTCTCGATCTTGTAGATGGAAAAAACCCGCTTTCCCCATCAGCCTTTTAGTCATGATCCTACCGGCGATTCTTACCTTTATTGCTAGTTCAGCTAACTCCTCTTTTGTTTTATCTTGATAAAGCGCAACTATCTCTGCTGTAAGATGGGTGCGTTTATAAGCTGTTCCAAATGGCTCGATTCCTTTTTCAACTAAAGTTTTTAGCTTAGCTCGTCTTACTTGTTCTTGTTCTGTTAAATCTAGTTCTTCCATATTTACACCTACTTTTCCTATTTATAATACCAAATAATCACTTTGTTTTCATTAGCAATTACATTTAGACTTGATATGTGCTCAACATTGATCGATATTCTTCCACAACTTGCTTTATTTCTGCTAGACTAACAACCTTAGATAAACGTTCTTTTATCTTATTGTTATGAGGTAATCCACTTAAGTACCATCCAGCTTGACCACGCATTTCTCTTATCGCGACTTTCTCGCCTTTTTGCGCTAATAAACGAAGTGCATGCTCAATTACCATATCAAGTTTCTTTTCGTGATCAATAGTGGTAAATGACTCATCAAGTATCTCTTTGATCAACCAAGGATTACCCAACAAACCTCTTCCAATCATTACAGCATCACATTTAGTTTGCATCATCATCGCAAACGCATCATCTCTATTTATAATGTCACCATTACCAATAACTGGTATTTTCACTGCTTCTTTTACTTCTTTGATAATATTCCAATCTGCTTTACCACTATACATTTGATTGCGTGTTCTAGGATGGACAGCGATCGCATCTACTCCCGCTTTTTCACATAGAATAGCTACCTCTTTTGCGTTTATTGTTTTTTCAAAATATCCCGCTCTTATCTTTACGCTCAATGGTTTAGTAATGTTAGCTTTAATAGCACTTACTAAGTTAAAAATATGCATTGTATCTTTCATTAGAGCACTACCCGCATTATTTGCGGTGATCTTGTTAACTGGACATCCCATATTGATGTCAATGATATCACATGAAGTGTTTTGATCAATATATCGCGCCGCTTCAACCATACTATCTATTTCACTACCAAAAAGCTGTAAACTGATAGGATGTTCGTTTTCATCAATTACTAACATATCCATCGTCTTCTTATTACGATAATTAATTGCTTTATCACTAACCATTTCACTATAGATCAAACCAGCACCCAACTGCTTTAATAAGCTTCGATATGCCATATTAGTTATGCCAGCCATTGGTGCTACTATTACTCTATTAGCAATTGTTACATCTTTGATCTTAAATGGACTGTTCATTTTTCGCTTTAACTATTGCTCTAAGCTCTTCAGCATTGAACTTATATGGCTCATTACAATACTGACACACTATTTCACAACCATCATCTTCTTTTATCATGTCATTTAGATCATCAATTGCTAGGGTTATTAATGCCGAATGCATTTTGTCTTTATGGCAATCACATCTAAAACTAATTTCTGTTTCAGATAAAACCTCAACATCCGTAAATATCGCTTTTAAAAGTAAACTAACATCGGGTTGTTCAAGGATCATTTTTGATAGATCTGGAAAGTTATTAACAACATTTTCACAATAGACGATATCTTCTTCATAAGCGTTAGGCATTACTTGTATAATAAGTGCACCTGCAGCCATCACTTTGTTATTGTTATCAATTAATACGCCAACAGAAACAGCTGTAGGTATTTGTTCGCTTGCAGTGAAATAATAAGCAAAATCTTCACCAATCTCACCACTAACTAGCTTTACTGTTGTCGCAAAATCATCTTTTAATCCCGTATCTCTAATTACTCTTAAATACCCATCATGACCAACAATTGCTCCAACTGCTAGTTTTTTTGTCTTATTATCAATTAACATTAAATGCGGATCTCCTACAAAGCCACGAACATGACCATCTTGATAACCATCAGCCATTATTGTACCGATTGAGCCATTGCCATTGATCTGGATAGTTACTTTTTCATCTTTACCCTTCAACATACTTCCCATAATAGCTGTTATTGATAAAACACGGCCTAAAGCAGCCATCGATGTTGGCCATAAATCATGTTTCTGCTTTGCCGTTTCACATGTTTGTGTTGTGTTACAAAGATAGACTCTAACACGACCTTCACAAATCAAACCTTTTATTAATTTATCACTCATATCTTCCTCAATAATATCTTTCCATATAATTCAAAAAGCTATTGATCATCAATAGCTTTAATACTTATTAAACTGTTGCGAATACTTCTTGAGCTGTCTTACCCTCAGCTAGTGCATATATCTGTTCACTAGTAAGTGTTTCATGCTCAAGTAGTGCTGAAGCGATAGCATCTACTAACTCACGATTATCATTAATGATCTTTTGCGCTTTTTTATAGCAATCATCAATAATCTGTCTTACTGCTTGATCAATCTCGAAAGCAACGCCGCCACTGACACTGGCTCTTGCCCCATAATCGCGACCCAAGAAAACGCTGTGTTCACCACTATCATACTTGATTGGACCTAGTTCACTCATACCGTATACAGTAACCATCTCACGAGCGATCATCGTTGATCTTTCGATATCATTAGAGGCACCAGTGGAAATCTCGTTAAAGACAATTTCTTCGGTAACGCGACCACCAAGATAACCCGTTATCATAGCTAACAAACTTCCTTTAGTATTAAGCAATGTTTCTTCTTTTGGTGTCATAAGATTATAACCGCCAGCAACGCCACGCGGGATAATTGTCACTTTTTGAACTAACTGTGCATCACTCAATTTCAAACCAATTACCGCATGGCCAGTCTCATGGTATGCGACTAATCTTTTTTCTTTATCAGTATAGGTACGCGAACGTTTCGCAGGACCCATCATAACGCGATCAATAGCTTCATCCATTAAATCCATAGTTATTAATTCTTGATCATTTCGAACCGCTAAGATAGCCGCTTCATTTAATACATTTTCAAGATCAGCACCACTAAAGCCTGGTGTTCTTTTAGCAATCGCATTTAAATCAACATCATCAGAGATATGCTTATTACGAGCATGTACTCCTAATATTGCCTCTCGCCCTTTACGATCAGGCAAGCTTACAGTAATCTGACGATCAAAACGACCTGGTCTTAATAAAGCTGGATCTAAGATATCTGGACGATTAGTAGCCGCAATGATCAATACACCAGAATTATCATTGATGCCATCCATTTCAACTAATAATTGGTTAAGCGTTTGTTCTCTTTCATCATGTCCGCCACCAACACCAGCACCACGTTGACGACCAACAGCATCGATTTCATCGATGAAAATCATAGAAGGGGCTGTTTTACCAGCATTTTTAAACATGTCACGAACACGACTTGCACCAACACCAACAAACATTTCCACAAAATCACTACCAGAGATTGAGTAGAATGGTACATCAGCTTCACCCGCTACCGCTTTCGCTAATAACGTTTTACCAGTGCCAGGAGGACCAACTAATAGTATTCCTTTTGGTATACGAGCACCCATTTTTGAAAATCTCTTTGGATTTTTAAGATACTCGATCAATTCTTCCATTTCCGCTTTTTCTTCTTCACATCCCTCGACATCGGAGAAACGCACTTTGATATCACTCTCAAGACGTGCTTTTGATTTTCCAAATTCAAAGGCATTATTATTGCCTCCGGCGTTATTCATCCTAGTTAAAAGATATAATACAAATCCCCCCATTAAGATATAGGGCACAACTTGCATGATCACATCCCAGAAGAAATTAGTTTCATAGGCATTGACGATGGTTACATTAGTATAAGATGCTAATGTTTCCACTAGTTCATTGTTAGATTTTTCAGTGTTTGGTATTACCGTTTTGAAATTTATCTCTTGTTTGTCAGAATCAAGATAAACACCCTCAACATCCAACACCACATTACTAACGGTAATTTGGGCTGAAACAACCTTCTTGTCTAAAACGACTTTGTTAAACTCGTTATAAGAAAGCTTTTGAACCAATGCCGTATTTGTCATTGAAAAAATACTATAAATAGCAATCATGACGATAATATATGGCAATATATTAGCTAAAGCATTTCTATTTCTCACTAATTTTCACTCCTTTATTTATATAGTTCTTCCTTTAATACACCAATATAAGGTAAGTTACGATATTTCTGATTAAAATCTAAACCAAATCCAACAACAAATTTATCCGGAATAACAAAACCAATAAAGTCGGCTTTTTCATCAACAACACGACGTGATGGCTTATCTAATAGTGATGCAACCTTAACATCTCTTGCGCCTTTGTTATTAAGTATTCCCTTAACTTTTCTTAGTGTTTTACCTGTATCTACGATATCTTCTATTAATAAGATATCACAATCCTGGATGCTGCGGTCTAAATCCATGACGATATGTACGTCGCCGGTGGACTCTGTTCCACGATAACTTTCCATGCACATAAAGTCTACTTCAATGTCCATATTGATCCTTTTTGAAAGTTCAGTTAGAAAAAACGAGGATCCCTTAAGTACCGAAACCAACAAAGGTATACTACCTCTTTCGGTGTAATAACGAGTGATCTCATCACCCAATTCAATACAGCGTTGATAAATTTGCTCTTCCGATACTAACACTTCTTTAAAATCCTTATGCACGAAAAATACCTCCCAGTTGATGTAATATCATAATTCTAACACAAACATATTCGGATTGTTAGAAAAATGCGCAACATTACATCCGATTTTAGGTACCAAGATTATCTCTTGATTGCGATTTATTACAATTGGCCAACTATATCGTTTGTCAATATCAATCTTGCGATCAATAAACCAGCGATTTATTTTTTTATGCCCAAACCGTAGTTTTATTACATCACCCTCTTGCCAACTGCGAATGGTTAGTGGAAAATCATTCTCATCAACAGTTACTGCATTGATACGATCACCTTTATCACTTAGTTCAAAATATTTGGTCTTTAATAAAGTTACTTTTTCTATCTGGTAACTGTATTGAAGTTTGCTCTTATCAAAAATAATAAGCTTACCATAACTTAAAGCTAATGTATTCTTTTGATCAAGCTGCATTTCTCTATTCATTGACCCCAACACAAAATTCACTATTTCTTTTAGATATGATAATGAGTAATGTAATGAATTGATATCATTTCTTAATAAGAACAAGCGCATTAATTCAACTTGATCAATGAGTTTCTCTTTTCTAAATATTGCTTGATTAAATGGACAAAATAGTTGGTCATATCTATTAATCAAGTATGTTTTACTTTCTAAAGATTCTAAGTTTTTAATCTTGATTTCATTTAAAACCGCTTCTTTTTGTTTTTCATCAAGATTATTAACAATTTGATGTCTAATCTTATTACGCGTATATCTATTATCCGCATTACTTTCATCTTCGCCATAGACAATATTGTTTTCAAAGCAGTACTTCTCTACTTCTTGCTTTGTCATATTTAAAATTGGACGATAAATAAGCATATCATTGATTTTTGTGATTTCATTAATCCCCCAGTATAAAGGAATTTGACGTCGCTGTTTTTGTAGTAAGTAAGTTTCAATTAGATCATCTTGATGATGAGCGATTAAAATTCCTTCACCATGATACTTCTTCAAAAGCTCAGCAAAGAAGTCATAACGAAGTTTGCGTGCCCAAGCTTGAAAATTACCTTCATGTTTACCAGCTAAAAGACATTCAAAGGGTAAAAAATGATCATGACAATATACTTTAACTAAATCCATGTCACGATCAGCACTTGATCTTTTTTGATAATTTACATGTGCAACAACAATACTTAACCCATATTTATAAACCATATCAAGCAAAACCATTGAATCCATTCCACCCGATACCCCAATAATATAGATTTTATTTTTATCTAAATCCTTTATTTTCATGACTTTATTGTAAGACAACAACTATGACATAACTTCCTCATTAATTGTCTTCTTTCTTTTTGGGCCAACCAAATATCCTTCGACTTAATCCCATCAATGGATGATACTTTGGATTTATCATACCTGTATATTCAATAAAGATTTCAAAAACAAATACGAGAATCAAAAGTAGAATCATCCCTATTTTTTCGTTGAAGAAACTTATAATTGAACACATTGAGAATAGTAAAGTTGTTAAGTAAAGCACTAAGACTGCATTACGATGACCAAGTTTCAAATTATACATCAAAACATGATGCAAATGACCACGATCTGCCACATCAAATTTTTCACCCTTTAGTCTTCGTCTAATAATAGCCATTAGTGTGTCAGCTATTGGTACTACCAAGATGACAATTGGAAATCCCAGAGTTATGACGGTTGCAGTTTTAAATCCCAACAAAGACAAACAAGCAATATTGAAACCTAAAAACAAAGCACCACTATCACCCATAAAGATACTTGCTGGATGAAAGTTATAAAACCAAAAGCCTAATGACGCTCCTGTTAATACTAGTGCGATAAACGCCACATCTGTGCGATTCATCATAAAAGCAATAAAAGATATTGTAACCAAAACAATGATGCTTACTCCTGATGATAAACCATCAAGACCATCAATTAAGTTTAAAGCATTCGTGACACCTACTATCCAAAAGAAAGTGACAACTAAACTCAAAATCCCAGTATTGATACTGATACCAAATGGCAAGTTAAGAATTTCAATATAAATGCCACCATAATACATGACAACAAAAGCAGCTAGCGCTTGCATTAACATTTTTATTTTTGGTTTAAGATCAATCATATCATCAATCAAACCTGTAAAAAAGATGATGATTCCACCAATGATAATACTATTTATGGTTTTATCAGCGACAAATAGAAATGCCATACTGATAATAAATGCCAAAAAGATAGCAACACCACCGATACGAACAATCTTACCATGATGAACTGTTCTTTCGTTTTCAAGAGCATAAACATCAAGACGATAACCTAAATATTTGATCACCGGTACTAAAACTACCGCTATTAAAGTCGGTAGTATTAAATAGATAAGTGATGATTTGATATAGTTAACCAGAATAGTCACAGCAAGATTTACCCGATATGTCCAAATGCCGGGGTTTCAAGCATGATGCCTGTTCCTTCAGCAACACAACGAAGTGCATTTTCCGCAACATATACTGGAACATTTAATTCATTCATCAATAAAGTATCAATGCCATTCAATAGAGCACCACCACCTGTAAGAACTATACCACGAGTAACGATGTCACTTGATAACTCCGGTGGTGTTTGTTCAAGAACTGTGCGACAAGCTCTTACAATTTCTTGTAAACTTTCGCGCATAGCAAGTTCAGTTTCCTCAGAACTCAATGTGATCGTATGTGGAAGACCTGTTACTAAATCGCGACCACTAACATCCATTGTGTCCTGACGCGAATTACGCCAAGCAGTACCAATCTTATTCTTTATATCTTCAGCTGTTCTTTCACCAACAAGCAATTTGTATGATTCTTTCAAATATTTGATAATATCGCGATCAAGCTTATCACCAGCTACCTTTAATGATGTACTAGTAACGATTTCTCCAAGAGAAAGAATTGCGACATCAGTAGTACCACCACCAATGTCCAACACCATACTCCCACTTGGTTTTGAGATATCCAAACCAGCGCCAATAGCCGCTACTTTTGGTTCTTCTTCTATATAAACTCTTTTTGCACCAGCACGATATGCGGCATCTCTAATAGCGTTACGTTCAACCGATGTTATGTTACTGGGACAACAGATTAAAATAACTGGTCTTGAAAATAATCCCTTTAATTTCAATTTACGAATAAAGAATCCCAACATGATTTCTGTAACTTCAAAGTCTGCAATTACACCATCTTTAAGCGGTCTGATAGCCAATATTCTTCTAGGGGTTTTCCCTAACATTTCCTTAGCTTCAGTTCCAACAGCTATACATTTTCTAGTATCAGCATCCAAGGCAACAACTGAAGGTTCATCAAGAACCACACCTTTACCTTTAACATAAATCAACATATTAGCTGTTCCTAAATCAATTCCAACAGCTTTTGAGAACAACATAATTCTCCTCCAATCTTACAAGCAATGATATTATAGCACATTTATCACGATGTTAAGTGGTAATTCTCATCAACAAAACGATTTCATTTAATCTTAATAATTGTTTAATATGGATAATAATTAAATCCAATAGCTAACATAAATTGCGCTAACAAATATCCTAATGCCATGCTTAAAACAATCAACAGCAACTGTGCTTGCATAGTTCTTCCTTGTTTAATAAAACGCGACCAATCAAGTCCATTTAGCGCATACCAACTAACACCAAAAGCTATGATATGCAATACAATCCTAATAACAATATCAATCATTATTGCCTCCTATAATAAAACACCATAAAGGTGTTATTGTTCATTTTTAATACTTATCCTATTTTTAGCGCGACGATATGCTCTTTTAGCGCGTTCAACATCAATATTACCTTTATCAATGCTGGCAATTCTAGATTCTGATCGCTGCATCGCCGCTTTAGCTCGTTTTAGATCAATTTCGTCACTTCTTTCAATTGTTTCTACTAGAACTGTCGCTAAATTATCATTAAAATACATCATTCCACTTCCAGTTGCGTAATCATAACGATAAGCTGGTTGAGATATTTCATTACCTATTGTCATTTTTCCAACATCAATCATCGTCACAAGTGGCATATGATTGCTTAAAATACCCCTCATTCCTTCAGGAGTAGTGATATTTAAGATAGTTGCTTCCAGTTCAGTATAAATACCTCTTGGTGTTATGACTTTCACCTTAAACATATTAGACTCCCATCTTTTCCGCTTTTTCTACTGCTTCTTCAATTGTACCAACAAACATAAATGCTTGTTCAGGAAGATGATCATATCCGCCTTCAAGGATAGCCTTAAAACTGCGAACGGTGTCTTTACGACTTACATACCGTCCTGGTATACCAGTGAACTGTTGTGCAACATTTAATGGTTGAGATAAGAAATTACGAATCCGTCTTGCACGATTAACGGTAACTTTGTCCTCTTTACTTAATTCATCCATGCCCAAAATAGCGATGATGTCTTGAAGTTCGCGGTATCTTTGTAAGATTTGTTGAACTTCACGTGCAACATGATAATGTTCTTCACCAACTACCAAAGGATCTAACATTCTACTAGTTGAAGCCAATGGATCAACCGCTGGATAAATACCTAAAGCCGCAATAGAGCGCTCTAATACCGTTTTTGAATCTAAATGAGAAAAAGCTGTGGCCGGAGCTGGATCGGTTAAATCATCTGCTGGCACATAAATGGCTTGAACTGAAGTTATTGACCCATTTTTGGTAGAAGTGATACGCTCTTGTAGTTGTCCCATCTCTGTTGAAAGCGTTGGTTGATAACCAACCGCTGACGGCATTCTACCAAGTAATGCTGATACTTCTGATCCTGCTTGAACAAAACGGAAAATATTATCAATAAAAAGTAAGACATCTTGGCCATCATGATCACGATAATACTCAGCCATAGTCAAGCCTGATAAAGCCACGCGCATACGTGCACCAGGTGATTCATTCATTTGACCATAAACAAGTACCGTACTTGGAAGTACACCGGACTCCTTCATTTCATTATATAGATCATTGCCTTCACGTGTTCTTTCACCAACACCAGCAACAACTGATAAACCACTATGTTCAATTGCGATATTGTGAATCAATTCTTGCATTAAAACCGTTTTCCCAACACCAGCTCCACCAAACAGACCTACTTTACCACCACGAGAATATGGACACAATAAATCAATTACCTTGAGACCTGTTTCAAGAATACTCTCTGATGTTTGTTGTTCTTCAAAAGATGGTGCTAAACGATGAATGGGATGTTTTTCAATATCAGCAGGCAAGGCTTCAAGTTCATCAATCGGTTCACCTAAAACATTGAACATTCTACCAAGCACATCTTTGCCAACAGGTACCATGATTGCACTTTCTGTATCTATCGCAATCATTCCTCTTACCAAACCCTCAGTTGATCCCATAGCAATACAGCGCACACAATCATCACCAACATGTTGAGCAACTTCTACAGTTAGCTTGTGATTATCTTCATCAACAATAATTGCTGAATATAAAGATGGTAATACACCTTTACTAAAGCGAATGTCAACTACTGGTCCAATGACCTGAATTATTTTTCCTGTGTTTTTCATGCAATTACCTCCTAGATCGCATCCGCAGTCATAACGATCTCATTTATTTCTTGTGTGATTGCCGCTTGACGAGCACGGTTATATACAAGTGTTAAATTATCAATCAAATCTTCAGCATTATCTGTTGCTAAATCCATTGCTAATCTTCTTGAAGAATGTTCACTTGTAGTTGTTTCAAGCCAATAGCTATACACAAGCGACTTAATATAAAGTGGTATCAGTTCATCAAGGATCTGATCGATACTTGGTTCATATAGAACTTCTTTGTATGACAGATTTTCTTTTTTAGTTGCTTCTACCGGCAACAATCTTACTTTAATTGGCACAAAGCTCATTGAGTTAATATATTGGGTATATACAATATTAATACTTGATATTTCATTGTTTCGATAGCTTGTTACAACACTATCAGCTATCTTGAATAACTCATTATAGTTCATACTATCACATGCTATATCATCATAATTAGTTTTAAACCCATTATCGATCAAACTTTGCTTACCGCGAATTCCTATTACTAATAACTGCTCATTTTCAGATGCTTCTTCACTAACTAACCTAGTAGTATTACCAGTATAACCACCACACAAACCAAAATCACTTAAAAACACAATAGTGAGTGGTTTATCATCAACTCGTTTTTGCAAATACACGTTATTTGACTCTTGTGTATTACTTAGAATGTTAGTTATAGTTTCCTTTAAACTAAGCGCATAAAACTTGTTCGCATCAAAAAGGTCACGTTGCCGTTTCAATTTACCAATCGCGATAAGCTCCATCGCTTTGGTTATTTTTTTGGTTGTTTTGATCCCTCTGATCCTATTTTTTATCGCCTGTTTATTAGCCGCCATTACAATTTACCATTAAGCCTTTTATATTGATCATTAAATGCGTCAAAAGCTGTCTTTAACTGACCTCTTAACTCTTCTGTTATCTCGTTTTTCTTTTCCATGTCTGATAATAATTCAGAGTGGTGAATACGGAAATAATCATGTAGTTCATGTTCATAGCCACTTACTTCATTAACTTCAACATCTTTTAAATAACCATATTTCGCTGCATACAAAGACAAAACCTGAAAGGTTAAAGCTAATGGTTTGTATTGCCCTTGCTTTAATAATTCAGTTAATCGCGCACCATGCTCAATTATCGCTTTGGTTGATGCATCAAGGTCGCTACCAAATTGGGAAAATGAAAGCATTTCGTGGTACTGTGCTAATTCCATTTTTAATGAGCTTGATACTTGTTTCATTATTTTAGTTTGCGCCGCACTTCCAACTCTTGATACCGATAAACCGCTATCAACAGCTGGTCTAATACCACCATTAAATAATTCTGTCTGCAAGAATAGCTGACCATCGGTAATAGAAATAACATTAGTTGGGATGTATGCTGAGATATCCCCCGCTTGGGTTTCAATTATTGGTAATGCTGTTAATGAGCCACCACCATAATTATCATTAAGTTTTGCTGCACGCTCTAATAACCGCGAATGTAAATAGAAAACATCTCCTGGATAAGCTTCTCTTCCTGGTGGTCTTCTTAATAATAATGACATCGTACGATATGCTACAGCGTGTTTGCTTAGATCATCATATACGATCAAAACATCCTTGCCTTGTTCCATCCATTCTTCACCAATAGCACAACCGGCATAAGGAGCAATATATTGCATTGAAGCTCTTTCACTTGCTGTTGCAACAACAACAGTGGTATATTCCATCGCTCCAAATTGTTTCAACTTCTCAACAATTTGAGCAACTGTTGAAGCCTTCTGTCCAATAGCAACATATATACAATAAACATTTTCGTGTTTTTGATTGATTATGGTATCAATCGCAATCGCGGTTTTACCAGTTTGTCGATCTCCAATGATCAGTTCACGTTGACCACGACCAATAGGAATAATCGAATCAATGATCTTGATTCCGGTTTGCAAAGCTTGATTAACCGATTTTCTTGTCATTACTCCTGGGGCCACTCTTTCAATAGCTCTTGTCTTATTGCTTATGATTGCTTCTTTACCATCAATAGCGATACCAAGTGCATTTACAACACGGCCTATCATCATATCGCCTACCGGTACTTCTATGATCCTATTAGTGCGATAAACAGCATCACCTTCTTTGATCAAAGAATCATCACCCATAATAACAGCACCTACATTATCTTCTTCCAGATTTAGTGCCATACCATAAATATCATCATGAAACACTAACAATTCATTAGCCATGACATTCTCTAAGCCATGAATTAGTGCAATGCCATCACCCACTTTTATGACATACCCAACATCTTTTACATCTAATCGCTCATCATAATTTTTGATCTGATCTTTGATGATTACACTTATCTCTTCTGGTCTAAGTTTCATATCTTCACCCACCTCTACTCAGCAAGTTTTTCTTAAGCATGCTGATCCTATTTTTTAACGATCCATCAAAAACTTGGTCTCTTACGACAACTTTTATTCCCGACATTAATTCTGGATCAATCATATTTTCTAGTTCAATCTTGTATTTTAATTGTAATCCTATCGCTTCTTCAACGTCTTTGATCTGTTGTTTAGATAAAGGTTTGGTTGAATAAACTTCGCCAAAGATCACACCTCTTTCTTGATTTGCTTTTCTTAAAAACTCTTCAATGATCTGATTTAAGATATTGCTACGACCCCGATCGATTATTAAAAACAAGAAGCGCAGTATCGTTTTATTGTTATCAGTCGCAAAAATCTTTTCAATTACTTCTTTTTTATCTTGCTTACTAATTTGATAATGCGTTAAAAACGGTAATATCTCTGGATTTTGTTTAAGAGTTTTACTTACCGTTTGCATTTTTTCACAATAAAAATCAAGTCTATCCTCTTCAACTGCAAGTTCAAGTAAAGCTATTGCATAGCGACTGGCAATTCTGCTCATCGATCAATAACTTCCTTTACAAACTGTTCAATGGCTTGTCGATCTTTTTGATCATCCAACTTTTCATTAACCAGTTTTGAAGCAGCTATCATTGCGACTTCAACTATTTCTTTGTGAATATCTCTGCGAACCTGTTCTTTTTCTAATGCTATCTCTTTTTGAGCGTCAGCAATTGTTTCTTCCGAACGTCTTTTTGCTTCTTCCAACAATTCGTTTCTAATTCTTTCGGCTTCACTTTTTCCAATTGAGATTAATTGTTTGGCCTCAGCCCCTGCTTGTTGTATTTCTTTTCTAGCCTTTTCATTTAACATTAAAGATTCTTCTTTTAACCGTTGCGCTTCACTTAAACGATTATGTTCATACTCTGAACGTTTATGTAGAATTTCGCGCACCGGTTGCCAAGCTAGCTTCTTCATGAAATGAAACAAGACTAATGTAGCAGCGAGTTGGGTCATTATCGTTATAACATTAGGAAGCAGTTTCTCTAATATATCAACATTGATTCCCATAGAGACCCCTTTCTAAATAAAATAACTAAACCCGTCCACCCAATACAAAGATAATAAGCAAAGCAACCAGTAGACCATAGATAGCAACAGTCTCTGTAATCGCTGCACCAACAATTGCCATTGAACGCAATCTTGCTTCAGCTTCAGGATTCTTACCTATTGCTTCTACCGCTTTAGCAAAAACATTACCTTCTCCAATAGCGGTAAACATACCAGCCATAACTGCCAAACCAGCACCAATTGCGACTAATCCTAATTCCATATTAATCCTCCTTAATAGATATTTATTTCAACGGAAGTTCTTTTCCAATGAAAGCTATAGTTAATGACACAAAAATATAAGTTTGAATAAGTCCTGCGAATAAATCGAAATAGAAATGAAGCGCAGGAGCAACAACAACTGCTAAAAAGTTAATATTCCCTAATATAGGTACAATACTACTAACCATACCAGTAAACCCATAAACTAAGCCCATGATAATACCACCAGTCATGATATTACCAAATAAACGCATTGATAATGAGATAAGTGGAGATATCTTACCAAATACATTCATGATAAAGAAAGGCGCAAACGGTTCAAAGTATCCTTTAATATAGTTTTTAATCCCATTAAACTTGATCGCATTCTTTTCAATCATAAACACCGTGATAAAGGCTAGAGTAAGTGTAACACTGAAATTAGCTGTTGGTGATTCAATCGCAAATAAGCCAGAAATATTTGATAAGATCATATAACAAGCTAACATACCAATGTATGGTCCAAGATTTTCAGTAATAATCTCATTAGTATCTCTTTCAACCATTTTATCAACAGCCGATACTCCCATCATAGCTAGTAAGACCACTCCCTTTGGTTGAGCAAGTGGATCAAACTTACGTAATTGCTTATTCACATAGAAAAGCCCAGCTAATATAACTGTTGTTACCAGTATGATGCCGTATACAGCTGATTGAATTTCCATGAAAATAAACTCCTTTAATCTTTGTTTATTATCGCAAATGCGACAATAACAAACTTGTAAATAGTAAAACCTAAAACCGAAGCGAATATATTAAAATAAGATGGATATAAGAAACTGATAACAAGTGGTAGGGCAATAATCGCATACCTTATTAATGTCGATAATGAAAAAGCAAAAAAATTAATGTGTTTTTGATCAAATATCGCATCTGCCGTTTTAGTTAATAGAAAGAGATGCAGCATGCTAAACAAATGACCCAACACGATACCAGCACTTATGCGACGATCAATAAACATCGTTACTATTGTCAATATCAAAGCGGTAATTGCCGCATAACGCATCTCTTTTGGCATTATCGACTACTTAGTCCCGAATATGCGATCACCGGCATCACCAAGTCCGGGAACGATATATCCGATATCGTTTAGCTTTTCATCTAAAGCCGCTAAATAGATATCGACGTCTGGGTGATCTTTCTCAATTAAGCTTACACCTTCTGGTGCTCCTACCAAACAAACTAACTTGATCGAAGTTGCGCCCTTAGTCTTAAGTAGACTAATAGCAGCACTTGCAGAACCCCCAGTAGCTAACATTGGATCTAACACCATAGTAACTGAACTATTTAGATTGCTTGGAAACTTAGCATAATATTCGTGTGGTTCTAATGTTGTCTCATCACGATACAAACCCGCAAATCCTACTTTAGCTGTTGGTATCAAATTACGAATACCATTAACCATTCCAAGTCCCGCTCTTAGTATTGGTACTAATACGATATCACAAGCTAACTCAGATGTTTCACAAATTGCCATCGGTGTTTTGATTGATACTGGTTTGACTGGCAAATCACGCGAAACTTCATAAGCCATAAGACTGGCGATTTCATCCAAGTGTTGACTGAAATCTTTTGTGGTTGTTTTCTCATCACGCATATAAGCCAACTTATGGGTTATCAGCGGATGGTTTAAAACTTTTAACATATATTTATCACCCCGTCAATTATAACATAACAATCATTTTTGACCACCTAATATTATCGGTTTCACTTTGGTATCACAAAAGCTTTGCTTAATGATAATACTTGTTTTTTAATGTTGATCAGTGCTTCTTGATCCTCTGCGTTTTCAATTGTAGTGCGAATCAAGTCCGCCACTTTCGCAAATTCAGCTTCTTTAAAACCTCTGGTAGTCATTGCTGGCGTTCCTAATCTAATACCACTTGTGATCATTGGTTTTTGTTGATCAAAAGGAATTGTGTTCTTATTACATGTGATCTTTACTTTATCTAATAGTATCTCTACTTCTTTACCAGTCATTTTAAATGAAGACATCGTATCAACTAAGAATAAATGAGTATCTGTGTTATTTGATACAACTCTAAAACCATTAGCTATCATTGCTTTAACAAAGGCTTTAGCGTTAGCTATTACTTGTTTCTGATAACTTATAAACGCTGGTTGTAATGCTTCATGAAAACATACTGCTTTAGCAGCGATAACATGCATCAATGGGCCACCTTGAATGCCTGGAAAAACATTTCGATCCAACGCACTAGCATACTCTTTTTTGCATAAGATAGCTCCACCTCTTGGTCCTCTTAAAGTTTTATGGGTTGTTGTTGTTACAAAATCAGCATACTTGACTGGATTAGGGTGCAATCCTGCAGCGACTAATCCAGCAATATGAGCCATATCTACCATTAATAATGCGTTTACTTCTTTTGCGATTGCAGCGAACTTACTAAAATCGATCGTATTACCATAAGCACTAGCCCCAGCTACAATCAGTTTTGGTTTTATTTCTTTTGCCAGCGCTCTAACTTGATCATAATCGATCATCTCTGTTTTTGGATCAACACCATAACCATAAAACTCATATAAGCGCCCTGAGAAATTAAGTTTATGTCCATGAGTTAAATGACCCCCGGCACTAAGATCCATACCAAGAACTTTATCGCCGAAATTAAGCGCTGTTAAATATACTGCCATGTTTGCTTGGGACCCAGAATGTGGCTGAACATTAGCGTGTTCAGCATCGAATAATTCACACATTCTACTAATAGCCAAACTTTCAATCGCATCAACATGTTCACAGCCACCATAATAACGTTTGTTAGGATAGCCCTCAGCGTATTTGTTGGTCAAGATACTACCTGTCGCTTCACAAACAGCAGATGAAACATAGTTTTCAGAAGCAATTAGCTCAATATTTTCACTTTGACGTATCCGTTCATCTTCAATTAAATCAAACAAAATCTTGTCTATCATTTCATATCCTCCAAAGAGTCAAGTATCTCTTGTAGTGTTATCGGTCCTTCTCTTAATAATTTTATCTCTTCATCCACAGTACTAATGATCGTGCTTGCTATCCCTTTACTACACTTACCTATCACTACCGCATCAATTGTGCTATCTAGTTGCTCTAAGACTTCTTCGTGGGTTTTAGCAGGTGCTTCATTTGATATATTAGCACTTGGCACTAATAATGGCACTTGTACAAAGTCAATTATACTAAGAACAAACTCATCATTTGGCATTCTAATTGCCACTGTATCAAAACCATTAGTTACATAATCCGCTAAATCTTTACGTTTACGAAAAACAATTGTTAAAGCATTGGGTAACCATCTCTTTATTAAAAAGCGATCTCTTTCATTCAACTCTGCGACCATTTCTATTTGTTTCAAACTATTTACCATCATGGGAAAAGGTTTAGTCTCAGGTCTTTTCTTCGCAAGTTTCAACTTATCTATAGCCATTCTTGAATCATATCTAATCCCAAGCCCATATACCGTATCGGTTGGAAAAGCTACAATTCCGTCTTTTCTAATAATCGCTGCTACTTCTTTAATATCTTTGTTAGTTAAGAGTTTTGTTTTCATGATTACATTTTATCACAATTTTCTTTTCCTAATATAAAAAGCCTTGTCAGCTGACAAGACTCATTTATAAATTGATATAGACAAACAACATCCTGTCTTTTCCGTTTAAATCCTTGATAACTTCAACTTTTTGGCCAGGATAGAGTGAATTAACTAGACTGATCAAGTCTTCCTTTTGTTGATATCCAATTTCAAAGGCCATCATTGCTTTATCATTTAATATTTTTTTTGCATCTGTTAAAATGATGCGATAAAATTTTAAACCATCCTCTCCACCAAATAACGCCATATTAGGCTCATAATCAACTACTGATCGATCAAGTGATTCATTTGTACTAATATAAGGCGGATTAGAAACTAAAATATCAAGTTTGATGTTATTTGTAATTAGTGGTTGTAGCATATCACCAGTATAGAAAGTAATATCAACATCATTGTTAGTAGCATTAGCTTTAGCAATCGCGAGTGTTTTATCATTTAACTCAACCGCATAAGTTTTAAGCTTTTTTTCTTCTGCACTTAATGTAATAGCGATCGCACCACTACCACAAGCCACATCAGCAAGCGTAATCACTTGATAATCACTAAAGAATGCATCAATACGCTCTAGCACATTAGCACAAAGTTCTTCAGTTTCATATCGAGGGATAAAAACATCTTCATTAACCATGAGTTTGCGTCCATAAAACCATTGGTAACCAAGAATATAAGCTAATGGTTCTTGCTTGATCAATCTTTCAATTCCAGCTTGAAATCTTGTTGCGATATCTTTGTCTGCCTCTTTATGGTAATCAAGATAAAGATCAATAGTTTTCTCTTGGGTCAATTCATACATTAAAAGCTTAATCGCACTTATTGAAACATCTTGTTGCGCTGTTAAGCTTTCACTCTCTTTGATTAATTCATGATAAGTCTTCATTGCTGAGCCAATACTTCTTTTTGTTCTTGTTCAAGCAATGCTGAAACAACATCATCAAGTTTACCTTCAACAATTCTATCTAATTGATTCAAGGTTAAGCCAATGCGATGATCAGTTACTCTATTTTGGGGATAATTATATGTTCTGATCTTTTCAGAACGATCACCCTTACCAATCTTTGAACGTCTGATTGCGCCTTTTTCTTCTTCTTGTTTACGTTGAAGTTCTTCTAAAACACGCGCTCTGATAATGCGTAGTGCTGTTGCCCTATTTTCATGTTGTGATCTACCATCTTGACAGTTAACAGAGATTCCAGTTGGTTTATGGGTAATTCTAACCGCTGAATCTGTCTTATTAATGTGCTGTCCCCCAGCACCACTTGCGCGATGAGTTTCAATCTCAAGATCAGCATCATCAATTTCAATATCAGCATCTTCGGCATCAGCTAATACTAATACAGTCGCTGTTGAAGTATGAATTCGCCCCTGTGTTTCTGTTTTAGGTACTCTTTGAACTCGATGTGCTCCTGATTCAAACTTTAAAAAGCGATAAGGCTCATCACCCTTAACTAGAAATGATATCATCGTAAAACCACCAGCTTCTGACTCTGATGCTTGCATGATTTCCGTCTTCCATCCCTTACCCTCAGCATATTTAACATACATGCGATAAAGATCACCAGCGAAAATATTACCTTCATCACCACCAGCAGCTCCTCTGATCTCAATCAATGCATTATGATCGTCATTTGGATCTTTTGGTATTAATAAAACCTCGATCTTAGCTAAAAGTTCAGTTTCTTTTTCTTCTTGTTCACTTAGTTCAAGTTCAGCCATCATTCTAATTTCGTGATCTTTTTCATTTAATAACTGTTTTGCTTGTTTTAGATGGCCTTGAATTACTTTTAGTTCATCATAAGCTTCAACTAGTTGTCTTAATCCCGCTTGTTCTTTTGCCATTTTAGCCATTAGACGAGGATTTTTAATTACTTCTTCACTAATTAATTGTTGATCTAAGTCTTGAAAGCGTTTATTTATTTCTTCAAGTTTATTGATAATAGCGCTCATTTCTACTCCTTATTTTATTGTTGGCTTATCCAACATTTCATAACAATGACGACAACGAGCTTCATAGCTCTCACTAGCTCCTACCATAATGATTGGATCATTATAGTTAGCAGGTTCGCCATTTACAATTCTTTGGGTCCTTGTAGCTGGGGCGCCACATTTAGTACATACTGCAGTTAACTTCATTACAAATTCAGCACTAGTGATTAAATCAGCCATCGCACCAAACGGTTCTACTCTAAAATCAGTATCAAGGCCTGCAGCCATTACTCTTTTACCCATAGCACATAAAATATCACAAACATAAATAATATCATGTTCAAAAAATTGTGCTTCATCAATCGCCACGACATCAACATCATCACTAACAAAATCTAAGATATCTTTCGCTTTTTCCACAACGATGCTGTCAACAAAACTACCGGCATGTGATACTACTTTGGTTTGACTATAACGGTTATCAATAGCAGGTTTGAATACCAAGACTCGCTTTTTCGCAAATTCTAATACTTTTATCCTTCTAATCAATTCTTCTGTTTTGCCAGCAAACATACAACCAGCAATTACTTCAAGATAACCGTCACGATATTTATGATACATATTTCCTACCTCTGTTTACGAAACAATTATAGCAAAAAAATAAGAGATTTCTCTCTTATTTCTGTTCAATGCCGTATTTTTTATTAAACTTCTCAACTCGTCCTTGTGCCTGAACAAATCTTTGTTTGCCGGTATAGAACGGATGACAATTGCTGCAAGTGTCAACACGGATCTCTTTTTTAGTTGATCCTGTTTCAAATTCAGCACCACATGATGTACATACAACTGTCACAGCGTTATGAGTTGGGTGAATTCCTTGTTTCATACTTTCTCCTTCCGCCTTGGATATCTTATCAATCCAAAGTAAGTTTGCTTATACATGTTAACATAACCCTATACTTAATGCAATCATTTTCGACTAAAGCAAAACAAAGCAATACTTACCGCAATTGGTAAGCTTAAGCTATCAATCTTATCGTTATGTGCTATCTTGATTTGTTTACCAATATCTTTAAATTGTGGTGGTAAACCACTTGATTCATTACCGAATATTAATGCATATAATGAGCTGGTAATGTTGGTGTCAAGTAAATCTTCACCATCAAGTCGAAAAGTAAAAAATTCATGTTTACTGTTTTTTTGATAATCTTCGAAACTATCATAATAAACGCAACGCATTTGGAAAAAAGCTCCCATGCTGGCTCTTATGACTTTGGGATCAAAGATATCAACCGCTGGTTTAATGATAGCTATATCATAGATATCAAATCCTAAAGCAGTTCTAATGATCGTTCCGATATTACCCATGTTAGATGGGTTAACCAATACAATATGATTTAAGGATTGGTTTAGTTTCATCTCGTATTTGTTAAACTCAGCGATTACCAAACATTTTTCCTTATCTGATAAACGATTGAAGATGCGATCATTAAACTCATAAATTACTTTGTTTCTTTCACACATACTTATAAACTTATCTATATCTTTGCTTTTGGTAAATAATGAATGAAAGTAAACTTTACATACCTTATCAGTTTGATGAGTCAGTAATTCATAAGTTAATGATGCACCAAGCGCATAACTTGTTTCATTGCTTTTTTTGTAGTTTTGTCCTAATTTCATATTTGCCTCTTACTGCTGATTATATCACATAATTTTCTTACGAATTCTTAACTCTTTAATGCTATAATCAATATATTGTAAAAATGGAGATAATTTATGGATAAAACAGCTTTTGATATTGATCGTTATATTGACATGCAATCAAATAAGATTCTAGATAGAGTTAATATGTTTAACAATAAACTTTATTTAGAGTACGGTGGAAAATTGTTTGATGATAATCACGCTTCAAGAGTTGTTCCTGGTTTTTTACCTGACACTAAAATTAAAATGTTAATGAAGTTAGCTGATAAGATTGAAATTCTTATCACTATAAACGCTAACGACATTCAAAAGAATAAACTACGCGGTGATTTGGGTATTACTTATGATCAAGAAGTATTACGTTTGATAGACGCTTTTAGAGCTATACCCTTATATGTAAGTGGGGTTGTCATTACCCAATATACCAAACAAAGTGCAGCTGATAAATTTCGTCAACAATTAGAACGCTTAGAGATCAAAACCTATCTTCATTATCCTATTGATAATTATCCCGTCAATGTTGATCAAATTGTCAGTGATGATGGTTATGGTAAAAATGATTACATTGAAACAACGCGTCCATTAGTTGTTGTTACCGCTCCAGGACCAGGAAGCGGCAAGATGGCAACTTGTTTATCACAACTTTATCATGAAAATAGAAATGGTAAGATTGCTGGATACGCTAAATTTGAAACTTTCCCTATTTGGAATTTACCATTAAAACATCCTATTAATCTGGCTTATGAAGCAGCGACAGCTGATTTAAATGATGTAAACATGATTGATCCTTTCCATTTAGATGCTTATGGTGTCAAGACCGTTAACTATAATCGCGATGTCGAAATATTCCCGGTATTACAAAACATCTTTAACAAGATTTTTAATGAATGTCCTTACAAATCACCTACTGACATGGGTGTAAATATGATTGGTTTTTGTATCACTAACGATGAAATGACACAAATTGCCGCCCATGATGAAATTATTAGGCGCTATTATCAAGCTTTAGTTGATTTTAGAATGGGTCTTATTGATGAAGCTGTTAGTCAGAAAGTGCGCTTAGTCATGAATCAAGCTAATATATCAATTAATGATCGAAAAGTTGTTGCTTCAGCCTTAGCTAAAGCCGAAGAGACCGCAACTCCTGCAGTAGCTATCGAGCTACCTGATGGTTTTATCGTGACTGGTAAGACTTCATCATTGCTTGGAGCATCAAGTGCTGCATTACTTAATGCTTTGAAACATTTAGCACGTATTGATGATGATATTATGTTAATATCACCCTTTATCATAAAGCCAATCCAAGATTTAAAGATTAACATGTTAAAGAATAACAATCCTCGTCTTCATACTGATGAGTTATTAATTGCGTTATCAATTTCTGCTTTATCAAATCCTGTAGCTGAAAGAGCAATGCAATATATATCGATGTTGAAAGGCAGTCAAATGCACTCAAGCGTTATTTTATCTTCAGTCGATTTAAATCTTTTAAAAAAGCTAAATATTCAAGTAACTTGTGAACCAATATATCAAACTAAGAAATTATATCATCGGAAATAATAAATATAAAAATGTACCAATCAAGCCACTACTAAATATTATCAAGATTGGATTCACTTTATAACGTCGTAAAGTATATAAAGCTATAATAAACAATGTTAATTCAATAAGGTTGATTTCGCTTGTTTTGATACTGTGATAATCACTAGTCTGAAACAAAGCTAAAAACAATATCGCTAAACCAGCTGAAAGAATCATCGCAACTACTAATGGTCTAATCCTTTTTAGGATGTTTTTTATGATTTCAATACCTTTATACCGCTGGTAAAACCAAGCTAAAGCCATTACTATGATCAAAGAAGGAAGAATACTGCCAAGTGTACTGATCAGAGCAAGCAGTATCCCGCCAGACTTCATTCCAACAAAGGTCGCAGCGTTAATCATTATAGGACCAGGGGTTAGTTCCGCAATGGTAATTAAATCCATAAATTCTTTATATGTTAACCATTGATATTGTTTAACGATCAAACTTTGAATCAATGGTACTGATGCATAACCCCCACCAAAGCTAAATAATCCTATTTGGAAAAAACTTAAGAAAAAAGTAAGAATGTTCATTTATGCGACCGACTTTCTTACATTTTTAAATTCGATTGCTGATGCCATAATTAGACCCAATATTATTAATGAGATTGTACTAACCCCAATTATAAATGACATTACAAACGCAAAAACCATAAAAGCTATATTATAAACATCTTTTGATTTGACAACATCTTGTGATAATTTCAATGCTACATCGATTATAACGGCCGCAACACCACTACGCATTACTTTTAAACCAGTTTGAACAACAATATTATCACTAAAAAAGCTATAAAACAAAGATATAAAGACAATGATTATAAATGAAGGTAGAATTGTCGCTATTGTAGCAACCAATGCTCCCTTCAGCTTACGTAATTGATAACCAAATAAGAAAGCCGCATTAACAGCTAAAGAACCAGGAGCGCTTTGAGCAATAGCTGTTAAATCCAAGATTTCTTCTTTGTCAATCCATTTTCTTTCTTCAACGAATTTCTTCTGCATTAATGATATGATCACAAATCCGCCACCAAAGGTAGATAGACTAATCATAAACATCGTTGTAAATAGATCAATGTAAAAGTTTTTCTTGCTCATGAAACACATTATATGACTTATTTATATATAAGTATAATACTATTATGTTATTATATACATAAGTAAAAGGATATGTTTATGACAATAAGACACTTCAAGATATTTATAAAGGTCGTTCAATCAAAAAGCATTACCAAAGCTGCTAAAGACTTATTCATTAGTCAACCTGCGGTCTCTTTAGCAATTAAGGAAATGGAAGACTATTATGGTGTTAAGTTGTTTGATCGTATGTCACGACGTCTTTATATAACAAATGTCGGTTTAGATATTTATGATAAAGCAGTAAATATCATCAAAAGTATTGAATTGCTTGATGAAGAGATCAAATCTAACACAAATAGTAGAAAGTTAAAATTAGGTGCTGCGATAACCTTTGCAAGTTGTTATCTGCCTAATATACTAAACATTGTTTCTACTGCTAATATTAATGTAATTAGTAATATCGCAAACAGTGGCAATCTTATCGATCTTGTTTTAAACCGCCAACTTGATTTAGCTGTTATCGAGGGTCCTGTTCGATCTGATAAATTAGTGAGTACTCCTTTGGTCAATGATCATTTTGTTTTGATCGTAAATAAATCTAATGCACTAGCGAGTAAGAAATCTGTCACACTCAACGATCTAAAGCAACAAGCTTTTATATCAAGAGAAAGTGACAGCGGTACACGTTTGATAATCGACAATATTTTATTAAGCAACAACATTGTTATTGAACCATCAATTATAAGTACATCAACCATCGCGATAATATCCGCGGTTAAAGTGAATCTAGGTGTTTCAATCATATCTGAACACATGTTTGATTTGCTTGAGCCTGATGACATTATCAAAAAAACTATCTCAGGAGTCGATATCACAATACCTTTTAGTATCATCTATTTAAAAAACAAATTCCTTGATCATGAATTTCGTTCATTATTGGAATTAATAAATAATTATGCGTATTAAAAAAGGATAAACTGCATTTATCCTTTACTCAATCTCTTCACGCCATATCTTAGCGCCCAATTTTCTTAGTTTTCCATCTAAATCTTCATAGCCTCGTTCAATATGTTCAATATCTGATATTGTTGTTATTCCCTCAGCGATCAAACCTGCGATTACTAAGCTTGCGCCACATCTTAAATCGGTTGCTTTAACCTCATCTCCATACAATGGTGTAGGTCCTTTGATAACACAAGATGGTGAGTTGACTTGAATATCAGCACCCATTCTTTGTAGTTCAATGCATTGCTTAAATCTTTCCGCATAGATAGTTTCTTTAATTTGTGATTCACCATATGCTTGCGTTAATAACGGTGTTATTGGTTGTTGTAAATCCGTAGCAAACCCCGGATATGGTAATGTCTGAATATCAACTGCCTTCAATGTATCACGATGCTTAATTGTAACTTTATCAATATCTACTTCAATATCAACATCCATTTCCTTCAATTTAGAAATCAAAGATTCCAAATGTTGGGGAATGATATTTTCGATTGTCATATTTTCAGCTGCAGCCGCAGCCATAATTATAAATGTTCCCGCTTCAATACGATCTGGTATGATCTCATGAAAACAACCACTTAATGTATCAACGCCATCGATAGTGATAACATTTGTACCAGCTCCTCTGATTTTAGCACCCATCTTATTTAACATAGTCGCCACATCAATGATCTCTGGCTCTTTTGCGGCATTTTCAATAACCGTTCTTCCAGTAGCGTAAACAGCAGCCATCATGATATTTATTGTCGCGCCAACGCTTGCTATATCAAGATAAATACTAGCACCAATAAGTTCTTGAGCATAGATATGATAATAACCTTGAACATATTCAACTGTTGCGCCAAGCGCTTCAAATCCTTTTAAATGAAGATCAATAGGTCTTGGCCCAAGATCGCAACCACCTGGCATGCGCATTTTTACTTCTTTATATTTACCCAATAAAGCACCCATAAAATAGTAGGATGCTCTAAGCTTAGTAACTGATCGATGATCAAGGGGGATATTGATCATTGAAGTTGGATCAATCGATATGTGATCAACATCTTTTCTTACAACCTTGACATTCAATTCATTTAATAAAACACTCAATGATTCAACATCGGCTATTTCAGGTACACCATAAATAGTTACACTTCCTGTTTTAGCTAAAATCGCCGCTGGGATTAACGCAACGGTTGCGTTTTTTGAACCACTTATTCTAACCTTCCCATTTAGAAAGTTTCTTCCTTCAATTTTGAAAACTGATCGCATAATTAATACCTCTATCTATATTATAGCCTAATATCAACTTAAATAAAAAGATGAAAAATACTAGTATTCTTCATCATTATCTTCTCTATCACCTGTTTCCACTACTTCTTTTTCTTCATCTTCTTCCTCATAACCATCCATATCATCATTATCTAGTATTTCTTCTTCATCATCGTCAATAACGATCGCGCTTGTATCGATATGCGTTTCATTATAAGTGTGTCTTTCACGCAAATCCCATTTGTTATCAGGTAGAAGTGCAAATCGCTTATCTAGCATAAGTGCTGAGTAAAAAGAAGCAATCTTATTCATTGCTTGGTTTTCACTTAAACCAAGTGTTTTACTAACTTCTTCCCAAAGTTTATTAAAGACTATTTCATTGTCTCTTTGCTTCATAAGTTCAAAAGCAATATCGGTCATTGATCTGCTGCTCATATATCCTCACATTCTTTCTGGTGCGTCAACGCCTATCAAATTTAAAGCGTTTTTCAATGTAATCTTTACAGCACTAACTAAAGCTAATCTTTGTTGGCTCAATACTACATTATCCTCATCCAAAACCTTACACTCACCATAGAAACTATGAAACATTGAAGCAAGTTTTTGAATGTAATTACAAATCTTGTGTGGTTGTCTTGTGATAGCAGCATCACTTACTACAACCGGAAACTCATTGATGTGCTTTAATAAATCAATTTCTTTAGGATGATTTAAGCCATCATAGAAAGAAGCAGTTGGATAGTCTTTCCCACTTCTTAATATTGAACATACTCTGGCATGCGCATATTGAGCGTAATAAACTGGATTATCATTAGCTTGCTTTACTGCCATATCCAAGTCAAAATCCATATGGGTATCAGCTGCTCTATTAGCGAAATAATAACGTACCGCATCTACCCCTGCCTCTTCAATCAAATCTTTTAAAGCAACCGCTTTTCCTGTTCTTTTAGACATCTTAAACTCGGCACCGTCTTTGATCATCCTTGCCATTTGAATGATATCAATCTCTATTTGATCTTTATTGTAACCCAGTGCTAAAACTCCTGCTTTTAAGCGATTAATGTAACCATGATGATCAGCACCTAAAAAATCAACTAAGCGATCAAATCCACGTTCAAACTTATCAATATGATAAGCGATATCTGGTGTTAAGTATGTATATAACCCATTACTGCGAACAATAACCCGATCTTTATCATCACCAAACAGTGTTGTTTTTAGCCATAAAGCATCCTCAAACTCATATGTCATATCAGCATCTTTTAATTTTTGTACTACTTTAGCAACCAGATCACGATCATATATTGACTGTTCACTAGTCCAAACATCATATTTTACTCTAAATAGTTCAAGATCACTTTTAAGTTTATTTAGTTCTTCTTGTAAGCCATAACTACGGAAAAAAGGAAGCGATTCTTCTTTATCAATACTCAAGTATTTAGAACCCTCTTCTAAGTAAAGCTTATCCGCGATAGCAATTAAATCTGGTCCATTATAACCATCGTCAGGAATAGGCGTGTCAACACCACATCTTTGAAAATACCGTGCTTGAAGCGATAAGGCCATATTGTTGATTTGATTACCTGCATCATTAACATAATACTCACTTGTAACATCGAAACCAGCAAAACGCATTAAACGAGCAACTGAATCTCCCATAGCAGCGCCACGAGCATGTCCTGGATGAAGATCCCCTGTTGGATTTGCACTAACATATTCAAGATTAACCCTTACATGTTTACCGCTATCGCTACGTCCATAATCATCTTGTGCCTTTAATACGACGGTTATAATATCAGCAAGTCTTTCATTACATAAAGTAAAATTAATAAAACCCGGCCCTGCAATTTCAACATTAGTAATAAAATCACTATTGTTAAGAAACATAGGCAATAAAGCATTTGCGATATCCATTGGTTTTTGTTTAAGTTGTTTAGCTAAACGCATAGCAATATTAGTCGCATAGTCGCCATGTAGCTTGTCTTTGGGTATCTCTATGACCACATCATCCATATTAACTTGATAAGAAAATGTCTTATCTATAGCTTCAATGATGATTGTTTTTAACTTATTTTCTATTAGATTCATTATTTATTTCCTTTCGGTAATCAAACATAGACGTTTCACATTTGCGCTTGCATTTTAACACAGGTATATCTATATGTAAATCAATCATGCATTTTTGTTTGTTGATACAAATCATTTCTGTTCTTGTATTATAACTTTACACCTTTATATGTCAATACTTAGATTACTATTTCACCAATTTTTACCTAAATATTAAAAAACCGACTTTTTCTGTCGGTTATTCTTGAACAATCATTATATGATTTGGTAAGCAAACAATTGGTATTGATGAACCGATACTAACCCAACCAATCTTCTCACAATCGTGATTTGGGCAATCAACATCAAAAACCCGATATCGTCCATCTTTTACTTCAATGTGCAAATCACCATAATTACCTGTTAGATCATAAATTGCATCAACATTGACATCAAAAGTTAAGACTACTACATTATCGTGATAAACCTTGGCAATGATCTGATCATCAACTGGTTTTCTTTTAAAATAAACAAATATTGACATTACTACCGCAATGATCACAATACCGATTAATACATATAGTTCTTTTTTCTTCATATTTCTCCTAAACTAATTGGATTATAACATACTTGTCAAATAATGATCTTGATATTATCTTTATGTACAACCTTTATCTCTTGATGATGGATTATGTAATCCGCTATACAATCAACAATATGTTTTTGAGTATCTTTAATAATCTTACTACCTTTATACATATTAAAATCACCACCACCAACTGCCCGATAATTGTTAAGCGCAACCTGATATAACTTGTCATCATCTAAATCTTCATTATGATATTTGGCTTCTATAACACGATGATTGATTGGATTACTAATCTTTAGTGTATATTCAATACCATCAAACATATCATAGTTATAATGCTTTGGTTTTGGTGTTTCAAACTCGGGATTAATCGTTATTTCATTATCAATGACCGTAAAATACTCAGCACTCTTCTCAAGCGCTTTTCGCAGTTTTTTCCCCGTCAATTCAATCACTATCAATGTATTAGGATAAACATATGATGATAGGATATCACGCATTGTTATTTCTTGTTTAAATCCTGTTACCTTATTAGCTAAACCAATACATGATATATCAACATTTGTTGTATATGATTGCACTTGGTTTAAAAATGATACTAACGGATGCTTATGTAATCTTGCTTCAAACATATCATTTATCAAAAGATCACCATCAATCAACCGTCCTAATGGCACATCAAGCCATGATTGAGTCGCTTTTTCTTCTTCAGCGATAAGTTGATTAACTTGATGATCTATCTCTACTTCTGCTTTAACGATTTGAGCCTTTATTCCGTCATCTTTAAGATCTATGATCACTAACTCTTTAGCATCGTTTGCACATTGGGTGACAGTTGTATTATTAATCTTTGTAACAAAACTACGATGTTGATGACCAGTGATCAAAAGATCAAGACCTTCAATTTCTTGACACATAGCATAACCTTGATTTTCACCACTTAAAAGTTCGGTTGGTTTACCCGTAATCATGTCTTTTTCAATACCACCATGATAAAGACAGACGATATAGTCTACTTTTTCTTTTTCCTTTATTGTTTTTATAGTCTCTTTAACGAATTTTAAGCAGTTAATAAAACGAAACCCATTTATATGATCTGGATGTTCCCAATTAGGTATAAACTGGGTTACACAACCAATTAAAGCAATGCTTTTTTGATTTTTAAATTTGTGGATAGTATAACTTGGATTAATAGCTTTATCATCTTTAAGGATGTTTCCTGTAAGCCACTTAGCGCTATTATCACGATAAAACTTTAACATAGCATCACTGCCAAAATTAAAATCATGATTACCGGTATTTAAGTAGTCATATTTCAAATAATTAAAAACTTTTGCCATTGGATTTATATCACCTTTAGAAAAAAGATAATGGTGGTAAAGTAAAGGACTGCCTTGTAATGCATCACCATTATCTATGACTAAAGTATTTTCGTTTCTTTCTTTATTAATGATCGTAGCAAGTTTCGCTAAGCCTTGAGGCAATTCTTGCTGGTCGCTATAACTTAAAGGTGAAATAACACCATGGGTATCAGTAGTGATGATCAAACGACAATCCATCTTATTCTCCTGTTGCTAATTTACTTCTAATCTTTGATGAGAAATATTCAAAGAACAATACTACTACAATTAAACCTACTAACATTGCTCCAACTTCTTTCCACCGCATTCCTGATATAGCAAAGATCAAAGAAGCACCAATACCACCAGCACCAACAATACCTAAAATCGATGCTTGTTTAATGTTCACATCAAAACGATAGATTACAATTGATATAATATTGGAGCTCAATTGTGGTATTATTCCATACCTTATCTTCTGAATAGTATTACATCCTGCAGCATCAAGAGCTTCAATTATGCCCCGATCAAGATCTTCGATCGCTTCAATCATGAGTTTTGCCAACATACCAATTGATGTTACTGACATTGTTAAGACCCCAGCAAATGGTCCTGGACCTGTAACCTTAATAAACATAATGCCATACATAAAGGAAGGAAAAGCTCTTATGATCGATATTAATAATAAACCACTACGATTTACTAGTTTGGGAGTTATCGTTCTTGATGAAATAAACGCTAAAGGTAGTGCTAATATCATACCAAAGATGGTTCCCAAAAAAGCGATAGCGATTGTTTCAAGCAACATATAAGCCAAACCATTTTTACTAAGATCGGTTATTAAACGCATTGAAGGTTGAAATATTCCCTTCATGATGTTAATCGCAATTTGTAAACCTTTTTGATTAACACTACGAATTTCCATAGATTGGATACCGCCATAGATAATAACCGCTAGAATTATTAATGAGATTATTACTTTAAACCATACTGTTGGTTCGTTTTTTAGCTGTTGTGCTACTGTTATTTTCTTTGTGCTCATAAACTATACCAACTTCCCACGAAGATAGCGAGACAAAGATTCAATAACAATAACCGTGATGACCAACACTAATAACATCATTCCCGTATTAGCATATAAGCGCCAAGTCAATTGGGTATTGATCAAAACACCAATTCCACCAGCACCAACATATCCTAATATAGCAGCACTTCTAACATTCATCTCAAAGTTATAAAGAACTGTTGAATAGTAATACCCTTTAACTTGTGGAAAAACTGAACACCACAAGCTTTTAATGCGTGAAGCTCCGGTTGAAGAAATTGCTTCATATGGTCCCATTTCCACTGTTTCAATTTGTTCATACATCATCTTTACACAAATCGGTAAAGTAAATATGGCGATCGCAAGCATCCCTGAAAAAGCCCCACTACCAAATATCAATGCGATAAGTTTAGCATAAACTAATACTGGAAGTGTTCTAAGCAATCCTAAAGCGGTTCGATTGGTCGTTAAGAAATATTTATTAAGTTTAAACTCAGGATTAGCTGAACAATAAAAACTCAGCGGTAAAGCTAAAACAGCCGCAATTAATGTTCCAAGCAGTGACATCATGATCGTTGCGATCATTGGTTTAAGCATTGTTGAGAAAAAACCAAAATTAGGTGGAAACATATCATTTATCATTTGAACGAAATTTTTACCATTTCTAAGCCATACGTTGATATCAAGCTTCGTTATTTGCGCGCAAATAACCACCAATATCATCACAATAATTGTTATGTAGGGTGTCCAATTAAATTTTTCTTTAACAATCTTGCCGTTAGCTAATTGAAAAGTATCAGGCAAGAAGATGCTTTTAAATAAATTCAGCATTTTTCTTCTCCATCAAATCATCTTCTGATAGTTCGCGACCATAAATCTTTTTCAATATATCATTGGTTATTTCACTTACTTTACCATCAAAAACAATTTTACCAGCTTGAATACCAACTATACGTTGTGCATATTTTAACGCTAAATCGACATGATGAATATTAATAATGATCGTGATATTCATATCTTGATTAATGCGTTGAAAATCTTCCATAACCACCGCTGCCATTACTGGATCTAACGATGCGACTGGCTCATCTGCTAGTATGATCTCTGGATCTTGTGCTAAAGTTCTAGCCAAGGCCACTCTTTGTTGTTGACCTCCTGAAAGCTGATCAGCTCTTATATACGCTTTTTCAAGAATATCAACTTTGTCTAAAGCTTCTAATGCTTTGATCTTATCTTGTCTTGAATATAAACCTAGAATCGAACTAATAAGGGACATATCGGCAACTCGTGAAGCCAATACATTTTTGATTACCGTTGTTCTATTAACTAGATTAAAAGATTGAAATACCATTCCAATCTTACGTCTGAACTTGCGTAATTGTTTGCCTTCTAATTGCGATACATTAACATCATTCACTAAAAGTTCGCCACTTGTGACGTCTATCATCTTGTTAATCGTTCGAATCAGCGTTGATTTACCAGCACCAGATAAACCGATGATAGCCACAAATTCACCTTGCTTAATTTCTAGGTTTACATCAACAAGCGCTCTTACCCCGTTGGGATAAGTCTTACTTACGTTATTAAATTTGATCATATTAATCTCCTTAAAAAAAGAGGCGCGTTATAAATTAATAACGCGCCTTCACTAATATATTATTTTGCGAATAAAGCGTTAGCAGCACGAGTTGCATCGTAATCAGAATCACTTCCAACGATGTAACCTTTATGGCTATAAGGAGCAACAGTTGCCAAACCTTCTTCAGTTTGTGCAATTTCAATGAATGCTTCTTGAAGCGCCGTCTTTAATGCTGGTGTCAATTTTTCTGATGTAGAAGATACCGCGATAGTGTCGTTCATGATTGGATCACCAACAGCGATTACTTTAATGTAATCCCATACAGTTCCTTCCATGCCATATGTGTCAGTCCAGATTTCTGGTTTGTCAACATCTGATCTAACATCATTATAACCGAATGTGATTTGACATTGATCACTTACCAATTTTGCCATGTTATCAGTATAACCGCCATCAGGGATTATATTAGCAACATCATTAAGTGTTTTTCCAAAACGTGTATGTAACCATAAACTTGGATATACAAAGCTTGCGCCTGATGTAGAACTACCTGAACAGAAAGTAACAGCGTTTAAGTCTTCCCATGTTAATTCTGTGCCAGCTTCTACTTTGGCATATAGGGCTGCGCCTTTTTCACTTTCGATATTGACATAGAACAAAGAACGATAGTTAGTAGCTTGTCCTGTGCCGTTACCATTTGGCTCTGTTGTGTTGTAATCCATTGGAACATCTGTTTCAACTCTTTTGGAATTACGAGTAGCGATCAATAATAATTCTGCACCATCACCCGCATAAAGAACGTATGTACTAGCTGGTATAAAACCAATATCAACCGTTCCTGAGCGCATAGCTTCACCAACAGCTGCGTAAGATGTACCTACAGAGATGTCAACTGAACCTACGTCGAAACCTTTTTCAGCCAATTTAGCAGTTAATAATTCTGCCAAAGGTGCTGCAGCAGTAAGAATAACATCGGCATCCTTACTTGGAACAAACTGAATGCTTAGTGATGCAACTTTAACGTTACCGGTTGCAGGTGTTGGATCCTTTTTAGTACAACCGAAAACTGATAAAACCATAACTAAACAAACAAATAATGCAAGTAGTTTTTTCATTTATCGTTTTCTCCTTTTCTTTCTAACGACAATATAATTTTAAAGTATTTATACAGACATGTCCATATAAACACCAACCACCAATTTTAGACTTTGTTATCAAAAAAGCTCTCAATCTCATCAACTTCTTTGATAATTTCAGCAGATAATACTTCCGCCCCTGTTTCAGTGATCAATACATCATCTTCAATCCTGATTCCTATTGCTTCCTCTTCAATATAAAGTCCAGGCTCAACTGTTATAACCGCATTGATAGGCAACGGATCATCCCGTCCAATCCCAACATCGTGAGTATCTAACCCAAGTGAATGACTGACCCCATGATAATAATAACGTCTTACTTCTTCAAGTGATTCTACTTTGATCAAACCTATTCTTAGCAACTCTTTTTGAAACACTTCCACTGTTATCGCTTGAAGTTGTGCTAATGTTACATTAGGTTTAATTGCTTGGATAACTGCTTTTTGTGCTTTTAATACAATCTCATATATTTCTTTTTGTCTTGGTGAGAATTTTCCACTGATTGGAAATGTTCTTGATATATCGGCACAATAGTTTTGATAAGTAGCCCCAAGATCAAATAAAACTAACTCATTGTCATTCACTTGTTCATCGTTGGTAATATAGTGTAGAATGGTTGCTCTTTTACCACCAGCTGCAATAGTTGAAAATGCAGGTCTTGAATTACTAACTTTAAGGGCATAATCAAAATGAGCCACAAGTTCATACTCATACATTTTTGGTTTCATGTTTTTAAGCATATTCATTATACCAGCATTTGTTTTTGTGATAGCTTTTCTAATCGCAGCTATTTCTTCTTCTGATTTAACGACTCTTTGCTTAATTAAAAGTGGATAAATATTGTTGATATTTAATGGTTTTAAAATCTCATGCTCAGCTAACAACTCTTTACCAAAGTGAACATATTTGTTTTCTTCATCATCGATATAAACATTTAATAATTCATGTTGTTTACATAACTCTGATATATATCCCTTAAGTTCCTCAAGATATCCAACTTCATTAATCCCAGCTTTCTCTGTGGCTTGAATTTTATTAATGGTCTTCCCAACCCATTTCTCCATTTGCGGGTCAGCTTCTCTGATGAATAATTTGCATGTTTTTTTATTATCAACTTTAAGCATTAATAAAACAACTTCTTCCTCATCAATACCAGTCAGATAATAAAAATTGCGATTGACACTAAAAGGATAATTTTCATCAGCGCTCTTTTTAATAGCAACCCCTGATGTTAGTAAAACTATACTTTTATCTTCAATCGCATCTAATAATCTTTCTCTTTTTGCTTGATAATGAACCATAAATTACCTCTGTTTCGTTTCAATCAAGACTACCGCTTGTGCCATTACACCTTCTTCACGACCAATAAACGATAATCCTTCAGCTCTTGTTGCTTTAACATTGATCAAAGCCAGATCAATTCCTAATGCTTGCGCAATATTTGTACGCATCTGTAAAATATACCCAGCCAACTTTGGTTTTTCAATTATGATCAAACTATCAATATTAATGATCTGATATCCTTCACTAGCTAATAGTACAGCAACCTTAGACAGTAACACTAGGGAAGAAATCCCTTGATATTGTTTATCAGTATCAGGAAAGTGTTTACCAATATCCCCTAATCCCAAAGCACCAATAAGTGCTTCAGCAATCGCATGACATAATGCATCAGCATCCGAATGTCCTTTAAGTCCTAAATGGTATTCAATCTTAACACCACCAATGATCAGTGGTCTATTCTTTACTAATGGATGAATATCAGATGATTGACCAATACGTATCATTAATTTACCTCGCTTTTATTATAACACTACTTAACTGGTTTTATGCATTTTTAATCATATTTGATATGATATGATTAATTAAAAGAAAGCAGGGTATAACATGAACGATATTGTTATTGTAGGTACTACAATAATTGATAGAATAATGTCATTAAAAAGTCCGTTTAATGAGTATGGTTGTAATAAGGTAAACATAACTGAGTTTCATGGCGGCTCAATGCGCAATGTCGCTGAAAATTGCGCCAACTTAGCATTATCAGTTGATTTTATAAGTAAGTTTGGTAATGATCAGTATGCATTAAATATGATTGACCATTTAAACAAGCTCAACGTCAATGTTTATGGACCAACAATTGATCTTAGTACTCCAATATTCATAAAGGTTCATGGTGATAAATCTTTGATGTTTGCGACCACAACACCTGATTTTTATTTAACCATTGATGATAACATTCCAGTTTCTGCTTTAAGAAACCATCGTTTTGGAATTACTGATAATACTGATCCAGCTTTTTTATCCTATTTACTAAAACATGGTATCAACACGGAATGGATAGTATCAGCTTGGATCCCTGAAACAACTTTTTTCGACAAAATAACGGGTATTGTATTAAATAGACATGAGTTTAAATCTCACTTTGGTGATGTTGATATCGCTAAGCAACTACTATCATTACATGATCAAGGATTGAAATGGATTGTTGTTACACTTGATGATGAAGGATGTGTTTATTGTTATGATAGTAATATTGTTTGGATAAACACTGAAAAGAAAAAAGGCCATCCCCTAGGTTGCGGAGATGCCTTTATTAGTGGTCTGATTTTCGGCCTATCACAAGACTGGTATTTTAGTATCGCAGTAAAATTCGCCAATCATCTTGCTCAACAAACATTGAATACGATAGGTCCTGTTACTTCAAATCTGGCTTTGATAAAAGATACCTTTGATCAAAGTTTGTGAAACTGTTCAACATCAACAACAAATATCGTCGCGCCACCTACTTGCACTTCAACTGGGAAGGAAGAAAAACGCCCAACATCATATGATGCGGTTGATGGGACCATTTCAATGCGACGTTTACCTTCATTACCAATTACTTCGATCGCATGTTCAACTTTATCATCATCGCAACCTACAATGATCGTTGCGTTACCTGCTCTTAAAAAACCACCAGTTGTCGCTAGTTTTGTTGCTGAATAATTCTCTTTTGTAAGAGCCGCAATAACATTTGAACTATCATCATTTGATACGATAGCGAATATTAATTTCATATTATATCCTCCTTTTCTTTATTTTATCATATTTATTGATTTAAATTGATTTTTCACTATTATTTCAAACATTGAATAAGAAATGCATGATATCGCCATCTTTTACGACATATTCTTTACCTTCTAAACGCATTTTCCCTGCTTGTTTGATAGCTGTTTCGCTACGATATACTATTAAGTCTTCATAGCTATATGTTTCCGCTCTTATAAACCCTCGTTGAAAATCACTATGAATAATGCCGGCGCATTCAGGTGCAACCATGCCATCTTTGAATGTCCACGCTCTAACTTCTGGTTCTCCAGCTGTAAAGAAGGTCTTTAATCCTAATATTTGATAAGCAGATTTAATAACTTGATCTAATCCGCTTTCTTTAATACCTAAATCTTGTAAAAATAGTCTTCTTTCATCTTTGCTTAAGCTTGATAATTCCATCTCAATTTGGGCACAAATAGGAATAATCTCGCTTTTTTCATTTTGAGCATATTCCATTACTCTTTGAAAGTGGCTGTTTGTGCTTGGATCGGCAATCATATCTTCACTCATATTAGCGATATAGATAACTGGTTTACTTGTTAATAATTGAAAGGTAGATAGCACTTTTTCTTCGTTTTTATTTAATTCAAGATTTCGCGTTGGCTTACCTGCTTCAAGCGCAGTCTTCACTTTTAATAAGACATTGTATTCAACTTGTGCTTCTTTATCTTTTGCTTGTGCTTTACGTTCTACTTTTGCAATACGATTTTCGATACTTTGTAAATCCGCCATTATTAGTTCAAGATTAATGATCTCAATATCTCTGATGGGATCAACACTACCTTCAACATGGGTAATGTTATCATCATCAAAACACCTTACAACCTCACAAATGGCATCCGTTTGCCTAATATGAGAGAGAAACTGATTACCTAAACCCTCACCCTTACTAGCACCTTTAACTAAACCAGCTATATCGGTGAACTCAAATGTTGTATATATTGTTTTTCTTGGTTTAAAGATGGCTGTTATATCTTCAATGCGATAATCAGGTACTTCAACTACACCGACATTTGGTTGTATAGTCGCAAACGGATAGTTTGCGGCTTCAACTTGTGATTGCGTTATCGCATTAAATAAAGTCGATTTCCCTACATTAGGTAAACCGACTATCCCTGCAGTTAATCCCATTTTTATACCTCTTCTGTTGCTTTAGCAACTATTTTCTTCAATCTTTTTTCAAAATCAGGTCTTTCAAACAAAATAATTGCACCACACCCAAGACACTTAACTTTAATATCAACCCCCACCCTTGTTATTTGCCATTGTTTAGATTTATGACAAGGATGTTCTTTTTTTAACTCAACAATATCATTTAATTTATATTCCATGCTGTTCCTCCCTCATTTGGTATGCCTTTAGTGTGTTAGATAATAACATTGTTATTGTCATTGGTCCAACTCCTTTAGGCATTGGTGTGATATAAGATGCAATATCTTTAACATCATCAAAATCTACATCACCATGTAGCTTGTTGTCAATACCTTTACTAGTACCAACGTCAATAACAACAGCGTTGGATTTAACATATTCCTTTGTAATTAGTTGCGGTTTACCAACTGCAACTACCAATAGATCTGCTTGTTTACATACTTCCTTTAAATTTCTCGTGTATGAGTGGCAGATTGTAACTGTCGCATTAGCTTGTTGTAATAACATCGCAACTGGCATGCCAACAAGATTGCTACGACCAACAACAACAGCGTGTTTTCCACTAAGATCATAATCTATTGACTTAATTAATGCCATAATACCAAGTGATGTACAAGGTAATAGTGCCGCTTGTTTTAGTTGAGCTCTTCCAACATTCAATGGGTGTAAACCATCTACATCTTTACTTACAGCGATTGTGTTTATCACAACATTACTATCTAAGTGTTTAGGTAATGGTAATTGCACTAAAATTCCATCTACATTACTATCTTCATTTAATTTTTCAATTATTTCTAATAGTTCAGCTTCCTTGGTGTTTTCAGCAAGTTTTATTACCTCACTTAACATACCAATTTCCTGACAGGCTTTTTCTTTGTTGTTAACATACACTGCACTAGCGGGATCACTTCCAACCAAAATAACTACCAATTTTGGAATTCTCTTGTTAGCTTGTTTTAATCTATTTATTTCTTTTTTAAATGTTTTCTTGTATTCTTGGGCGAGTTGATTACCCCACAGTATTTCTGCCATTTTTCGCTCCTATAACTCAGCACTATCTAAGATGATCGTGACTGGTCCATCATTTACTAATTCTATTTTCATATCAGCCTGAAATACACCAGTAACTACTTTTTGATCAAGATTTCGTAAACAATCATTAAAATGATCATATAAGATCGTAGCTTGATCTGGTTTCATTGCTAATTCAAAACCTGGCCTTCTTCCTTTTTTGCAGTCAGCGTATAAGGTAAACTGTGAAATTGAAAGTATTGATCCATCAATATCAGCTAAACATTTATTTAACTTGCCTGCTTCATCTTCAAATATGCGTAGTCCAGATACTTTATTGGCTAGTTTTTCACATGTTTCTTTATTGTCACTATGGGTAAAACCAATCAATAAAACAAACCCCTTGTCAATTGTACCATATACTTTATCATCAATCTTAACAGCAGCATATCTTACTCTTTGAATTACTATTTTCATGTCTACCTCTTTCTTTATTTTACTATGTTTTAATAAATGATAAAATAGTAAAGGGTACCTAATTTGAAACAACCTTTAGCATTTAGATTACGACCAGAAAACTTAGATGAGATAATCGGTCAACAACACCTTGTAGGTAAAGACAAAATACTAAGAAGGTGTGTTGAAGAAAAAACTATTTTTTCAATGATTTTTTTTGGTCCTCCAGGAACTGGAAAAACTACGCTTGCAATGGTTTTAGCTAAAGAACTAGGACTTCCTTTTAGAATGTTTAACGCTGTTACCGGAAATAAAAAAGAGCTAGATCAAATATTTTTAGAAGCTAAACTCGCCGGACAATTAATGATGATCGTTGAAGAAATACATCGATTAAACAAAGACAAACAAGATTTACTATTACCTTATGTGGAAAACGGTGAGATAACCTTAATTGGGACCACTACTTCTAATCCCTATTTCGCGATCAATCCCGCAATTAGATCGCGTTGTCATTTGCTTGAACTTTATCCATTAACAGAAGAAGATATTACAAACGCTCTTGATAGAGCTGTAAATCATCCGCAATGGTATCAAAAAACCACTATTGAAAAAACAGCTAAATTACAACTAGCTCGTTACGCTAATGGTGATCTAAGATATGCTCTTAATGTACTTGAAATAAGTGCATTAAGCGTTAAAGACCAAGAAATTACTTTAGATATCATAATGCAGCATCTACCTATCAAAAACTTGGCATTTGATAGTGATGGTGATGGATATTATGATGCGTTAAGTGCAATGCAAAAATCAATTAGAGGCAGTGATGTTGATGCCGCATTATATTATTTAGCACAACTTATTCTAGCACAAGATATGGATGCGATTGAAAGACGATTATTAGCAACTGCTTATGAAGATATTGGATTAGCTAATCCCGCTGCGGTTAGTCGTACGATCAATGCAATTGATGCCGCAAAACGTATTGGCTTTCCAGAAGCCGTATTACCCTTAGGAGTCGCAATTATTGACCTAGCGTTATCACCTAAATCAAAATCTGCTTGCACCGCTATCAATGCCGCTATCAGTGAAGTTAAAGAACATCCCTTACCAACACCACGTTTTCTACGTTTGACTCCAGTTGGTATGGCCGACAAAGATAAATACCCTTATGATCGACCCGATCTATGGCATTTGATTCAATATTTACCAAACGACATTAAGGATAAGCAATTCTATCAACCAAACGAAAACAGTAGTTATGAAAAAACACTTGCAGATAATTTAAAGAAACTTAAGCAGTATCAGCGAAGTACTGAATTAGCTAAACTTAAAAAAAAGATCATTGACTAGATGTCGTGATCTTTTTCTTTTTTCTTTTATTATCTAATATTCCTTGTTTATAAAAGTACAGTCCAAAATCCAACACTAATAATATTGCAATAATCGCAAAGACTAAACTAATCATAATTTCATAACTTGCGATATTTTGGATCAATAGTCGACAAGGCATAAACAACATAGAGAAAAACGGCACAAAAGAAAGATAATATCCCATTCCTTCACTCATATGATATGGTGTGTTAATTGATATGGCGAAATAATAGATAGCCAATAGAATCAAGTAACAAGGTGCTTGAATGTTGCTAGATTCTTCAATGTTATTGACGAAACTTGATACTATAACCATTATCATTTGTAATAAAAGTATCCCTAAGATTAAAAATACTAATGACAGCGCTAAGGCAATCAAAACCGTGCTGTCGATATTTAAATAAAGCAAGAGATCTTTAAATTTAAGCAAAGGTTCATTAAGTAAGCCTAGTTTATACGCAAAAACCATTAAACCAGAACCATCATCATAATTTAATCTAATTACCAACCATCCCATTATTATTACCCCGGTAATCAAGGTTTGAATCATTATAGTTAACCAACCAATAAGCATTTTACTGATAAAGTGAGTTTTAGCTGTAACTGATGTCAAAATCAACTCTAAAATCTTACTTGTTTTCTCATAAACAACCTCATTGGCAATCATGCTACTATAACTTAACATCATGAAATATATCGTCGTTATGACCACAAAAATTAGGTTTTGTTTGGTTGTATCTATAATATTATCTGCTTTTGTCTTGTTAGTTAAATTAAACGAAGTCAAACTTTCACTGAGCGTTATTAACTCACTATCAATAAACAAACGTGCATGCTCTTGTGTGTAATTATGTATCATTTGATATATCTTGTGAGTATTCTCGATACTCATTGGATATATTGATTCAACAACCCATTCTATGCCGTCATTTTTAAGGATATATGTATTATTGTCAATTTCTTGATTTTGATATAGCTTAAGTTCAATCTTTTCGTTATTACTAAACAGTTCTTTTTTATCATATAGATTCTCATCGATATATACCACTAAAGGTTCAAACATATCAGGATTTATCATTAACAGTACTTTATCCACAAACAGCCCTGTTCCGATCATTATGATCAATAGGATATTTAGAAATATCACTGCTTTATTATTAAAGCGCCGTTTTAAAGAAAAAGCGACTAAATGTTTCATTGTAATCCTCCGCTACTAACTATATCGGCAATTGTAGGTAACTCCAGTTTCAAAGAGATAATTTGATCTTCTTTTAGTAATTTTCGCATCATTTTTTTAGCTTTTACATTATTTATCATTACTAACCGCGTAACATTACCTTGCTCAGTTTGAGCTAAAACTCCTTCTTCACAACTATAGTCTTTTTTGATTACTTCATTTATCGTAACGTATCTTAGTTCACTTTTTAGTTTCATTTCATTGATCGATCCATAGTATCTAGCTTCTTGTTTATCAAGGATTATGATCTTCTCACAAAACTCTTCTATATACTCGTATTGATGTGACGATATTAAAATCGATCTCCCTTCATTTCTAAGCTCAGTAATTAAATCTTTCATGATCCTAATATTTGTTATGTCTAAACCTGTTAATGGTTCATCTAGAATAATAATCTTTGGTTTATGAATTAAAGCACATACTAACTGAACTTTTTGTTGATTACCTTTTGATAGTTCTTTTATACGTCGATCTTTGTATTGTGATATATCTAATCGTTCTAACCAATATGTAACTTCTTCATCAATCGCTTTGTTATCCATTTGTTTTAAACTAGCCAAGAATCTCAACTGTTCAATCACTCTTAAATCTTTATATACGCTTTTATCTTCTGGCAAATAACCAAACAGCTTAGTGTTTAAACCAATTATAGATTGCTTGTTATATGTTATTTTCCCTTCATCAGGTATCAATAATCCCAACAATAAACGAAAGGTAGTTGTTTTACCACTGCCATTGGTACCAACCACCCCTAATATTTCACCCGATGATAGTTTAAATGATAAATCTTTTATTCCTTTGTTAGTTCCATAGTATTTCGAAAGATTATTTACCTCTAACATTTGATCACCCATACTAGTATTGGAATATAAAAAGAAGATTCCTAAATCTTCTTCAGACTGTTGACAAAATAAGTTAACAGTCTTTTTATTTGGTTAGAAGAATACTATTAAGAAAGGCAAGATAATGGTAAAATTTTAGTAGATAAGTAGAGGACAAACTATGTTTAAGAAACGAACGATCCAACAAGAGG
>JAYFOM010000032.1:0-13231 GCA_034932685.1 Erysipelotrichaceae bacterium
TCCTCATTACTCAACCTTCTCCCAAAACTATTTGAGACGTTACGTTAACACTACTATTTTTGAAGAGATCTTCGCCACAATCCTCGAGTTAGCTGTGTCAAAGAAACTAGTGTCAGGTAGAGATCTATTTACAGATTCAACCCATATCAAAGCTAATGCCAACAATAAGAACTATAAAAACCAAGTACAGGTAGTGGTTAAACAAAGGAAGCTAGAATTAGAAAAGGAAATCAATTCAATACGTCAAGAGTTAGGTAAAGATGAACTAGTATTTGAAGATGAAGAAGAAACTCAAAACATAAAGGTTAGTACGATTGATGAGGACAGTGGTTATTATCATCGTGATGAAAAAGAAAAAGGCTTTATGTACTTAGATCATCGGACAGTAGATGGATTAAACAACTTCATCGTCGATGCTTATATAACACCTGGAAACGTACATGATTCAAGACCTTATCTTAGAAGACTGGATTACATCTTAAATAAATATCAATTCAAGACGAAGAATGTGGGACTAGATAGTGGCTATTATAGTTGGGAGATCATGGAAGAACTAGAGAAGAAAGAAGTATTCAGTGCCGTAGCTTATCGTCGATTCAATACTAATAGAGATGACAAGAAGAAGTTCAAATACGTTGAAGAGTTAGATTCTTATGTTTGTCCTATTGGTCATCTATTACCTTTAAGGAATATCGACAAGTTGGGTTATAAACACTATTTCGATAGTAAACAATGTGCAGGATGTCCGATGCTTATGAGTTGTGCTGGAAAAGGTAAGCGCAAAGAGATTCGTAGACACGTCAAACAAGAAGTATATGAACGAGCTAGAGAGAGAAGATTAAGTGAACATGGTAGGTCGCTCTATGCCAGACGCAAAACCACAGTCGAAAGAAGTTTCGCAGATAGTAAGCAGAATCATGGCTATCGCTATGCGACTCATCGAGGTATTACCAAGGTCCAAGATCATGCTTGGTTATCTTGTGCTACTCAGAATATGAAAAAGATGGCTTTACTGCTTCATCAAAGCGATAAGATGTCCATCACTAATCTATATAAATCTATCAATTCCTTTTCTAAACGACTATATGGTCGCTTTTTTTATCAAATTAAAAGTACACCCTTTTTTTAGAGTGTACTTGTCATCAGTCTGAACTTATCATCACTGATAAGTTTTATTTAGTTCTACTAATGTTGGCATCGCTGTTTGCGCACCCATTTTGGTAATGGCGATAGCAGCTGCTTTTTGGGCAAAATAAATTGCCTCAAGCATGCTCATATCATTGACAATACCTACCGCAAATGCGCCATTGAAGGTATCACCAGCACCGGTTGTATCAACTGCTTTTACCTTTTGTGGCGCAACATGTTTGATCATATCGCCATCATGATAATAAACCCCATCACTTCCCGCTGTCATGATCATCTTATTGGGATACTTAGCCAATACCTCAAACGGATCTTGATCAAACATTTGTTTGATCTCAATTTGATTTGGTGTGATATATGTTAGTTTATCAATCAGATCAAGATTAAATGCTTGATATGGCGCCGGATTTAAGATTACCGGAATACGCTTATTAGCACAAAGTTCAATGATATATTCAACACTTGCAATCGGGATTTCAAGCTGTAACATAACAATATCAGCTTTTTCAATAAGCTCTCTAGCATCATCAATAACTTTGTGATCAACTTTAGCATTAGCACCCTTAACAACCACAATCTGATTATCATTGTTAGCTACAATGATTAAAGCAACTCCTGTTGGTTCATTACTTATTTTTATATAAGATGTATCAATGTTATATTTATCTAAATTATCAAGGGCCATCTTACCATTTGCATCATCTCCTACTGCTGCTACCATACTAACATGTTGATCTAACTTAGCAGCACAGACAGCTTGATTTGCGCCCTTACCACCACAGAAGATGTTAAAATCACTGGCGAACATTGATTCACCAACAGTTGGAAAATGATCACAATTTGTGACTAAATCAATATTAATACTTCCTATGACGACGATGTTTTTCATAAGCTCTTCATTTCCGTTATAGCAGCTTTAAAACGAATCATCGCTGCTTCAATAACGCTAAGAGGACAAGCGATATTAATCCGTTCAAACCCTTTACCAAACTCACCAAAGATAAATCCTTCATCAAGATAAAGATCATGCTTAAGCATAATTTCCTCTTGAACTAAATGATCAACCTTTAAAGCACGACAATCAATCCAAACTAAATATGTGCCTTCAAGCGGATATACCTTTAATTCTGGTAAGTTATTCGCTACGAATTCTTTAATATACAAGTAGTTATCATATATGACCTGATTACATTGATCAAGCCAAGCTTCCGCCTTATCATAAGCTAAGCGACAAGCTGGATAAGCCAATATATTAAGACCACCCAAATTAGATAGATAAAGTTCTGTTTTGACTTTATTGCGTAACTCTTTATCCTTAATGATAATATTTGAAACCTGTAAGCCAGCTAAACTAAACGACTTACTACAAGAAGTACAGGTAATGACTTTATCAAGATAATGACTATTTAACTTAGCTAATACATGATGTTTAAAACCTGGCATGATCAAATCATGATGTATTTCATCAACGATCAATAACACATCATTAGCCAAGCAGATATCAGCTACTTTTCTTAATTCATCTTCTTGCCATACTCTACCAATCGGATTGTGAGGACTACATAAGATCAAAGCTGTATTATTAGGATCAGCAGCTTTGTTTTGTAAATCATCAAAATCAATGCGGTAATAACCATTATCATCAATTAGATTATTTTCAACAATGCAAAGCTCGTTTTTCGTTACTAAACTATAAAATGGGTAATAAACTGGTGTCATCAAGATAACACCTTCCCCTTTTTTAACACAAGCCTTCAAAATAAAGTTGATAGCGACAACAATGCCGGGCGTTGTTAATATCCAATCTTTTTCAATCAAAAAATCATGACGACGTTTCATCCAACTAATTATCGCATTATAATAATCATCAGTTGGTCCACCATAACCAAGTAAATAAGAATCCAAAACTGCTTTCAACCCTTCAACAATCTCCGGAGCGTTTTTAAATTCCATGTCCGCAACCGATAATGGAATAGCATCAATTGCAGCGTTAGGATTATCCCTTAACATCTTCATCCACTTCGAAGCGCCATGATAACGACGATCTGTGATTGTTGTAAAATCATATTTCATTTTCTTCACCTCTATCATTGGTATTATAACTTAAATAAATATTATTTAAACCCTTATCAAGCTAATAGTTAAAATCGCTTTAACAACTCTTTGTACTTTTTAAATTCAGGCATATGATAAGCTAACAACTCATAAAAACGAGTTGAATGATTATTAACAACGAAATGAAGATACTCATGTAATAAGACGTATTCAAGACAAACAAGCGGATAATAGACAAGATCAGTATTAAGCGTGATCTTGTTTTTTTGATAATGACAACTACCCCAGCGACTATTCATCTTACGATAGAAAATCTCAGGATGTAAATGATGATAATCATCCATGATCTGATCATAGCGATATCGACTACTATCAACTTGTTGTCGTAATAATTTCAATAGATGATCATTGATCAAACGTCTTATTCCACTTACATCATTTACATCAGGATAATATATCGTCATTTCATTTTTAAGTTCAATGCGCTTTGAACCTGTCTTAATGATCAATGGATATGCTTTACCAAAAATGAAAATGGCATTTTGATATGTTGTTACATCTTTTTTTTGTTCTAATTGAGATAATGCTTTAATTATCCAATCCCATTTCTTTATGATAAAAGCTTCAATGTTAGTAATAGGTGTTTTCGCATTAGTACTAATATGAATAGTTTTATCTTTTTTAATATGAAGATTGATGTTTTTTACTTTACGATACTCAAGGTTATACTTGAGGGTTCTATTATTATGAGTTATCGATTTTTCCACAAGTGGTAATTACTTTCATCATTATCAATATATGTGATCAAAGAAACAAAATCATCGAAGATCTGCTTTGCGATATCTTTTATCTCATCTTCTGCAGTACTTACCGCAAAACCATTAAACTCACTGATCATATCAAGATCATTCATCGAATCGCCAATCGTATAAACATGATCAGCTTGATAATAATCAGCTAAAAAACGAACCGCTCTTGCTTTACTAACATCAAAAGCACTAATATCAACGATGTTTGTACCATTTTTAAAGACCGAAATATCATCATAATCATTTAAGAAATGTTGATATAGTTCGTTAACCTTTTTTACATTATCATCAAGAATAAAAAAAGACGCGATACGTTCTGTCTTTAGTATTTTCTTGCGTTTACTGGCTTTTAATCCTAAAACAAAAGCTCTTATAAAGTTAAATGGTTTTTTCTTGAAAGCTAATCGCGTATAGCGAATACCATCACAAAAACCACAGATATCAGCTTTTTGACTCTTTAGATCATCAATGATTTTTAAAGCTGTTTGATAATCAAATAAGCGATGATAAAGAATTTCATTATGAGCATTCAAGATGATACCACCATTGATACCAACAATAAAATCATAGTCAACCTTATAATACTTCAAAGAAGTCTTGATCATATTGATCGATCTAGCTGTGACAATACCAAACTTATTACCTTCACGGCGAAAACGAGCAATCGCTTCAAGATCTTGCTTACTAACTTTTTTACGCTTAAGCGTGTTGTCGTAATCCGTTGCTAATATTTTCATGCGGTAATTATAACATCTTTTTACTGAAAGAAAAGATGAAATAAGCTATACTGTACACGAGGTGAAATTTATGACAAATATAAACTATGATGAAATAGTAAAAGCAGTTGAAGCAATTGTTAATGATAATACGAAAACCCATGACCAAATGGGAATGGCTTTAGCCAAGTTTGCCGAAGACCTTTTACCTTATCCTAAATCAACCCCAGAAGAATTCTATCGTCTTTTAGCTAATAAGGAAATATGTGACTTAAATGAGGGTCATGGTCCTTACAGTGCTCGTTATATATTGCCTGACTACGAAAAATTTCTAAAACAAGGCAGTAGTTTTTTACGCCTTGAGCCACCAACTAATCTTTTAGAAGCTATTAACTCACTTATTATCATGTATCGTAATATTCATGCATTAGATAGATATCCTGTTTTTATTGGACGTCTTGATATCTTGCTTGAGTCATTTGTGATCACAGAAGATAGAGCTTATGCCAAAGAGTTATTAAAGTGGTTTTTAATCCAAATTGATCGCTCAATTGGCTATAGTTTCTGTCAAGCTAATATCGGACCAACACCATCTGTAACAGCTGATATTATTTTAGAATTATTACCAGAACTACAAATTAGTGTTCCCAATATGACTCTTCGTTATGATCCAGAATTAACACCTGATGATTTTGCTCAAAAAGCTCTTGTTACCGCGCTAAAATCAGCTAATCCGGCTTTTGCACTTGATAGTTTCTATAAAGAGCGAATTGGTGATAATTATGGTATAGCTAGTTGTTATAATGGTCTATTGATTGGTGGTGGTGCTTACACCTTGACCAGAATTAGATTAAACAAAGTCGCTGAACACTCAAAGGGTTTAAATGACTTCTTTGAAAACACTTTGATCAACGCTTGTAAAACCCAAGCCCAATTTATGGATGCTAAGATCGCTTCAATTGTGGAAAATCGTGCTTTCTTTAAATCTGATTGGTTAGTCAAAGAAGGCTTGATCAGTCGTGATAAGTTTGTTGGTCTATTTGGTATTGTCGGATTAAATGAATGTGTTGATATTTTAATGACCAAAGAAAATAAACCAGAACGCTATGGTACTGATCATAGTGCAAATGAGTTAGGTGTTAAGATCATGGAATTTATTGAAACATTTGTTAAAAAGCACCATAACAAATACTGTGAAGCTTTCAATAATAACTTCCTTTTACACGCTCAAGTTGGCGCCGCTGATGATGATGATACTAGTCCTGGTGCTCGTATCGCTATTGGTAAAGAACTACCCTTATATGATCACATAAGACAAGCCGGTCTTTTCCATCATTTCTTTCCATCTGGGGTTGGGGATATCTTCCCATTTGATCATACCGCACTAAGAAACCCTAGTGCTTTACTTGATATCTTTAAAGGTGCTTTTAAATCAGGTGTTAAATACTTATCAACTTATGAAGGTAGTGGTGATTTGATCAGAGTAACCGGTTATCTTGTTAAGCGCTCTGATATTGAAAAAGTTAAAAACGGTGAAGCCGTTATAAATGGTAGTGTTAGTTTAGCACTTGACCCCATTGAAAATCGTAAGATCAATCAACGGAAAGTAAGAAACTTGTGATCAAAGCTGTTGTCAATAAGATCATTGATCATAGTGTTGTTGATGGTGTTGGCAATCGCAGTGTAATCTTTTTTCAAGGTTGTAACTTAAACTGCCATTATTGTCATAATCCAGAAACGATCAATCACTGTTATCATTGTGGCGTATGCGTAACTCATTGTCCACAAAAGGCATTGAGCTTTCAAGATGATAAGGTTGTTTATGATCGTTTAAAATGCGTTGATTGTGATACCTGTATTAAGGTTTGCCCTTATGATAGTTCACCTAAAACAGCACTTTTATCGGTAGATGATGTCCTTACTAAAATCAAGCAAAATATCCCTTTCATTCGAGGTATTACTTTGTCAGGTGGCGAATGCACTTTGAACGCTACATTTATCAAAGCACTATTTAAAGAAGCTAAAGCATTAAATCTTTCAACACTGCTTGATTCAAATGGTACCTATGATTTCACACTTGATCCTGAAATACTAGATCATTGTGATGGTGTCATCATTGATATAAAAGCAATAAATGCGCATATACATCAAAGCATTACCAAAGCTGATAACCAGCTGATCATCAAAAATGCTCAATATTTAGCACAAATTGGAAAATTAACGGAAATCAGAACAGTGGTTATCGCTAATATTCTTGATAATCATCATACTGTTGATCAAATCACTAAACTATTAGCTCCTTATCTAACGATAAGTCCAATTTCCTATAAATTAATCAAATATCGCCATTTTGGTGTTAGAAAAAAGTATCTTTATCTACAAGAACCAAGTGATGACTTAATGAATGAATTACAAGTGATAGCTTATAATAATGGTTTTAATGATATCATCTTGATTTAATACCTGTTTAACGGGTTTTTTTAGCATTTTTTTTACTTTTTAATGCTTATTACCTAATGTATAATTAATAAAGGAGGTTCATCTATGAAACTGAATAATAAACGGACATTCTTTGTTGGATTTGCCTTTTTGTCAATATCCGCTTTTTGGCAACTTTATGATAATATCATACCTTTGATCTTAACCAGGACTTTTAATTTAGGTGATGCCCTAACAGGTTATGTTATGGCTGCTGATAATGTCTTGGCGCTTGTATTGTTACCGTTGTTTGGAAGCTTATCAGATAAAGTTAATACTAAGCTTGGTAAACGTACACCTTTTATCTTAAGTGGTACTTTTATCTCGGTAGTAATGATGTTTATCTTGGCATTAGCTAATAATGTTCAAAGTTTTACTTTGTTCATGATCGCTTTAGGTGTTGCTCTTGTCGCAATGGGCACATATCGTTCACCAGCCGTTGCTTTAATGCCTGATGTCACTCCCAAACCATTACGCTCCAAAGCCAATGCGATCATCAATTTAATGGGATCTTTGGGTGGTGTTACAACTTTAGTCTTAATCATGTTTTTAGTACCTAAGACCACATTCCCTAATTATCTGCCACTATTTGCGACGGTAGCTGCGATCATGGTTATCGCTGTTATCTTATTAGTTATCAATGTTAACGAAAACAAAGTTAAAAAAGAAATGATCGCTTTAGATCAAATCGATGACGATACTGATAAAAAAGAAAATATCAAATCCGATCATAAACTACCTGCTGATGTAAAAAGAAGCCTTAGCTTTATCTTATTGTCAATTAGTTTATGGTTTATGGGTTATAACGCTATCATATCCGCTTACTCTCGTTACGCTGCTAATGTCTTTATGATTGAGGGTGGTGGCTTTGCTAGTCCTCTTTTATTAGCTAATATCACGGCTATCATTGCCTTTATTCCGATTGGTATAATCTCAAGTAAGCTTGGTCGTAAGAAAGTTATAATGTTTGGTGTTGCCCTACTTGGTTCTTGTTTCTTAGCGTTATCATTTTTTACAGCCATGACACCACTTATCTATGTTCCTTTAGGCTTAGTTGGAATTGCCTGGGCAAGCATCAATGTTAACTCATATCCCATGGTGGTTGAGATGAGTAAAAGTGCTGATGTGGGTAAATACACGGGAATCTATTATACATTCTCAATGTCAGCGCAAATTTTAACACCAATCTTATCCGGTTATCTTTTACAGTATGTTGGTTATTGGACCCTTTTCCCATATGCAACATTTTGTGTAGCTTTAGCTTTGATAACCATGAGTCAAGTCAAACATGGTGATAATAAGCCTGTTGCTGAAAAAGGTATTGAAGCGTTTAACGCTGGAGACTAATCATGCCGTTTATCATGTTAGTGATAGGATTATTTATCCTATACTGTTTTTGTTTATTACCGCGATATCAAAATCGCAAATCATGGCAAGAATTTGCTAAGTATCACTATGCTCATCGTGGCTTACATAATAAAGATATTCCTGAAAACACCCTTGCCGCATTTCAAAGTGCGATCGATCATGGTTACGGTTTTGAATTAGATGTACAAAGAACTAAAGATAATGTCTTAGTTGTCATGCATGATTTTGACCTTAAAAGAGCATGTAATGTTGATAAAAAAGTATCTGAATTAAATTATGATGAACTTAAAGAACTATACGTTTTCAACTCTAATCAACATATACCTTTATTTAGTGAAGTTTTAGCTTTAGTAAAGGGTCAGGTGCCTTTAATTGTTGAAATCAAACAAAATGACAATGACACTACTAACTGTAGTTTAGCTGCTAATCATCTTGATGAATATAAAGGCACTTTCTGTGTTGAATCATTTCATCCATATGCGGTTAGATGGTTTAAACAAAACCGCCCAGAATGGATTAGAGGACAATTAGCAGCTGATTTTAGTGAAGATGATACTAAATCATTTTGGTTATCAATCGCACTTGAGAACCTGTTATTCAACGTTATTACCCGTCCTGATTTTGTAGCTTATCAAGCAGAAGATATCAAGATGTTATCATTTAAGTTCTTTCGCTACATCCTAAAAGGCAATACCGCTTTATGGACCGTACGTGATAAAGCAACATATCAGAATTTAAAACAAGAATACCCAGTTATTATATTTGAAGACTTTGTTATTTAATTAAAGGAGTTAATATGATTTCCCTAAATGAAGCACGCATTATGTTAAATGAAATTGATAGTAAAATGGTAATCTTGTTTGAACAAGATCAAAAACATCCCTTAAGTACCACAAAAGAAAAAATCGCAACTTTGCGAAAAGAGCGACTTATGATTATAAAAGATGTGGCAATATATAAACACAAACACAAGCTACCAATCTATGATCCACAACGAGAACAAGAACTTATAAAACGTAATTGTGATCTATTAGAAGATAAGAGTTTGATTCCAAACTATCTTATCTTTATCAACGAGTTATTACTTGAATCCAAAAACTATCAAAAAGCTTTTATTACTTCTCAATATCCCGATGCGTCTTTACCAGATTAACATCAATAAAACTTAAATGCTCAGTCAAGAAATTAACAAACGCAACTGAGCGATGTCTACCACCAGTACAGCCAATTGCGACAACCAATTGGCTTTTTCCTTCCTCAATAAACTTAGGAACAGTAAAACGTAACATTTCCAAAAGCATATCACGATATACCTTAGCAGCAGGATTATCAAAAACATAGTCATAAACGATCTTGTCATTACCACTTTTATGTTGAAGTTCAGCGATATAATATGGATTAGGTAAAAATCTTACATCAAATACAACATCCGCATCTGTCGGTAAGCCATACTTAAAACCAAATGAAACGAATTTCAACTGTAAGCGAACAGTATCATTTTGATTTGTAATATCAATTATTGCTTGCTTAAACTGAGCTGGTAATAAGTAGGTTGTATCAAAAAGATAATCCGCATTTTCTTTAATCGGTTTAAGTATTTCTCTTTCTTTTAATATAGCTGTTTCCAATGATATATTATCACTATCCATAAGTGGATGTTTACGACGAGTTTCTTTATAACGATTCAGTAATGTTTGATCATCACAATCAATAAAAAGCAGTTTATAATCTATTCCAGCATCACGCATTCTTGCTAACTCGTTTTCAAACGTACTAAACATATCACGACTTCGTGAATCAACCACAATAGCTAGTTTATTAACAGCTGAAGTATCATGAGCGAATTGTGCCAACGTTAGTAAAAAGTTTGGCGGTAAATTATCAATACAATAAAATCCGACATCCTCAAGTGAATCAATAGCTCGCGATTTACCCGAGCCTGACATTCCAGTTATCACAAATAAGCTCATAGTTTTCTCCTTATTAAATTATATCATATCTGCTTAAACATATTATACTTACCCAAACGATAAACAAGCGGTAAACCAAAAACAACACAAGCAATAAACTGTCCTATCCCTACTTCAAGTGCAAATATCCAAAATAATTTCATATTACCACTTCCAAACACAAAGGTAAGCTCAAGTCCAATGATGATCGCATTTACAACAACTGGCATCATTACCGATAAAATTGGTAAATCTTTTATGCGAACATTACGAAAGCGAAATGTTAAATAAGCAGCGATAAAGGTAGCGAGTGTTCCAAATATCATATCAATAAAGCCGATTGGATTAAAACCAAAAACAGCCCCTAAAAGATTAGTGATAAAGCAACCAAGCGTAACACCCCAGATTGACCATGGTAAGAAAATAGGCAAAAGACACAGAATTTCCGCAAAGCGAATCTGGATATTACTGAAACTATAAGTTGCACCCAACAAACTGATAACCGAATAGATGGTTGCGATCATGCTGATCATGATCAAACGCTGTAATGGCGTATTTAATTTATTAAGATTATTCATAATGCTTATTATGGATAATATAGTATAAAAAAGCAAGCAGGTTATATAATTTCAAATTATATCTTGTTATTGTATAATAAGCATGGATAGTTGCTTATAATATTGATAATCCAATTAATTATTTTACGATTTTGCACAATTAAATGTTGAAACTACCTGCTTAATATGCTAACATAAACTAGCGTTATGTTTTAGCATAGCACCTGATATGCCGACTTAGCTCAACCAGGCAGAGCAACTGATTTGTAATCAGTAGGTTGTAGGTTCGATTCCTATAGTCGGCACCATCGTGGAGGGGTAGCGAAGTGGTCAAACGCGGTTGACTGTAAATCAATTCCTTAGGGTTCGGTGGTTCAAATCCACTTCCCTCCACCATTTTCTTAGAGACTGGGGTGTAGCCAAGCGGTAAGGCAACAGACTTTGACTCTGTCATTCCCTGGTTCAAGTCCAGGTACCCCAGCCATTTTTATATCTTATCTACCAAACGACCCGCTAGCTCAGTCGGTAGAGCATCTGACTTTTAATCAGAGGGTCCGGGATTCGAGTTCCCGGCGGGTCACCATCGCTTTTGCGGATGTAGTTCAATGGTAGAACTCCAGCCTTCCAAGCTGATCACGGGGGTTCGATTCCCCTCATCCGCTCCATTTGCGACTGAAATGGCTTCCATTTATTGGAGAAAAGGTATAATTAATATACCCACTCTAATTGAAGGGAGCATTTTTAAATGAGAATAACAATAGAAGAAAAACTTAAGATGTGCGAAGAACATGTTTTGAATGGTAAATCCTTATCACATGTTTCTGAACTTTATGATGGCTATAGTATAAGCAATCTAAAATACTTGATTAATTTATATAAGAAATATGGAACAAGTGCTTTTATCGACAGAGAACAAGGTGGCTATAAGAGGGACACAAAACTTCTTGGTATAAGCCGCGTCAAACATGGAGAATCAATTAGAAGTGTTGCCGGTGATTTAGGTTTAATTGAACCCAAAATACTAGCTGATTGGATCAAGATTTATGATCAAAAAGGCGAAGCTTTTATCAAAGACACATATCCTAGGCGTAGTTATATGGTAAAAAACCAAAGAGCAAAATACATCGTTGACCAAACACTCAAAGAAGAGAATGAAAGATTAAAAGCGGAGATAGAATTCTTAAAAAAATCGCCGTCCTTAACTCAAAAGCTAGAGGGCGTAACAAATAAAGAAAAGAGTATTATAGTTACAGAGTTAAGGAAGACATTTAAATTATCAGTCCTTCTAGTAATAGCAGATCTACCATCATCAGTATATTATTACCACCATAGTGGATATAAAAAGAAAGTCTACAAGTACAAAGCAATAGAACAAGCAATTGATGATTTATACTTAAACAAACATAAAAAATGTCTAGGTTATCAAAGAATTCATCTAGAACTAAAGAATATGGGTTTTACTATTGGTAAAAACAAGGTTCTTGAAATAATGAGATCGAAAAACTATCTTAAAAAGAAGATTAAAAAATGGCGTCGTTTTAATTCGTATGAGGGTGATTTAGGCTATACTAAACCCAACTTGATGAACCAAGATTTTAAGACAACTAAACCCTATGAGAAAGCCGGTACAGATATAACTATCTTCCCAATTTCAGAAGAAACAGTGTATTTATCATCAATCATTGATTTCAATTCTAGAGAAGTTTTAGCGCATGTGGCAGCACAAGATGCCAAGACGGATAAAATCACTCAGATGCTTAACCAACTCGAGGATAGGCATCAAGATAAACTTTTGGGAATGATGATGCAGTCTGATCAAGGTATTCAATATCAAAATTCAAGATACGTAAAACGACTGAAAGATTTAGGAATTATTCAATCCATGAGTCGAAAGGGAAACTGTCTTGATAATTCACCAACAGAAAACTTCTTTGGTCGAATGAAGACTGAGATGTGGTATGGACATGAACATGAGTATAAAAATGCCAACCAGCTCATTAAAGCCATTGACGAATACATAACTTATTACAATTATATAAGACCTGTAACAAAACTAAAAATGAGTCCTATTGAATATAGACGTCAGGTAAAATAAAGATATATAATATGTGTGGGTTCATTATATTCGTCTCCAATAAAAGAAAGCCAGATCA
>JAYFOM010000033.1:0-24153 GCA_034932685.1 Erysipelotrichaceae bacterium
GATAGTACAACTTTTTTCTTGATAAAAAGCGATGATTTGATCCAAAAGTCTAAAAAGAGAAAGCTTTTATGATAAAAGGTAGACCTATTCCAGCTCCAGTTTGCCATCTTTTTAAGATTATGAGAAGCGAAAATGATCAACACTTGATGTTGATTTTTCTTTAAGCCTCGCAAACGTGTATACCTTAAGCCATGACTTTCTTTACTATCCGCGAACACCCGTTCAATAGTTTCTTTCCTTTTATCATATATATCGCGATATCCAATTGTATGTCTAATCTCTTCGGCTTCTTCTAAGTACTCTTCCCAAACATGCCTTTGTACAACTTTTACTTGATTCCTACTTAAAGTACACTTGGTTAATAATGGGCAATTCTCACAATCTTCAGGGTTTGATTTGTATTCTTTGCGTCCTTCTCTATTGGTGGTCGTATAGCTTAGTATCTTATCATTGGGACATAGATAACAGTCGAATGCTTCATCATATACATATTCATATTTCTTCAAGAATCCTTTTTTCGTCATTGGTCTTTTGTAGGGAAAATACGGCTTTATGCCTGATTCAATTATGTCTCTGGCGATAACGGCTGTTTTATAACCCGAATCTAATCCGATGTTCTCAATACCATCATATGCTTTGATTATTTCATCATAAGCTGCTTTGAAGGTAACGCTATCGTGCATGTTTCCAGGTATCGTTTTACTACCTAACACAAACCCGTTTTTATCACAAAATGTTTGATGACTATACGCAAAACACTTCTCTTTCTCACCCTTATGATATAATCCGCTTTCTGGATCTGTTGTACTTTGTTTGATGTGTTTCGTTATTTTGTCTTCTTTTATCTCTCCTGTTTCTTCATCATAATTATATTCGCTTGTGATAACTTCCTTTAATTGTTTCTTGCCATGGGATTCACGATCTTTATTAATCTCTGCTTTTAGATCTTCTTCATAATATTTCTTGGTAATCGCTACTTCTACATCTATTGCTTTTCTCGTGTTGGCGCTGGCTTTCTGATGGGTCGAATCACCATAGATATTCTTAACATCTACGAATCCATATTTTATCGCTTGTTCAATGATCTGTTTGAATATCTCATCAAACACTTCGCTGCTATTGTATCTGCGTATGTAGTTTTGACTCCATGTCGAATAGTTTGGTACTTCATCATCTATTGATATACCTAAAAACCATCGATATGCTAAGTTTACTTTTATCTCTTCGCAGGTCTTTCTCATTGAGTTTATCCCAAATAGATAATTGATAAATATCATTTTAAAAAGGACAACCGGATCAATGCTTGGTCGTCCTATATCACTGTATAATGCTTTTACTAATGGATAGATAAAACTCCAATTGATTGTCTTCTCTAGTTTTCTTACTAAATGTGTTTGTGGTACTAACTGTTCGATTGTGCTAAATATCATGCAATCATTTTTGCGATTGTTGTGATTTGTCATTGCCATAGCTTTTACCTCATTTTGCCTACTTCTATTATACTATTTCTATGGCTTTTTCTCATTATAAAAGGCATGAAGAGTTGTACTATTTTTGGCAAAATAAGGTAAACAAGCATCTTCATGCCTTCTTCATTTTATCAAATTATATATATTTTTACTATACTTCTTTGTCAACAGGCTGAAACATAGCCTCAAGCTATGTTTTTAATTGTCTCATCATATATTTTTTTCATGCGAGATGCTAATCCCTTTGTTTTTGTGAGATTAACACTACATAAGGCAACTCTAATACCATTATGAAGCTTAACTGTATAAATATGATCATTCATTAGTGCTTCATGATAGCGCTCTAACAACTGTGGTTTTGTAATATTAAGTGTTACAAAAAAACCTTCTTTGTAAGGATAAATAGGTAATTCAACTGCTTTAGCTTCCGTAATGAATATCTCGCTACGAAGTGCTAAAAGATCAACATACTTCTGTTTTTCTTTTAAGAAAGCTTCCCTATTATGATTTACTACTTCAACAAAGTTCGCCATCCAACCATTATTTGCATTACTCCATATAGCACGAGCTGAGTTTTCAAAGGTATCATAAATAAGTTTAACCGTAGTTTCATTTTTAGCTAAGATAATAGCAGCTCCTAAACGCATACCATATGAGGTCAGTGTTTTTGAACAACTGAAAGCTACGATAATAGCCACATTATCATCAATTTCATTAAAATGGCACATGTAATCACGCGCGGTACTAAGTTTTTTGGCATAATCAATATATGCAATATCATTTAATAAAACACATGGTCCAAGCTTAGCTAAGCGATTAATGATCCTTATCACTGCTTGCCACTCTTCATCACTCATCGTATAACCACTGGGATTATGAAGTGGATCATTGATGATAACAAGTAATTTCCCTTGTTGGTGCATAATAGTATCAGCTTGTTGAGCAAAAGCATCTAAGTTAAAATGATCACCTTCAAACATATCATACAAAGCTATTTGAAGATGATTGTTTTTAGCCATTAACTGATAAGAAGACCAAGCCAAACTTGGTAGTAACACCTTCATGTTAATATCTAAGATATTCATCATTGCAAGCGCCACTGCACCAGTGCCTCCTGGAGTTGCGACCACATTGTGATAAAGATTGAACTTGTTATCTCCTTTTACCCAATCAAAAACGGTACGTTTAAATTCAGCACTGCCGGTAATTGCTTCAGCGTACTGGGCTTTGGTTTCTTTACTGATGTGATCATAAGTATCATAAACAACATCATAAGCGGCAATGATTTCATCTTCAGTATAAAGTGAACCAATTGTGGCATTCACGACATTTTCACTACCAATGAGTTCAGCTGCTTTAACGGCTTTTTGACTTACGATAAAGACGTTGTCTAAAAGGGGGACGGTATTACCGTCTTTTCTTACTATTTGCATGTTATCACCGTTTTGATTATATCGTGTTTGAATTATAAAGAAAACCCCTATCACAATGTGATAAGGGTATTATTATACTTTGATTACCGTAAACTTGTTATCTTTGACATCAATTTTTAATACTGCATCTTCTTCAATACTATCTTCAATGATCTTTTTAGCAATCAAGGTTTCAATATTTCTTTGAATGAATCGTTTCATTGGTCGAGCTCCATAAACTGGATCGACCCCTTCAGCAATGATTAACTTATTAGCTGCTTCTGTAATCTCAAGTTGAATGTTACGATCATGTAAGCGTAACTTTAGTTCATTTAAGAACTTTCCCGCTATCTTGATCATTACATCATCATTTAAACGATTAAAGACGATAATCTCATCAATACGATTGATAAATTCTGGTTTAAAGAAACGTTTTAGTTCATCTTGATATCCGTTAATTCGTTTTGTTTCATCTTCTTCAAAAGCGAATTGTGAGCCTAAATTACTTGTCATTATTATTAAGGTATTCTTAAAATCAACCACGACGCCCTTACTATCAGTAATACGACCATCATCAAGGATTTGTAGTAAGATATTGAATACATCAGGATGAGCTTTCTCTACTTCATCAAGCAGAATTATTGAATATGGTTTTCTTCTTACCGCCTCACTTAATTGACCACCTTCCTCATAACCTACATAACCAGGAGGTGCTCCAATTAAACGAGATGTACTAAACTTCTCCATGTACTCACTCATATCAATACGTATGATCTTGTTTTCTGAATCAAACAATTGCTCAGCTAAAGCTTTAGCCACTTCCGTTTTACCAACCCCTGTTGGTCCTAGAAACAAAAACGATCCAATTGGTCTATTCTCATCTTGAATGTTAGCTTTTGAGCGCATGATAGCATCAGTGACTAAACGCAAAGCTTCATCTTGTCCCATGACTCTTTTGCTTAAAGTAGCTTCAAGATTTAGCAGTTTCTGTCTTTGAGTATCAAGCAATTTACTTACTTCAATATGTGTCCATTTAGCAACGATCCTAGCAATCATTTCGGCATCTACCGTTTCTGGTATTAAGGCATTAGAACTTTTATTTGCTTGTTGATCCTTAATCTTCTTTTCAAGGGTTGGGATAGTATCATATTGTAATTTAGCAGCGTCTTCATATCTAACTTCATTCTGTGCTTGTTCAAGATCAAGTTTAGCTTTCTCAAGCAATTCTTTGTTTGCTTTACTTTCAGCAAGATCTTTCTTTTCTTTATCCCATTGTGAATAGACGATAGTCCTTTGTTCTTTATAATTGGTAAGTTCATTACGTAACTGTTGTAAACGATCTTTTGTCTTTTGATCGGTTTCTTTTTTGAGTGCTGTTTCTTCTATTTCTAATTGCATGATCTTGCGGTTAAGTTCATCAAGTTCATCTGGTAATGAATCCATTTCTACTCTTATTGATGCACAAGCTTCATCAATCAGATCAATTGCTTTATCAGGTAGAAAACGATCGGTGATATAACGTTGTGATAAGCTTGCTGCTGCAATGATGGCTTCATCTAGAATCTGCACGCCATGATGAGTTTCAAAGCGATCCTTTAAACCTCTTAAAATTGATATTGTATCTTCAACTGATGGTTCTTCAACAGTAATCCTTTGAAATCTTCTTTCCAGCGCTTTATCTTTCTCAATAAACTTACGATATTCATCAAAGGTTGTTGCTCCAATACAGCGCAATTCACCACGTGCTAACATTGGTTTTAACAAGTTAGCCGCATCCATTGAACCTTCTGTCTTACCAGCTCCAACTAAATTATGAATTTCATCAATAAAGAGTATTATATTTCCATCCGCTTGTTTAACTTCATTTAATACTGCTTTAAGTCTTTCTTCGTATTCACCACGAAATTTTGCACCAGCTATTAAAGCTCCCATATCAAGTTCAATCAGTTTCTTCTCTGACAAACTAATTGGTACATCATTTTTCATGATACGCCAAGCGATACCCTCAACAATGGCCGTTTTACCAACCCCTGGTTCACCAATTAAGATGGGGTTATTTTTGGTCTTGCGTGATAAAATTTGTATGATACGTCTAATTTCATCATCACGACCAATAACAGGATCGATCTTTCCATATTTTACATCTTTAACTAAATCACGACCATATTTTTCAAGCGCATTAAGATTGGCTTCTGTAGTTGCATCATCCATTGTTCGCCCTTTCCGCCTTCTTAATTCGGCATCTATAAAATCTTGTTTAGTAACATTGATCTTGGTAACTATTTCTTTAGATATCATCGAATTATTATAGAGCAAAGCAATTAGTACCGCTGCTACTGATAAATAAGAATCCTTTTGTTGGCGTGACCAAACTTCTGCTTCAACAAAGCTCTTATTAACATCATGACTAATTGTTGGTTGTTGATAATTTGAAACAATCGCAATCTTTTCAAGATTAACATCGACAATATCAAACAGTGTTTGCTTATCAATCGCAAATTCTTGCCATAAACCATCACAGGTATCATCTTCCAATATCGCCTTTAACATATGCGCGGTTGTAATTTCTGGATGACGAAGTGTCATGGCCAATTGGACAGCTTTTTGAATGATTTTTTGTAATCTTTCACTCATCTGTTCAACATTCATGATCGTACCTCCTTAACTTTTGAAAGCTTTTTTAAATTTAGAGAATACCGACTCTTTACCATTTAAGTTACGAATCCGTTCATAAAGTTCTTTTTCTTCTTTACTTAACTTAGTATTAACTTCAAGTTTAACTTCAACAAATTGATCACCAGCAATACTTGATCTAGTATCCTTGACGCCTTTTCCTTTTAGTCGGAATTTAGTGGCGTTTTGTGTGCCAGCTGGTATTGTAAGTTCAACATCACCATAAACCGTTGGTACATCAATGGTACAACCTAATGTGGCATCAACCGCACTAATTGGTATGTTGATATAGATGTTTTTACCATCACGTTCAAAAAATTTGTGTTTTTCAACAGCGATTTCAATATAGAGATCCCCATTTGGTCCACCATTTGATCCTCTTTCGCCTTTGCCAGCGATTCGAAGCTGTTGACCACTTTGAATCCCTTCAGGTATTTTTACATCAACATTGATACGTTTATGTTCATATCCTTCACCATTACATTTACGACATTTATTGGCAACCGTTTTACCACTGCCACGGCATTCAGGACAAACGCTTTGAGACTGAAAAACCCCAAAAGCAGTCCTTTGTTGGGAAACAATTGTTCCTTGACCATTACAGCGAGTACATACCTTTACATCACTCTTACTTCTGGCGCCACTACCTAAGCATTCTGAACATTGTTCATCAACATCAAGGGTGATTGTTTCATTCTTGCCAAAAATAGCATCCATGAAATCCACCCGCATTTTCATAAATAAGTCCTGACCTTTTCGAGGTCCGGTTGTATTAGTACGACGTGAAGAAGATTGTGAGAATCCACCACCACCAAAAAACGATCCGAAAATATCGCTTAAATCATCAAAACCGGCGCCACTAAAGCCACTAAAACCACCATATCCACTTGCGTCCATTCCCGAATGACCAAACTGATCATAGGTAGCTTTCTTTTGCGGATCAGACAACACTTCATACGCTTCACTTACTTCTTTAAATTTATCCGCTGCTCCGGCTTCTTTATTTACATCAGGATGAAATTTCTTCGCAAGGGTACGATAAGCTTTTTTGATATCATTTTCACTTGCGCCTTTACTTAATCCCAGTATTTCATAATAATCTCTTTTGGTACTCATAGCTCTCCTTTTTCCACTGCTTTACCACAGAAATCCTAGTATTTAACTAGGATTATAGTTGGTTATGATTTTTCTTTGAACTCTGCATCAACAACATCATCATCTTGGTTAGCATCATTTACATCTTCAGCACCATTAGCGTTTTGTTGATACATCGAAGCTCCCATTTGTTGAGCTGCTTTCTCTAAAGCATCAATCTTATCTTTTAGTGTATCAATATCATTTTCATCGATTGCTTTCTTAAGTTCATCGCGAAGCTTTGTAACCTCTGCTTTTTGATCAGCTGGTATATTAGCTTGTTCATTATTTAAGGTGTCATCGATTTGGTTGATAAACTGTTCAGCCTTGTTCTTAAGTTCGATCTCTTCTTTACGTTTTTCGTCTTCAACCTTATGCTCTTCGGCTTCTTTTACCATTCTTTCAATTTCTTCTTTTGATAAGCCTGTAGAATTTTGAATCACAATTGATTGTTTACGATTAGTTCCTTTATCTAAAGCTGAAACATGAACAATACCATTAACATCAATATCAAACGTTACTTCAATTTGAGGAATACCACGACGCGCTGGTGCGATACCATCAAGCTTAAATAATCCAAGTGTCTTATTATCAGCTGCCATCGGTCTTTCACCTTGTAATACATGAATATCAACAGCCGGTTGATTATCAGCAGCGGTAGAGAATACTTGTGATTTTGATGTTGGGATAGTTGTGTTGCGAGTAATAAGAGTTGTCATAACGCCACCCAAAGTTTCAATACCAAGGGATAATGGTGTTACATCAAGCAACAACACATCTTTAACATCACCACTGATAACTGCACCTTGAATACTAGCACCAATCGCTACTACTTCATCCGGGTTAACGGAATGGTTAGGTTCTTTACCAAGTTCACGTTTTACAGTTTCTTGAACTGCAGGAATACGTGTTGAACCACCAACTAATAATACTTGATGAATATCATTCTTAGTCAAGCCAGCATCTTTTAAAGCCTGTCTTACTGGCCCTACTGTTCTTTCGACTAATTGTTTGGTCATATCTTCAAATTTAGCTCTTGTCAAGGTAACATCTAAATGCAAAGGACCAGATGGACCAGCCGAGATAAATGGTAAGCTAATTTGCGTTTGAACCATGCTTGATAAGTCTTTTTTCGCTTTTTCAGCTGCTTCTTTCATTCTTTGTAAAGCCATACGATCTTGTTTTAGATCGATAGCATTATCTTTCTTAAACTGATCAGCTAGCCAATCAACAACGATGTTATCAAAATCATCGCCACCTAACATGTTGTCCCCTGCTGTAGCTAATACTTCAAATGTTCCATCAGCTAACTCAAGTATACTAACATCAAATGTTCCACCACCAAGGTCATAAACTAAAACTTTCTGTTCTTTGTCAGTTTTGTCAATGCCAAACGCTAACGCTGCGGCAGTTGGTTCATTTATGATGCGTTCAACTTCAAGTCCTGCAATTCTACCAGCATCTTTAGTTGCTTGTCTTTGAGCGTCATTAAAGTAAGCAGGTACGGTAATGACCGCCTTCGTTACTTTTTCACCCAAATAATCTTCGGCATATCCTTTGATGTATTGTAAAATCATCGCTGAAATTTCTTGTGGTGTATAAGATTTTCCTTCTAATTCAATTTTCTTGTTACTTCCCATTAAACGTTTAACGGAAATAACTGAATCTTTATTAGTGACCACCTGTCTTTTAGCGGCATCACCAACAATACGCTCACCATTTTTAAAGGCCACTACCGAAGGAGTTGTTCTGTTACCTTCTGGGTTTGTGATAACCTTTGCTTCACCACCATCCATGACAGCGACACATGAATTGGTTGTTCCTAAGTCTATTCCAATAATTTTGCTCATTTCTTTTTCCTCCTATTCACTTACTTTAACAAGTGCTGCTCGTAAGATACGATCTTTTAATTTGTAACCTTTTTGTAATACTTCTATAACTATGTTTGCTTCAACTCCCTCTTTCGCTTCTGTCAATATTGCATGATGGAAATTGGGATCGAACTCTAAACCAAGTGCTGCTATTTCTTCAACGCCTTCTTTTTTAAGAGCGGCAGTTAATTGTTGATGAACCATGTTGACTCCTACATATATCGCTGATTCAGTATCAGCGTTTTCAAGCGCTCTTTCTAGATTGTCGATTACTGGTAACATTTCAGTAGCGAAACTTTGAATCATGTACTTGCTTTTATTAGCATATTCTTGTTGTAATCGCTTCTTGGTATTTTCAGCATCGGCGTAGGCTTTGTAATACTCATTTGTTAATCCGATAATCTTTTCATTTAATGCGACTATCTCGTTTTCAAGTTCAATAATCTTCAACTGTTCTCTATCTTCTTTCTTTTTAAACCCTACACCTTTTTTCTTACTCTCGCTCTCGGTGTTTGATTCTTCTGTTTGCTTGTCTACGGTCGCATTGACCATTTCTTCATTTTTTTCTTCATTTTTCTTCGTCATTTCGACCTCCTTGATTCAGCATCTTCTCAATACTATCAGCTAAATATTCAATCAGTGAAACGATATGATCATAATCCATACGTGAAGGTCCAACCAACATTAACTGTGCTTCTTCTTCACTATTGATCTTAAACCTACTGGATACAACTGCCATATCATCAAGCCACACTAATTGTGAAGTATCTGATGTTTTAAGTAACATATTACCTTTGCCTTTACCAATATCGCGCCACAATTGTGAGTCTTCAAGCATTCCCATTAATTGCTTTAAACGTTCGATATCTGCAAACTCTGGTTGATACATCAATCGATTTTGGCCACTGTAATAGAAATTTTCATTAGCAAACTTGATAAACGCTGCCACAAATGCCTTAAATAATACTTCATGACGGTCCAGAGATATTTCAAGTAACGGTTTGATTTGATTCATTTTATCTACGATTTGATGAATAAATGTCCCCTTTAAGCGATCATTGAGGATGTCACAACACACCTGGATATCTTGCACACTAACCGCTTCATCAAACTGAAACATTCTGTTCTCAGTGTGACCGGTATCAGTGATAAAGACTGCAACGGCGTTTCTTTCATCTACTATAAACAATTTGATATGTTCAAGTTTTTGACTTTGTGCATCCGGTCCTAATACGATACTAGTTAGATTAGTCATCTGTGCTAGAATATCACAACTCTTTTTGATCAAATCTTGAATATTAAGTGAACGATCAGAGAAAGCATTTTGTACTACAAGCGCCATTTGCTCATCGATATGACCTTCCATTAAGTTCTCAACATAAAAACGGTAGCCTTCAATCGAAGGTACCCGGCCACTACTGGTATGGGTTTTTTCGATTAAACCGATGTTTTCAAGTTCCATCATTTCATTGCGAATCGTTGCGGTGGAATAAGTCAAGTGGTATTTTTCTACCAATGTTTTACTTCCAACTGGTTCAGCAGTTGCGATAAACTCTTCAACAATAGCTTTAAAAATCTCAATCATTCTGCCACTTAACATTTTCCACCTCCTTCATTAGCACTCTAACCTTATGTCTGCTAATAGTATACGTCAATCATTTAGCACTGTCAATAATTTTGTGCTAAAAAAACCGCTGTTATTTACAGCGGTATGATCTACCAGAATTTTTTTCGACGCATTAGCCATAAACTACCAATCAATACGATTACCATCATGATAGATACCATAAGATACCCATACCGCCATGATAGTTCTGGCATATTATTAAAATTCATGCCATACCAACTTGTAATTAAAGTTAAAGGCATTAAAATTGCCGTTACTACTGTCAGTATTTTCATGACATTATTTAAGTAAAGATCTAATTGCATTTGGTATTCTTCGTTAACTTGACTTGAATACTCACGTAATTGCTTAGCATAGTTTTGAAGTCTCAAACAACGATGTAGTAAAGTATCAAAGTATTGTTTATCGTTTTTAACAAAGCGATCATTTATATCATCGATCAAACCTTCCAACATATCAGCCATTTGATTATAAAAATTATAATAATACATCGATTCACGTTTGATATTAGTCATCTTACGATTGAAATCTTTGATTGTGTTATTCAACACCATATCTTCAATATAAGTGATTTGTTCTTCAATTAACTCTAAATAATCAAAATCATGTTCAATCGAGAGTTCAACTATATCTGCTAAAATTCTACCGGGTGTTGCTTGAGCATAGAATTTTACATTAGTTAATTTATGCATGTATTGGTCAATCAAGCCATCATCATCAATTAATAACAACATATCTTTCTTAATACAAAATGAAAACCATTTTGTTTGTGGAAAATGTTCTTTCACAGGCAAAACGATCGTTCCACTCATATATGTATAATGTTCTTGTGCTTTACAGTATTTTACGCGCTCATGTACATCCGCAAAATAATCTGCAAAATAAGCTTTTTCTGTAAGTGATAGTTCTTTGTAAATGAATACAGATGTTTTTGAACTATCAAATGTACTCATATCAGTTCTTACCAAACGATTATCAATAATCTGGTACATGTTATTACTTGTATTTATCTTTAATTCTACTAACGATACTATCAGGTACAAAACCTTTAATATCGCCATGATTTAAAGCAATCTCTTTAACGGTACTACTTGATATAAATGAATTTTCAGGTCTTGTGACAAAAAATACCGTTTCAATGTTGGGTGCTAAAGACATATTAGCAGTTGCTTGTTGTAACTCCATCTCAAAATCCATAGTGGCTCTTATTCCCCTAATCAAAAATTGAGCATTTAGTTCCTTAGCAACATTTACTGTCAATCCAACTTGTGACATTACCCCAACATTAGAGTACTTTGCGGTAATCGTTCTTAGCATTTCAACTCTTTCATCCAATGTAAAAGTGTTTTTCTTACTTGGATTTTGCATGATAACTACGTATAACTGATCAAACAATCTACTAGCGCGATCGATAATGTCCAAATGACCATTGGTCACTGGATCAAATGAACCAGGATAAACAGCAACTTTCATTATCTTTCCTCCTTTTTATAGTATGTTAATTTAGTGATACCATAGACGCTTTCCTTATATTTAATTATATCATCATATTGCTCATTAAGTTGACTTTCTTTTCTAGTTTCAACTATTATGATCGCATTTATGTTTAGTAATGTATATTTATTCAAAAGTGATATCATTTTATCAATATCTTGATAATGATAAGGTGGATCAATATATACAAGATCAAATTTATATTGATCATTGATCATTTTTAAAGCTCTTTGATAATCAGCTTTGATTAATTTAGTAACTTTATCAAGTTGTAAATTCTTGGTATTTTCAGTTATTATCTTTACAGCTTCATTATCACTTTCAATACATACCGCAAAGCTCATGCCACGCGATAAAGCCTCAAAAGCAATACTACCGCTTCCTGAAAACATATCAAGCAGTACCCCACCATCAAAGTATGGTCCAATCGCATTAAATAGCGCTTCCTTTACTTTATCAGTTGTTGGTCGCGTATTATTCCCGGTTAAGGTTTTTATTTGTCTTGAGCGTAATTTACCGGCTATTATTCTCATATTGTTTCCTTAGTGCTTCTACTTTTTCTTTATTTATTAGTGCTTGAGCAACACCAATCGCCATCATTGATGCCATTGTACTTGATCCTCCAGCCGATATTAGTAAAAGTGGTATGCCAGTTAATGGTATTAAGCACGTTACCCCTCCCACATTGAAAATAAAATGCAGGGCGAAATACATCATTACACCAATCATTACTATCTTGACGCGTTCATTTTTAGCAAGCAAACTATGTTTAAAAAGTCGCCAAGCTAAAATAACATACCCACCAAAAACAAACATAAATCCAACAAAACCCAATTCTTCAACGACCACTTCCATAATAAAATCAGTTGTAGCAGCTGAAATATAACTATACTTAAGTATTGATTTACCTAAACCAACCCCAAATAAACTACCACGACTAAAACCAATCAAACTGTTGTTTAAATCAAAATAACCTTTACCAAATTTATCATAAAAGGGATTTTGCACTGCTCTAAAGCGTGTTAATTGATAAGCACTGATATTAAGTGATTCTAAAATAGCAATCCCTTTATCAGTGGTAAAGAAGATCATCAAACCAAAAAAGATAACAGCTAGTATCAAAGCAATCAACTGCGATAATCGTAAATCCTTAGCAGTTGGTATCATAAAACAAAAGAAAGTGATCAGTGTTAAAAGGATGGCTGTTCCCATATCCTTTTGATAAAAGCCAATTAAAGTCATGATGACCATAAAAAAGATGAATGGCGGTAGTATCAATGTTGATAACTTCACATTCTTGCGATCACCAAGATAAACAGCCATTACCAAAATCATCATTAACTTAGCGAATTCACTTGGTTGAATAGAAAAACCAAAACCAAATAAACTGAATCTTATCCATCCATAAGCACCACCTGTTGCAGTTGACAAGCGCGTTAGTAATAGTAAAACGATGACGATCACCATCAAGATCATCATAAGCTTTACAAAACGTTTAAACGTAAAAAGATTAGCAACTATGACCATCGCTATATAACCAGCGATAAAATATACTACTTGTCTTATTGTCAGTGTGATAAGTGTAGCGTATGAAAAAGTACTACTTGTAAACATACCCGCGCTAATTTGCATCACTACACCAAATAGCCCTAATAAAACAATAGTATAATGGATATAATGATCACTATATCTTGGCATGATCAATATTGTTTGAAATATTTTTTTGATCATTGAATGCTCCTTATAAATAAAATATACTATTGATATAGAAGTTAGGCAATAATATAATCAACATAAGGATGTACTAGATGAAACCTTACAACTTTCAAGGTAAAATACTTGCCATGACTAGAATTATACCTTATAATATGGTCTCGAAGCAGTAAACTTAAAATTAATTTATCGCTTTAAGCATTAATATATTACTGAGGTTATTTTAAAATGGCAAATAAATATTATCCGATTTTAGATGATAAAGATCCGGCTTTGCGTAAAAAGGCAGACCTTGTTGGTGTGCCTCTTTCCAAAAAAGATCTAACAATACTTAACAAATTATTAAAGTATGTTGTTGATTCTCATGATGAAGCATTAAAAGCGAAATATGGCTTGTTGGCTGCCAGTGGTTTGGCTGCGCCACAAGTTGGAATTAATAAAGCATTGATAGCCGTCTTTATTGAAGAAGAAAATGATGGCATACAAGAATCTGTTAAATTAGCATTAGCAAACCCTAAGATTATCAGTCATTCTGAACAAAAATGTTATTTAGCCAGTGGTGAGGGTTGTCTTTCCGTTAAGGAAGTGCATGAGGGTTACGTACCTCGTTATGCCCGTATTACAGTTGAAGCGTTTGATTTATTCACTAATGAGTATATCAAGATAAGAGCCAAAGGTTATTTAGCAGTAGTATTACAACATGAGATCGATCATTTATCAGGTATCCTTTATTACGATCATATTAATCAAAATGATCCTTACCATGAGATACCAAATGCGATCGTACTTTAAATAGAAATAGCGACAGCTATCATTATATTGGTGCAAAGGAGAAAAAATGAAAAGAAAACAAACCGCACCAAAGATTCAATCTGATTTTAATATCCTAAATCAAACAGACGAAAGTCTAAGAGATGATGATACCTTTGTTTATGCACTGGGTGGACTTGGCGAAGTTGGCAAGAACATGTACTGTGTTGAACATCAAGATAACATTATCATCATTGATGCTGGGGTAAGATTTCCAGAGGAAAATCTTTTGGGTGTAGACTACGTGATACCGGATTATTCCCATATCATAAGAAACGAAAAAAAGATAAAAGCTTTGATCATAACCCATGGTCATGAAGATCATATAGGAGGGATACCCTTCCTTCTTCAAAGTGTAAAGATTCCTAAAATCTATGCGCCACGCTTTGCGTGTAGTCTAATTCAAAAGAAGCTTGAAGAAAAACGCATGAATAAAAAAGTTGTTGTTGAAGAAATCAATGAGGGATCGCGTATTGATTGTGGACCATTGGTTGTTGGCTTCTTTAATACTGTTCACTCTATCCCTGATTCATTAGGGGTATTGATCAATTCACCTAACGGTCGTATTGTTCATACTGGTGATTTTAAGTTTGACCTTACTCCCGTTGGTACTAATACTGATTATCAAAAACTTGCTTATATAGGACAAATTGGGGTTGATCTTTTACTTAGTGATAGTACTAACTCTGAAGTTGAAGATTTTTCAATCAGTGAAAAGAAAGTTGCGCAATCAATACTTGATATTGTTAGAAAAGCTAAAGGCAGAATTATCATCTCAACATTTTCAAGCAATGTCCATCGAGTCCAACAAATTCTTGAAGCAGTTGCTGCTTGTGATCGTAAAGTCGCGATTTTCGGACGGTCAATGGAAAATGTTGTTGAAATTGGTCGTAAACTCAAACACATCAATATACCGGATAGCTATTTTGTAGCACAAGACCAAATTAACACAGTTGAAGCTAGTAAAATGGTAATCATCTGTACTGGTAGCCAAGGTGAACCCTTAGCTGCCTTATCACGCATTGCGAATGGTTCCCACCGTCATATCAAGATTTTACCTGGTGATACGGTCGTATTTTCAAGCAGTCCTATTCCTGGTAATTCCGTTAGTATTTCCAAAGTTGTAAACAGCTTAACAAGAGCTGGTGCTAAAGTATTGACAAACTCTCCACTTACCAGCATCCATACTACAGGACACGCTTCAAGTGAAGAACAAAAACTAATGTTACAGTTAACAAAACCGAAGTACTTTATGCCAATACATGGTGAATATCGTATGTTAAAGATCCATAGTGAAACCGCAGTTGAAACCGGTGTTGATCCAGACAATACGTTTATCTGTGCAAATGGTGATGTTGTTGTACTTAGAAATAATAAAGCTTTCTTAGCTAATACAAGAATTCAAACTGAAGATATCTATGTCGATGGTAATGATGCTAGTGGTTTATCAACGGCTGTCTTACGTGATCGTAAGATTTTAGCCGATAGTGGACTTGTCGCAGTTATTGTGGCTATTGATTCACGTTTCAATAAGATAATTTGTAAACCTAGTATCGTAAGCCGTGGTTTTGTCTTTATTAAAGATAGTCAACCATTGCTTAAAGAGGCAGAAACGGTCGTTTATGACGCTTTAAAGAAACGTATGGCTGGTAAAACCACCTTTAATGAAATTAAGAATTGTATCCGTGGTTCCCTTGAACCATTCTTATACCAAAAGACTCATCGTAATCCAATCGTCATTCCGGTTATCTTAAACCATAAAGAAGCGATGGCACAACTTAGTAACAAAAATTAGGCTTAGCGCCTTTTTTTTGTTTAACCACCATAATTTTGTGCTATCATTGCTTTAAATGAAAGGATTTTATGAGCGCACTTAAAAAGTTATTGTTATTAATTAGTCTAATTTTTATGGGAGTTTGTGCATATTTTTATTATGATGCTAGATACTTAGCTGTTAAGCGCATTAACATTCGCTATGAAACTATCGAAAGTTCAAAAATTCCACCTTCCTTTAATAATACGGAAATACTTTTCTTTAGTGATATTTATTATGGTGAGTTTATGGATATAGAGCGATTAAGTATGATAATTGATCAAATCATCACTATTAAACCTGATATCGTCATTTTCTTGGGTGATCTGTTCGCTGATCCCATCAACAATCCACCTTCCGCTGATAGTCAAAATAAAGTCATTGAATTATTAAGTTCAATAAAAGCGCCTCTAGGAAAATTCGCTATTTATGGTGATCTTGATTTAAGTTCACAGACAATTAAACAGAGTTTTGATCAAATCATGTATGACGCAAATTTTGAGATCTTAAATGATCAGATAATAAAACTAACAAATAATGATAGTCAAGCCATTAACCTTATCGCTATTAGTAACCTCGTTAATAGCGAACCTGATTTAAATGCGATATTTAATAGTTATGATGCAAATGGTTTCAATCTATTAGTCTCTCATACTCCTGACTTAATTGATAAGATTACTAAGTTCAATGTGGATATCATGATCGCAGGTCATAGTTTGGGTGGACAAATAAACCTACCCTTTTATGGTCAAATGATCAAAATGCCCTATGCCATCAACTATTATCAGGGTAAAACAAAAGTAGCTTTTACCCTACTTGATATAACTAATGGCTTGGGAACAACTGGTTATGATGCTCGTCTATTTAGTGATCCTGAGTTGGTGATCTATCATTTTCAAGCAAAGTAGCACGATTATCAAATGCCCCTTTGATATAAGCAATTAATATTATTATCGTAAAACTCAACATGTAAGCATGATTGACAAGAGCCATGCTGATCAATACTGCTAGTATTAAAGTCGTAATACCAAAACCCAAAAGAATCCGATATTTACTTGTTTCATCATGTAAAATTAAACCACAAATCCCTGTTATAACAATTGGAACCTGATAGACAAGAGCTGCTAATGCACCATATAGTTCAATAAAGTCAAGCGATCGACGTGTTAAATGATATGGATTCAATTCCCGAATTAAAAAGCATAATATGGGAATACTTATTATGGCGGTAATTATCAATAAGACACTGGCGATCTTGATCAGTTTACTACCTTTAATATTATTCATGGGGTTTGTCCTTAAAGATATTATACAATCAAAATTATTAACTCACAATAAAAGGATATCGTTACGATATCCTTTACTCTCTGATAAATGAAATGTCTATTTCTTTATTATTGCGCATCACTTTGATCGTAACAGTTTCACCAACAAGTGAATTACGATAAAGTTGTTGTAGCTCAGCGACTGATTTTATTTCAATGTTGTTTAAAGCAACGATACGATCATTAACTTTTAGTCCAACTTCTAAAGCTAAAGAATCAGCTGCCACCGATGTAATGTAAACACCAAATTCGCTTACTCCATATTGCGTGGCGGTTTGTTGATCATTAATCTCAACAATAGTAATACCAAGCATTCTTTTACCCGTCACATAACCTTTTTCAATTATCTGTTGTATTGTATCTTTTATTGTATCAATAGGAATGGCAAAACCTATTCCTTCTATACTGTTACCTGAAGTCTTAGCATTAACAATGCCTATAAGTTCACCATATGCGTTAAATAAGCCGCCACCTGAGTTGCCAGGATTTACAGCAGCGTTGGTTTGCATTAGATTCATACTTGTACCATCAATGGTAATCTTGCGATCTAAAGCACTTAAAATACCACTGGTTACCGTACCACCTAATTCACCTAAAGGATTACCAATCGCTACTACAGTATCGCCAACTACCATCAAACTTGAATTACCAATAACTACAGGGCTTAAGCTAGTTGCTTTTATCTTTATGATCGCGATATCATTATCAATATCTTGACCAACAAGACTTGCTTCATATTCCTCACCATTATTTAATCTAACAATGATCCTAGATACATTTCCAATCACATGATAACAAGTAATTATATAACCATCAGCCGTAAGTATGACACCGCTTCCCGAGCCTGATGTCACATATTGTTGCATAAAATTGTTATATACCGCGGCTTCAGTTTTAATCTCAACTACACTATCAGCAGTTAATGCGGCAACCTGACTGATTGATAACTCTTCGTTTATTGTCGGTACTACACGGTTATTTATGTAACGTTCAGCAGCTTGATATAAGACTGTTGTCTGATCATCAAGTAAATGTTCTTTTATTGCCCATGTGGTTCCGATATAACCACCACTTATAGCTAAGGTAAAAACCATAATGCCTTTTATCAACGTCTTAAAGATTGGCTTACGCTTATTATCTTTATCATCATGAACGGGTTTATTTTCTACTTGTTCAAGTTCGTTTTGTTCCATTATTAATCCTCCTTATACATTAAAATAATATCACAATGTGAATATTTCATGAATAAAGATGACCAAAGCTATAAATGCGTTTTATATGACAATATTAACTACTTTTTGCTTAACAATGATAATGCGTTTAATTGGACTATCTGATATAGCGTTTTTCACCGCATTAACGTTTAATGCTTCTTTTTTTATTGTTTCTTCATCACAATCAACATCAACTATGATTAACCCTCTCATCTTACCATTTACTTGTACTGCCATCTCAATGGTGGATTTGACCAACATCTTTTCATCATAACTAGGCCACTGTTGGTATGCGATTGTTGTTGATATATTGAATTTTTGCCACAGTTCTTCACCAACATGAGGGGCAAAACATGAAAACATTTTGATAAAACCTTGTGCGTATTCATCATATATCTTATCTACCTTGTAACACTCATTGATAAATATCATCATTTGGCTTATTGCGGTGTTAAAGTTTAGTGATTCAATATCTCCTGTGACTTTCTTTACGGTTTGATGATAAACATAATCAAGTTGATGATCATTTTCTTTAGTTAAGATATCATCTTTATCAAATAATCGATAAACACGATCAATCCATTTTCTAGCTCCATCCATACCACTATTATTCCATGGTAATGAGGCTTCAAGTGGTCCCATAAACATTTCATATACGCGTAGTGCATCAGCACCATGTGAGACTAATAAATCATCTGGGTTAATGACATTACCGCGTGATTTACTCATCTTCTCACCATTTTCACCCAAGATCATACCTTGATGAAACAATTTCTGAAACGGTTCTTTGGTTGGCACAACACCACAATCATACAAAACCTTATGCCAAAAACGAGCATATAGTAAGTGTAAAACGGCATGCTCTGATCCTCCAACATAAAGATCAACCGGTAACCAGTGTTCTAATAATTTAGGATCAGCTAATGCTTCATCATTATGAGGATCGATGTATCGTAAATAATACCAACAAGAGCCAGCCCATTGTGGCATAGTATTAGTTTCACGTCTACCTTTTTTGCCATCAACCTCAACTTCAAGCCAGTTTTTTGCATGAGCTAAAGGTGATTCGCCATTGTGATTTGGTTTATAATTATCAACTACTGGTAGTTCAAGCGGCAATTCACTTATATCAACTGCTCTTTGTGTACCATCTGCCATATTTATAATTGGAATAGGTTCGCCCCAATATCTTTGGCGTGAAAATAACCAATCACGTAATTTATACGTTGTTTTAGGTTCACCACATTTATTAGCTACAAGCCACTCATTCATTTTATTTAAAGCATCTTCTTTGTTTAAACCATTAATAAAACCACTATTGATGTGAATTCCATCTTCAACGTAAGCTGCTTCATCTATATTACCACCAGCCAATACCGGAACTATATTTAAATTGTACTTCTTAGCAAACTCATAATCACGTTCATCATGAGCTGGTACTGCCATAATAGCGCCTGTCCCATAGGCTGCTAGAACATAATCAGCGATCCATATTGGTACAAGTTCTTGATTAACTGGGTTAATCGCATAAGCACCCGTAAAGACTCCTGTCTTTTCTTTATTTAATTCTGTACGCTCTAAATCAGATTTTGATGCGACCGCTTTAATATAAGCATCAATCTCAGCTTTTTTATCATTAGTTGTGATCTTGGCAATAAAAGGATGTTCGGGAGCTAATACACAGTATGTCGCTCCAAATAAGGTATCACTTCTAGTAGTAAAAACGGTAAATGTGAGATCGTGCTTATCAACCTTAAAATCAACGTGGGCACCAACTGATTTACCAATCCAATTGATCTGCATTTCTTTCGTTGATGCAGGCCAATCACAAAGTTCAAGATCCTCTAATAATCTTTCCGCATATTCTGTTATCTTTAAAACCCATTGGCGCATTGGCTGTCTAATTACTGGAAAGCCTCCGCGTTCGCTTTTGCCATCAATTACTTCTTCATTTGCTAAAACGGTTTTAAGTTCTGGACACCAGTTAACTGGGATTTCATCAACATAAGCTAACCCTTTTTCATATAACTTTAAAAATATCCACTGTGTCCATTTATAATAATCAGGATCAGTAGTAGCTAATTCACGATCCCAATCATATGATAAACCTAATGCTTGAATTTGTTTTCGAAAGGTAGCGATATTTTGATATGTGAAAGCAGCTGGTTGATTACCAGTATTTAATGCGTATTGTTCAGCAGGTAACCCAAAAGCATCCCAACCCATGGGATGTAAGACATTAAATCCCTGCATGCGTTTCATTCGTGAGATGATATCAGTAGCAGTATAACCTTCAGGATGTCCTACATGAAGACCCGCACCACTTGGATATGGAAACATGTCGAGACAGTAGAATTTTGGTTTACTAAAATCACTAGTATCGGTTGCGAATGTCTTGTTTTTTAACCAGTACTCTTGCCATTTCTTTTCAATCTTGTTGTGTTCAAAGTTCATATTACGCTCCTTCATATAAAAAGTCGTCCGCTAAGGACGACTATGCGTGGTACCACCTTAATTCATATCATATGACTGATATGCACTCTTTGCCTTAACGCGGAATACGGATCTTTTTAGATCAGCTCATTGACGAGTTCATTATCGTGACTTAATTGTTTTGCACCAACCAACAATTCGCTTATAAGCCTTGATAATTACTACTTCAATTCATCGCTAATAACAAGATGATAACAAAATAACCATTTAAATGCAAGTAAATCAAAGTCCATTTTAGTAGGTCTTAAAGGCAATATTTAAATCAACGTTCCCCTTAATACCATCTACTTTACCACTACTTGTATATTGCCAAATATCAAAGGCATATGGATAGTATGGTTCACTACTATACTGAGCATACCATTTAGGAATATCCTCAAGTGCTTTAAGATCAAGCTTCGCAAAAAACCAATGACTATTTCCATAAATCATAGGAGTATATCCTGCATCTTTGATAACTTTACAAAATGCCAAGGTAATTTGAGTTATCTCTTCTTTGCTTAAATGATCACTACGTGTTTTGGTATTGGCAATTTCTTCCATATCAAAGACGATAGGATAAGTTATATCATGATCAGCGATCAAAGATAATACAAAACGCGCTTCCTCCTCAGCTTCAGCTACGGTTATCGCTTGCGAAAAGAAGTATCCACCAAGCGCTATATTATTAGCACTAGCATTTATCGCATTATCATGAAAGTAACTATCAACATAAAGGATCCCTTCACTATAACCACGATAACCAATCCTTAACATAGCAAAACTGATATCACTAGCAGCGACTTTTGACCAATCAATTTCTTCTTGAAAGCGACTTACATCAACACCATGCTTAACGATAGACTTATTATTAACAATATAATCATATCGTTGTGGTGTGATAACTAAGTTACGCCAATCATACTCATGCCTCTTTAAACTATCATCATAGCTTTCAAATGTTACTTTACCATTATCAATATAAACGATTTCATCAGGAAATATTTGCCGTAAAAAAGCAGTGCTTAAATTATATCTGATTCCCATTTCTTTAAGTGTTGCTTTTAATATATAACTTGTTTCATCAACATAAAAAAGCATGCGTCCTAAAAACAGTCCTAGTATTACTCCTACAATCAATAAAACAAATGAAAACAAGTAGAACTTTTTATTCATCAATATCAACCGCTAATTCATAGTTTTGCCAATTTGGTGTTATCAAAGCATTATAACTTCCTTCAGTGACATAAAATGAAGGATATAAGCCCTCCTTATGCCATATTGCTTCACCATGTAGTACATCTTTTAGCATTACAAAGAAACTTGCTTCAGGATCATTATAAACGCACTCAAGCATGATAAAATCATCACTGGTTAATGTCTGATCAGCAATTTTTTCATTAAATGCTTCTATTGTTAAATAACAAACAGCTAAGTAAAGCGGCTTGCAAGCAGGATTTGCGATCAATAAAAACTCTTCATTATCAGGATGATAACCAAAACGTGAGAAATTATCACGATTAACCGTAACACTGATCAATTTATGAGCACCACTGGCTTTACTACTTTGATAGATCAGTTTATCAACTGTTTCATTACCTTTTGGATCAATATCATGATTATGAGGACTCAAACGAATGATCAACCCCATACTCTCAAGTTTTTGCATGACTGTCGCAGTCATTTTAGTAGGCTTGATTGCTAGTATTTTCTTATCTACCATTTAAAAAACTCCTCAACTAGTTCTTGATAATCACCAATAGCAATCATATGATGATTACCAATGGACTTAGTCAATAAATATTCAATATCATTAGCTTTTAGTTTGATTCTAACTTGGGTTCGACATAAATTCTGTTCTTTTAAGTTTTCAATCAATTCGCCAACCGTAACATAATAGCGATCAAGTAATCCCGAACATTTAAATAGTGTTACCTTGCCTTCAGTTAGTTCACCAGCCAAGGCTACCCCAATGCCAGATTCAAAGTGCGTCATACATGTGAATGCTTTTGGCATATTGATTGGGAGCGTACAATGAGCAAAGACTATTTCATTATCAACATCATTAATGCGCGATGGATTAGCCATAAAGATTGGTTGTTGGCTTAACTCACCTAAAACTGCCATACTTATCAATGCTGGTGTATCCCCTTCACATCCTGAATATATTCCCTCAGCGTTTAAGATTGCTAGCGCTACACAACCAGTATTACCAATAGGTTTTAATAGGTCAAAACATCTAACTGTCACACCATCTAAGTCATACTTAACAACTAAACGTTTAAGGGCACCATATATTGATAGTGCTTTCTCAGTTGCTTGCTTATCAAACCCTTTGTCTAAAAGCGTTTTAGTATATTCATTTTCAAGATATTCATTTTTAGCTATTTCATCAAAGAATTCCTGCATTGGAATATCGATGATCTTAATACCATTTGTATCTTCGCTTAATTTTGCATCAACATCAGACGCTATCAACCAATCACTAGGTTTTCCGACTCTTGCTAATCTCAAATGATTGATTCTCTTTTTAACCGCAAAAACTTTAGCTAAAAGATTCAATCTACTAGCCATTTTAGCGATCGATCCATGAATTATCTCGCCTTTAACATTATTTTGTTGTAAAAATGATAATATCTCCATTGAAGCAGCTAGCGAATTATTTTCGCCAGTAGTAAGTAAAACAACAGGTTTAGTCAGCTTATCAAAAGCTTCCAAAAACATACCTTCAGTACCACCACCACCAATAAAAACACAACTAAAATCATAGTCAGCCATCTCATCTAACTGACAAACTACCATATCTAAACCTGATACCAATGTTAGTTCTTTGATCAAATCCATGTTTGACTGGTGAAGCGTTTTATTACTAACATTTTTACTGGCAATATAATAAACACCTACTTGCATCATTATCATCCTCCATCGTTTCTTACCTTAATGATACTACCTTATTGCTTATTTCGCCATATTTGAAAGACATTAATTGAATTCTTAAAGTTATTTCCGTTTTAAGAAGGAAGTGGAAATAAGTGTGAGAAAGTTTATGATAATGATGTGTTCTTGTAGCGAAGAAAGGAATAAACTATCATGAAGTACGAACACATTAATTTTGAACAGAGAAAG
>JAYFOM010000034.1:0-2507 GCA_034932685.1 Erysipelotrichaceae bacterium
ACAACATCCCAATGGCCACACTTAATTATCTAACACCTCTTGAAATGAGAGAAAAACTAAATAACTAACTTAAATATTATTTTACATGATGACATTTTTTATTCTTAGAATTTGGTCTCACATCATTTACAAGTATACAAACAAAAAAAAGGAACAGTTTTTTCTGTTCCTTTTTCAGTTATACAAGCTCTAAGATAGCCATTGTTGCAGCATCGCCGCGACGATCGACTGTTTTAATTACTCTAGTATAGCCACCGTTACGATCAGCGTATTTAACCGCTAACTCATCAAACAATTTTTGTAAGGCTGTTTGACCAGTTTCTTTATTAACGATTACATTACGAATATAAGCAGCTGCTTGTCTGCGGGCATGTAAATCGCCTCTTTTGGCTAAAGTGATCATTTCATCAACAACTGATTTAGCTTCTTTGGCTTTCATCTCTGTTGTTGTTATCTTGCCGTGAACGATGACATCAGTTGCCAAATTACGTAATAAGGCTTTGCGATGATCGGCTGTACGACCTAATTTACGATTATTCATGGTTATATCCTCCTATATTTGCTTACTCGTAGGATTTAAAGTTAAGACCATGTTCATAAATCTTATCTTTAACCTCTTTGAGTGATTTCTTACCCAAATTACGAACACGCATCATTTCTTCTTCAGTTTTCTGCGTTAATTCTTCTACTGTTTGAATACCAGCACGTTTTAAGCAATTGTATGAACGAACTGATAGATCAAGATCTTCAATCATCATAACCATGCCTTTATTTACGGTTTCACCACTTGCATCTTTAATTAATGAATCCATATCCTTAACTGCTTCATCAACATTGGTAAGGATATCCAAGTGTTCAATCAAGATTTTAGAAGCCATCGCTAACGATTTCTGTGGTGTTATCGCACCATCAGTCCATACTTCAAGCTCTAAGCTATCATACGATGCATCTTGACCAACGCGAGTTGGCTCAACATTATATGATATTCTTTCAATTGGGGTATAGATTGAATCGGTATAAATGGTTCCAATTCCTTGTGATGAGCCTTGATATAAAGCTTTGTTCGCATCAGCGCTAATGTAACCACGCCCATTACGTGCTTTAAGTTCCATCTCCAATACACCGTCTTTTTCCAGTGTGCAGATCACTAAATCTTTGTTTAGTATCTCTACATTGGTAGGACAATCAATATCACCGGCAGTAATTGTTTTAGGACCATGAGCAGAAATTCTCAGGGTATAAACTTCACTGTCACTGATGGTCATGATCAAATCTTTGATATTTAAGATAATTGAAGTCACATCCTCTAAAATACCTGGTATTGATGTAAATTCATGGAAAACATTTTCAATTTTGATCGAATAAACTGCCGCACCTGGTAAAGAGGATAACAAAACACGTCTTAATGCATTGCCGATGGTTGTACCAAACCCTCTTTCAAGTGGTTCGATAACGAATTTCCCGTAGTGATCCGATTCAACGTATTCTAAAACTTTGAAATCAGCTCTTTCAAATTTCTGCATTAATTTTCCTCCTTTAATGTATTAACCACGTGGTCTCTTTGGTGGACGGCAGCCGTTATGGGGAATAGGAGTCACATCATTGATGACAGTGATCTCTAAACCGGCTGTTTGAAGTGATCTAACAGCCGCTTCACGTCCCGGTCCGGGACCTTTAACATTTACTTCAACATTGCGCATGCCGTGATCGATTGCGGCTTTCCCCGCTGCTTCACCAGCCATTTGTGCCGCATATGGTGTAGATTTTCTTGAACCCTTAAAACCAAGGGCACCAGCACTTGACCATGCGATCGCATTACCGCTATCATCTGTAATGGTAACGATAGTATTATTGAATGTTGAATGAATATGAGCTACGCCTTTGGCGATATTCTTACGTACTCTACGTTTACGAGTAGTTGTTTTTGCTTTAGCCATAATTTCTTTTCCTCCTTATCGTTACTTCTTCTTGTTCGCGACAGTACGACGCGGACCTTTACGAGTACGGGCATTGGTACTGGTTCTTTGACCACGTACCGGTAAACCTTTACGATGACGAATACCGCGATAACAACCGATTTCCATTAATCGCTTAATGTTCAAGCTGACTTCACGACGAAGGTCACCTTCTACTTTGATTTTTTCTACTACTGTTCTAAGTGCGTTTACCTGATCTTCATTCAGGTCTTTTGTGCGTGTGTCCGGATTAATACCAGCAACAGAACAGACTTTCTCTGCTGTTGAAGCACCAATGCCGAAAATGTAAGTTAATGAGATAACAATCCGCTTATCGCGCGGAATGTCTACTCCAGCAATACGAGCCATAATTATTGTTCCTCCTAGTTTCCTTGACGTTGTTTGTGTTTAGGGTTTTCACAAATAATCATTACACGACCTTTTCGTTTAATGACACGGCACTTATCGCACATAGGTTTGACTGATGGTCTTACTTTCATGTGTTCCCTCCTAGACTATTTATGTCTAAATGTAATACGCCCACGTGTTAAA
>JAYFOM010000035.1:0-10678 GCA_034932685.1 Erysipelotrichaceae bacterium
TTGGCTTTAGAAACTTCGATCGTTTTCGTACTCGTATCTTGATCAACTTTGCTTAACTTAAAAAGTATTCCGGTTTCCCAAAATACTCTTGTTTACTCCATTCTTATTGGTTTACCCCAACATTTGACTTAGAGCCTTTTAAACAAGCATCATAAACATGCTTGTTTTTTTATGGTATAATTTATTTAACAACACAAGAATTTTGTCCAATTTATAATAGAGGATGATAAATGGCTTCAATCGTCTATCTTACAGATCGTAACATGATAGAGTATCATCGCTTAAATGGAAGTAAAGCGATGAATTTTTGGCGTCCAACCACCAGTCGTCGCATTAGTGATTTTAAACCAGGAGATCTTTTATTCTTTTTAGCAAAAGGAACTGAACGAGGGATTACTAAAGAAAAAGGAATAGTGGGATATGGAAGATTCCAAAAAAATCACGCTTTATCATTTAGTCAAATGTGGAAGATATATGGTCATCAAAACGGGTATGATCAACAGCAAGAATTATACGAAGCTATAATAAAGGTAAGCAAGAATAAAAAGATGCCAAAAACCTTAAGTTGTTTGTTCTTAGTTGACATCGTTTATTTTCAAGCACCAATATATCTAAGTGAGATTGGTGTAAAGATATCAAAGATGATTGAAAGTTATTTTTACCTAGACAAAGATGATTCAATGGCAACAGCTAAAATACTAGCAAAAGCTAAAGAAGTAGGTGTTGATCGTTGGTCAGCAATTATTAACGATCAAGATATTGGGGTACAGGCATTTGAGAATGATTATTGTAAGCACATCGTTTCAGAAGCGATTAGCAAGTTGGGGAACATCTATAGTGAAACAGAAAAGAAAAGGGCATATAAAGTATGTCAGTCGTTGCTTTTAAATTTCAACAAGCAAGAACTAAATGCTGAAATGATAAAAGCAGAACATAATACGATTGTTATAGTAGAAAAGAATGCAATAAAAGTTTTTATCCCTTTAGTATCTTCCTTAAAAGACATGGTCGTAAAGATTCAGTTATTGATTGGACACATTACTTTACTTGAAAGTATGATTAAGCAAAAATTACCAAATTATGTGATAGATATCGCGGCTGTTATTGAAAATGAGCTAGCAAAAGACTATCTTGAACTCTTTCATATGAGCGACACTAATTATTTGTTGCTTTTTGATAATGAAATAGACGAAGTGCCTTTGGGATAGATGGTTGATATTTAATATTAAAACGATTTAAAATACTGATGAAATTCGCAAAGTGATCAAGATAATCACTTTTTACTTCATATTCTAATTCGTAATCATGTTTTGAAAGATAATAATTATTATCAAAACAAAGTTCATAATCTTTAGTTTTATGTAAGTATCTAATTGTTTTTAAATGTCCAATCAATATTAGTTTACTAATATCAATTTGATAGTATTTTAGAATAGTTTTGATGTTGGTATTATCAAAAGCTTCTAAGGTATCACCGATTACTGGTTCTTCGTACTCGATTACACCAGTATTATCAGTAACTTTCATTGTCCATAAAAAATTAGAATTGCATTCTCTAATACGAATGATGATCTTTAAAGCCAATAATTCATGATCAATGGTGTCAAAATAACTATTGATCTGTTCAATCTTAACAGTATCAATAGATGCAATCAATTGATTAAACAATGTTTGATTGATGATGGTTTTATATTCAATTTCATGATTAACATTTAATTTATCTAACATTACGTAGTATGTTTTCACTACTCATTTGGAAAATGATAGCCAAAGGTATCATATATGATAATAGACTTGATCCGCCGGATGATATGAAAGGAAGAGTTATTCCTGTTATTGGTAACAGCCCAGTTATCATTCCCATGTTTTCTACTTGTTGGAAAACAAGCATCCCTAAAAGACCAATGACCATAAGTTTTTCTCTTTGTTTTTCAAACTTCATAGCGATGGATAAAAGTTTAAGATCAAAAACAGCGTTAACGATGATCACTACAGCAGAGCCAATGAAACCAAAGTTTTTACCTATAACCGCGAATATAAAATCGTTTTGAGGTTCGGCAAAATAAACCAGTGTTGCTTGAAAGCCATGCCCTGTCCATCCAGCAGAACCAATGCCAAGTAAAGCTTGATATAGCTGATTACCATAGCTTGAAATATAACTTTCAGTTTGAAGCCAACCATAAAAACGATTTAACTTATACGAATCACCAAGGATACGAGCCAAAAGACTTGGGTTTTCATAAAACAAATAAATAACAGTAGAAAATCCAGCTACAACAACAAGTAGATAAATCCATATCCAGAACTTTCTAATCCCTGAAACCATGACTAAAACAGATAAACTTACTACGATGATCAAGGGAAGTCCAGTATCGGGTTGAGCAATTATTAATAATAGTGGTGGTACAGCGTAGGCTAAAACCTTAATGAAAAGCTTAATATCATTGAAAACGGAATCATCAACTTTGTTGTTATTATGATTATCAACAATATTTGCGACCTGAATTATTAATATGATTTTCATGAATTCGCTTGGCTGGAAACTAGCTAAACTACCAAAATGAAACCATGCTCGTGTTCCAGATACTGGTCTGATCAATGGTAGATTAACATATTTATCAAGTATAAGTAAACACAACAGAAATAAAAGGATCCAATAAAATACATTTGCACCAGTAAATAGTCGATCAATGCCGAAAACTAATAAAAAGACTAAAAAACCTAATCCCAATAAAATCCAAACAGCTTGTTTATATAGGATTGTCATATTACCGCCAACAGTTAAAGGGATAGAGGAATAAACAGCCAAAAGATTAAAAGCAAATAATAACAATAAAACAAACAATAATGTTTTATCTAATGCGAACGATTTTTTCACAGCACTTAGTTGTTTCTGCATCTTGATCCTCTTTATTTTATTCATTGTATCATAAATGATAAAGTTAGTTATGAAATTTGTGGTCATGTCATTAATTGAATCACGTCATGATTAGTGCTATCATATAAACACAAACGAGGTGTTTTATGCGTAGATGGCAATCTTATTACGATGTTTTATTCTTTCCATTATTAACAATATTTACCGCAAGTGTTTTAATGGGCTTAAGTGGACTAATATTGAATAGTAACTTTCAAACAATAATCAGTTTAAATAACCCTTTTATCATTAGGGCGGCAGAGATTATAAGATACATGTGTGGATTCATTATAAATAACACACCTTTTTTAGTATTGATAAAGTTTCTCTCTAAAAAATATGAAGACTCAACACCTGTTTTTGTAGGGGTCATAGGTTATTTCATCTTTCATATAACAACGATGTTTTTTGCTAGTAATAAACTACCATCAGTAGTCTTTTCTTCAGTTATGGGTATCGCTGTTGATGCTAGTCGCTTAACATTGAGTGGTTCAGGTATGCGTTATCCATTGATAACTGGTATTCTAGCAGTATTTGTAGTTAGTTTTATTACACGTTTTACTTACCGCACTTCACGAAGAAGAAGTACTTATGGGTATTTTGCTTTCGTTAATCGTGATGCTTGGGCTTTGTTTCTAACTAGTTTATTTACTTTTATAATTGGTGTTGCAACTGCGTTAGTTTGGCCTTTTGTTATAAATGGTCTTTATTATATTTTCCGTATGATCGCAAGTGACATCACAAATCCAATGAACTTATTTATTTATGGCATAATGGATCGACTCATGGCAGTTACTGGAACTGGAAGTATCATAAGAGAACTTTTCTGGTTTGGGGAATTTGGTGGATCATGGATTGGTAATAATATCAATTATCTTGGTGATGTAAGTATTTGGACAGCACAAAAACTTGCTAGAGTTTATAATACTGGGTTTGGGCGTTTGATAACTCCTTATTTCGTCTTGAATATTTTTGCAATTCCGGCATTACTTATCGGTACTTTCTCAACTTTTACTGATAAGATGGAAAAGAAGAAGTATACTTTATTTCTTGTTTTAGCAATAATATTATCATTGATTAGTGGTTCTATTTTACCAATCGAACTATATTTACTGATAATGACACCACTTTTGTTTGTTTTCCATATTTTCTATACTGGAGTATTGTTTGCTTTGCTTAAAGCACTCAATGTATCTATTGGCTATGCTTATAGTGGGTCTGTTATTACTGCAACACCCGGGTCGATATTTGATCTTCTGGTTCATATCCGTGATGATGCATTCTATATTCCACTATTAACGTTAGTTATTGTAGGAGTCATTACTTTTATTGTTTATTACTTAGTAACAAGGTATTATTATAAAAAAGCATGCCTTGATATATTAAACACAGGGGTTAAGAACAAATACATCACTAATTTTGTTTTGGCAATTGGTGGCTTGGAAAATATTAAGAAAATCTATTCGACACCAACCAAAGTTATCTTACAAGTTGAAGATTCGTCTTTATTGAATTTTAACTTGATGAAACAACAAGGAGCAAGCAAAGTTGTTGAGACTAGAACGACATTTGATATAAGTTATGGGGCGATAAGTTATCTATTAGTAGATGAAGTAAATAAAATGATCAAAGAAGCGAAGTAGTTAGCTTCTTTTTTGTTATAATTATATGCAGAGGTGTTTTATGATCAAATACTCACCAATGATGCAACACTATATTAGTATTAAAAAAGACTATCAAGATGCTTTAGTTTTCTATCGCCTTGGTGATTTTTATGAAATGTTCTTTGATGATGCGAAAATTGCTTCTAATGAGTTGGATTTAGTTCTAACCGGAAGAGCAGCTGGAGTTGAAGATAGAGTACCAATGTGTGGTGTTCCTCACCATGCTGTAAATGGCTATATTCAAAGATTAGTTCAAAAAGGTTATAAAGTGGCCATTGTTGAGCAACTTGAAGATGCTAAGGATGTCAAAGGAATTGTAAAAAGAGACGTAGTTAGAATAGTAACTCCAGGAACAATAATGGATGAACTACAAGATGATAAAAACAGTGTCTATCTTTCAGCTATTATCGACTTTAAATATGGATTAGCTTTAGCTACTTGTGAAATGGCTACTGGTGAAACAACTATTAAAACGATAAAGCGCAACACTTTATCGTTACAACAACAAATCCTTAAAAATAATATAAAAGAGATTGTTATTAACGAAAGCTTTGATCAAAAATTCATATTAGCAGTTCGTGAAATGGGTTGTGTAACTATATCATATTGTGAACATACAATAGTACTTGATTCATATTTACCACTATGTGATCATGTTGAAGAGCAATATTATCGGGATGCCTTTGGTTTGTTATTGAATTACTTAATGAGTACCCAAAGAAAAATGCTTGATCATTTAAGAAAAGTAGAACTAGATAATGATGATCAGTATTTGGAAATGGATTACGCAACACAACAAAATCTAGAAATAATCACAAATTATCGAAACAATGGTAAAAATGAAACATTGTGGACTTTCTTAGATAAATGTAAAACGGCGATGGGAAGTCGTTTACTAAAGAAGTGGCTTGAAAAACCTCTGACTGATCTTGAACAGATAGTTAAAAGACAAGAAGCAATCACCTTTCTAATAAAGGATTTCATCGTTCGTCACGATTTGAGAAAACAATTAGATAATATCTATGATATTGACCGTTTAATTGCGAAGGTGGCATTAAAAAGTGCCAATCCAATTGATTGTTTAAGATTGGCGCGTTCATTGAATGAAATACCAAGCATAATTACAGCTATAAATAAAATGTCATCATATAGTGAGTTTCAAAAAATTGATGTTTGTGCAGATCTTAGTCTAAAACTTAATAATGCGATCAGTGAAAACGCACCAGCTATTATCAAAGACGGAGGCATCTTTACAGAAGGTTATGATAGTCAGCTTGATGAATATCGTAAGCTACAAAAAGAAAGTAAACAATGGATAGTAGAACTTGAATCTAAGGAAAGAGAAAAAACTGGAATCAAAAACCTTAAAGTTGGATACAACAGAGTTTTCGGATACTACTTTGAAGTAACGAAAGCCAATATGAATATAATCAAAGAAACAGATGGTTATATTAAGAAACAAACGCTATCAAATGCTGAAAGGTTTATATCAATCGAACTGAAAGAAAAAGAAGATGCTATTCTTCATAGTGAAGAAAGAGCTTTAAGATTAGAATTAGAACTGTTTGATCAAATTTTAACATACATTAAAGATTACTTACCTAGACTGCAAAAAATAGCTGATATGGTAGCAACATTAGATGTTTTATGTGCATTAGCAGAAACTAGTAGTGGCGTTGATTACATTTGTCCCGTATTCTCAAAAGATAATAGTATGATCATTAAAAAGGGACGTCATGCGGTCATGGATAAGCTTTTAACGGATCATAAGTATGTTCCAAATGATATAACTTTTGATGATAAACAACATATAATATTATTGACCGGACCAAATATGGGTGGTAAAAGCACATATATTCGACAAGTTGCTCTATTGGTTATTATGGCACAAGTTGGAATGTACATATCTGCTCAAAAAGCGATACTACCTATTTTCGATAAGATATTCACACGTATAGGCGCAAGTGATGATATTTTAAGTGGACAATCAACATTTATGGTTGAAATGTTAGAAGCTAATAATGCGCTTCAAAACGCCACTGCTTCATCATTAATACTATTTGATGAGATTGGACGAGGTACTTCAACATATGATGGCATGGCGTTAGCTCAAGCCATGATAGAGTATATTGCAACGATTGTTAAAGCAAAGACGATTTTTTCTACTCATTATCATGAACTTACCCAATTGGAAGATACAATAAACACGGTATATAATTATCATGTGGAAGTATTTGAAGAAAATGATCATGTTACTTTCCTGTATCATGTGAAGAAAGGGAAAGTCGATCGTTCTTATGGCATAAATGTTGCGCGTTTAGCAAAACTGCCAGAAGTAGTTATTAAAAGAGCAAGAGAATTACTAAAGGAATTTGAAAGTAAAAAGAGAGTCGCACAACAATCTTTTGCAGTTGTTGATATGGTAAAAACGGAAAATCGTTTTGACGCGATAAAAGAGAAGATTGAAATGGTAGATATTAACGAACTAACACCTTTGGCAGCACTTCAAATGATTGATGATCTACAAAAAGAAATAAAGAAAAGAGGTCAATGATGGGAAAGATAGAACGACTTAACCAACACTTGACTAATATGATAGCCGCTGGAGAGGTTATTGAGCGTCCAGCTGGAATAGTCAAAGAGTTGGTAGAGAATGCGATCGATGCAGACGCAAAAAGAATTGAGATAAACATCAAGGATGGTGGTGTTTCATTTATTCAAGTAATTGATGATGGTTTAGGTATGGATAGTAGTGATGCCGTAATGGCATTTGAAAGACATGCGACAAGTAAGATAAAAGCGGATGCTGATTTGTGGGCTATTAATACAATGGGGTTTCGCGGTGAAGCGTTACCATCAATCGCCTCAGTAAGTAAAGTTACGTTGATGACAAACGATCGAATTGAGGCAACCAATGTAATGATAGAGTTTGGTCAAGTCTTAGCAGTAAAACCACAATATTGTCCTGAAGGCACACAAGTAACGGTTGAACACATATTTCAAAAAACACCAGCTCGATTAAAACATTTAAAGAGTAGACAATATGAAGCTTCTATCATTACATCAAACATTGAGAAATTCGCATTGACCCGACCAGACATTGCTTTTATTTATACCAGTGATAATAAAGAGTTATTTAGATCAAATGGTAAAAATGATTTACAAGAGGTTATGGCAACGATTTATGGTGTTGAAGTAGCACGGAATGCAGTTAAGATAGCAGCTAAAGACTATGACTATGAATTAAGTGGTATGTATGTATTACCTTCAATAAATAGAGCAACAAAGAACTATATCAATATATTTGTTAATTCTCGAATGATAAAATCGTATCGCTTGCAAAAAGTTGTTATGGAAGCATTTAAAGATTATATTCCAGATGATCGCTATCCGATAGTTGTGCTGGATATCAAAATGGACGCAAAGCTTGTTGATGTTAACGTGCATCCAAGCAAATGGGAAGTAAGATTATCAAAAGAACAACAACTTGAAGATTTAATCAGAAAGAGTCTTTACAGTTCATTAAGCGATAATATGAGAGCTCCAAATATAAAAAAAGTAACACCCCAAACTTACAATGCTAAAGTTGAATTCACTAATTTCAATTTAGATGATCTTTTTAAACCATTAAGTCGATCAGATGTTACATTGGTAGAAGATCCAAAGTCAACATATGAAGAAACGCCAATAGAAGAAAAGATAAAAGTAATAAATAGTAAGAGTAATCAATTTCCGATAATGAGTGTCATTGGTCAATTTCATGGTAACTATATTCTAGCAGAAGGCGTAGATGGTTTATATGTGATCGATCAGCATGCGGCACAAGAAAGATATAACTATGAACGTTATCAAAGAATGCTAAGTGAAGAGAAAGTTGAATTTCAAACGTTGCTTATCCCTTTAATTATCGAAGTTGGTAATTTCATACAAACAGACTTTGATGTTATTGCAGAAATGCTAGCAAAGATAAATGTTAAGATTGAACGTTTTGGCTCTGATAGTATCCTATGTCGCACAATTCCTTTGTGGATGAGTGATGTTGATGTCGCTACCTTTATTCAAGACATGATCGATCATTATCAACAAAGCCAGGATGTTAGTTTACTATCAATAAGAAAAGCAGCGTTAGCATCTTTAGCTTGCCATGTTTCAATAAAATTTAATCATCATTTGAGTATGTCAGAAATGAAAGAAGTGATAATTAACTTACAAAAATGCGATAACCCATTTAACTGTCCTCATGGTAGACCTACATTTATCCACCTAAGTGATACCCAACTCAAGAAAGAGTTTTTAAGATGATTAGAGTATTAGTGGTGATTGGACCAACCGCTGTAGGTAAAAGTCAAGTCGGAATTCAATTAGCGCAACAATATAATGGTGAGATCATTAGTGGCGATTCAATACAAGTATATCGACAACTAAATATTGGAAGCGCGAAAGTTAGTAAAGAGCAACAAAAAATGGTAGTTCATCACTTGATTGATACCAAAGATATAAGCGAAAATTATCATGTGGCAGCTTTTCAAAACGAAAGTCGAAAGATAATCTCTGAGCTAAACAAAAACGCTAAACTACCAATTATTGTAGGTGGAACTGGATTATATATAAAAGCAGCTTTATATGACTATCAATTTAATGAAGAAGAGAAATTAGATTTTAAGCTTGAAAGTTTAACAAATGAGCAACTTAAGTTTAAATTAACCAATATTGATCCGCAAACAGCAGAAATAATTCATATTAACAATCGTAAACGATTATTGCGAGCTTTACAAATGGCAATGAGTGGTAATAAGCGTAGCGATGTATTAGCTAAACAAGCAAAAGAACCAATCTATGATTGTCTATTGATAGGATTAACCTGTCAACGTGATATTTTATACCAACGGATTGAAAGCAGAATTGATACAATGATCAAAGAAGGTCTTTTTGAAGAAGTTGATGAGCTTTATCAAAACGATCATGCATTATTCGATTACCAAGCATTACAAGCAATAGGTTATCGGGAGTGGCGTGATTACTATCAAAATAAATTTGATAAAGAAGTAATCGTTAACAATATCAAACTTCACACAAGACAGTTTGCGAAAAGACAATATACTTGGTTTAATAATCAATTGCCTGTAAAATGGTTTGATATCAATGATGATACTTTTATGAGCAATATCCACAAAGAAGTAAAGGAATGGTTAAATAATGGATGAGTTTACACGTTTAAGTCTAATGCTAAGTGATGAACAACTTAATAATATAAGAAAAGCAACCGTAATGGTTGTTGGTATTGGTGGTGTTGGAGCAATGGCTTGTGAAGCTTTAGTACGCAGTGGTATCAAAAAAATAGTAATGATTGACAATGATCATGTCCAAATGACTAATATTAATCGTCAAGTTCATGCCACCCAAGAAACAATAGGAATAGCAAAAGTGGATGTCATGAGAGCAAGAATTAAGATGATCAATCCAAAATGCGAAGTAGTGACATATCAACTTTTCTTATCAAAGGAAACAATCACGGCATTAGATTGGGATGTTGACTATGTAATTGACGCTATCGACACCATAAGCAATAAGCTTGATCTAATAGCACATTGCCATAATGAAAAGATACCTATAATTAGTAGTTTAGGCATGGGGAATCGTATGGATCCCTCACGTTTGACTTATACAGTGCTAAGTAAGACCGATACTGATCCACTGGCCAAAGCAATGCGAATACAAGCACGAAAGCGTAATATTGATTATCCAATAGATGTTGTGTTTTCACTTGAAACACCATTATCAGTAATAAGAAAGCCTGACAATGAAGACCTAAAAAATAATAGGACACCGCCAGGTAGCTCAGCTTTTGTCCCTAACGCTGCAGGGTTAATATGTGCTTCATATGTGATTAGAAATATAATGAACAAGAAGATTTAGGAATCTTCTTCAGACCGATGACAAGTACACTCTATAAAAAGGGTGTACTTTTAATTTGATAAAAAAACGACCATATAGTCGTTTAGATAAGGAATTGATAGATTTATAAAGATTACTGATAGCCATCTTATCGCTTTGATGAAGCAGTAATGCCATCTTTTTCATATTCTGGGCAGCACAA
>JAYFOM010000036.1:0-17071 GCA_034932685.1 Erysipelotrichaceae bacterium
AGTAGCAGCAAGCGTATTAGGTATGACCGTAATTGGTGGATTTGTACCTAGTATGTTGAAATCATTGGTAATCAAATGGTCACCAAGTGTAAGCTTGGAAGGTGAAGGCGGCGTTATCACAGGTAAATCTGATATTCAGAAGACCTTAGATGCAATTCTTCCATACCTATTACCGATACTATTGGTAGGATTCTGTTATTGGTTGATTAAGATCAAAAAAGTTACTCCATTAAAAACGTTGTTGGTTGTATTCGTTCTTATGTTCTTAGCCGGCGCGTTTGGTATCATGTAATTTAAGTAAAAATCATAATTGAAAAGGCTCATCCAGAGCCTTTTTTATATGTTAAATTGATTAAATGGATACCTATCATTTGGCTTGCTTGTGAAAGTCAAGCGTTGATTTGATATTGGATGTAAAAATGATAACTCATAAGCCCAAAGGGCTATTTGTTGTTTTATCTCCGCTTGTGGATTGTATCTTTGATCACCCCATAATGGATTGTTACGACTTGCAAACTGAACTCTGATCTGATGAGATCTGCCAGTGATCAAGTCAATTTTTAGTAAAGAAAGATTCTGCTTATGTTCAACTAACTCATATTTTAGAATGGCAAGTTTTGCATCTTCATGTAAAGGTTCAACAACTTTTACCGTATTGCTTTTTTTATCTTTATACAAATAATCTTTTAATGTTGCTTTTTCTTGTTCAACCTCGCCTAACACAACCGCTAGATAAGTTTTTTCCATTTTGTTCAAACGTATTTGATTTGATAGTCTAGAAGCAGCTTTGCTAGTTTTCGCAAAGACAACGACACCACCAACAGGACGATCTAAACGATGTACCATGCCTAAAAAAGCATCGCCAGGCTTGTTGTATTTTGTAACGAGAAAGCGCTTTAAGATTGATAAAAGATCATCATCATTAGTTTCATCACTTTGCATTAATACATTACAAGGCTTTTCAACAACTAACAGATGATTATCTTCATAGATTATATTGATATTAAAGTTCAGCTCGGCCATAAATACCACAAGGTAAAACGATATCACGATTAGTGATTGGTAATCCAATTGATCCAGTTGTTATTTTTATTTTTGGAAATCTTTTACTAAGAGTAAGCTTCAAGATATTTTCAAGTGCCATCAAAGAGAATCCCGTTGTGTATGAATTTACAAGAAGGAAAAGAGGTTCATCATCTAACAATGAAACAACATTATTTATTAAAGGATAGAGTAATTCTTCAATTTGCCAAACTTCATTATTTGGACCTCTACCATAACTGGGTGGATCCATTATTATACCGTGATATTTGTTGTTACGTCTTAATTCACGTTCAACAAATTTGTTAACATCATCAATGATAAAGCGAATCTTGCGATCTTCAAGCTTACTTAAATACATGTTTTCTTTAGCCCAAGCTACCATGCCTTTTGATGCGTCAACATGGACCACCTCAGCAGCACCAGCACTGGCACATGCCATTGTTGCACCGCCTGTATAAGCAAAAAGATTCAGTATCTTTATTGGTTTATTAGCTGCTTTTATCTTTGCTTGCATGTAATCCCAATTAGCACTTTGTTCTGGGAAAAGACCAGTATGTTTAAAGCCAGTAGGGGCTACCTTAAAAGTTAACTCGTTATAAGAAACAGTCCAATTACTTGGCACTTTCCGCTTAAAATCCCATTTTCCACCACCCTGGTTTGAGCGATGATAATATCCATCAGCGTTATGCCAAGTATTAAGTCCAGACATTTTAGGCCATATAGCAGTTGGATCAGGACGAGATAAAATAACGTTTTTCCAACGGTCTAGTTTTTCACCTTCACCAGCATCGATACATTCATAATCTATCCAATTTTTTGCGATAATATCCATATTAACCTCACACAGTGATTATAACATACTAAATGGTATTAACCGATACACAGATCATCATATATTAAAGCAATGTGCGTGTTATAATATGGTCATGAACAATTTCAGTGATCTTCTAAAAAACTTAAATGAACAACAAGAAAAAGCTGTCGTAACTAAAAGTCGTTATGTGCGGATTATTGCGGGGGCTGGTAGTGGAAAAACAAGAGTTTTAACGACCAGAATAGCGTATTTAATACACGAACTAGGTATATTCGCTGGTCAAATCTTAGCGATAACTTTTACTAATAAAGCAGCTAAGGAAATGAAAATAAGAATTGAATCCCAGCTTAAAGATGTAGCGAGTGGTGTTCATATCTCTACCATTCATTCACTTTGTGTTTTTATATTGCGAAGAGATATCGTAAGCATGAATATGCCACGTAATTTTACTGTGCTTGATCAAGATGATCAAAAAAGCATTCTTAAAGAAGCGTATCAACAGTTTGGCATTGAAAGACAAAAGTTTAGTTATGGTAGTATGCTTGATTATATCGCTAATTGTAAATGTGGGTATGTAAGCACAGAAAGAGCTTATTTATTAGCAGGTAATTATCCTGGACAGGTAGAGAAAGCGAAAGTTTATGAATATTATACCAATCGTCAAAAAGAGTTGTATGCCCTTGATTTTGATGATCTGTTATTGGTTACGGTTAAGATGTTTGAAACTTTTCCTGAGATACTAAAAAGATGGCAAAGCAGATTCGGATATATTCATGTTGATGAATTTCAAGATATCGATCAGATTCAATATAAACTCATCAAGCAATTAGCCGGCAGTGAAAATGAAGTGTATGTAGTTGGAGATCCTGATCAAACAATATATACATGGCGAGGTGCTGATATTAACATCATCATGAATTTTGAGAAAGACTTTAAAGACGTTGATACAATTATATTGAATCAGAATTATCGTAGTGATCCACCTATACTTAATGGTGCAAATAGTATGATCGTTAATAATCGTAATCGGGTTGAAAAGCAACTATTCACCAAAAAAGAGGGTGGTGAACTTATTACTCATTTTCGTGGTCAAAATGAAAATCATGAATCGATGTGGATTGCTAATAAAGTAGCGACTTTGAATAAAGAGGGTAAAGCGTTGACCGATATGGCAATACTTTATCGTGCTAACTACTTGTCAAGATCGCTTGAGAAAAGTATGGTTGATAATCATATTCCATATGTTATATATGGTGGGACACGATTCTATGATCGTGCTGAAATTAAAGATGCTTTATGTTATTTGCGTTTGATCGTTAGTGAGGATGATCTTTCATTAAAGCGAATCATCAATAATCCAAGACGAAAGCTCGGACAAAAAACCATCGATCGTATCTTTTCACAAGCCAAACAAAAAGGTGTGAGTATGTATCAGATCATTAAAGAAGAAAGACTCTTTACTGGTATGGTACAGAAGACACTTGACGACTTTGTCTTTATGGTTGAATCTTGGAAAAATAAAAAAGAACTAGCAATCGCTGATTTACTTGAGTTAGTCATTAATGAAAGTGGCTATCGTCAAATGCTTGAAGAAGGAAAAGAGATTGAACGGATTGAAAACTTAAAGGAGTTAATTATTGACGTTACTAATTTCCAACAAAATAACACTGAAACCAATATTGATGAATACTTACAGATGGTTAATCTTTATACTGATCGTCTTGATAGTGATGAGGGTAATTATATTCAACTTATGACGATTCATGCGGCTAAGGGTTTGGAATTTGATACTGTATTTGTTTATGGTTTATCAGAGGGTATTTTTCCTAGTGAGCGTACAATGGCTGAAGGTATCAAAGGTTTGGAAGAGGAAAGACGGCTTGCTTATGTCGCTTATACACGTGCTAAGCGTAAATTATTCTTAACTGATAGTATGGGATATAGTTATCAAATGAACTGTCCAAAGACTTCAAGTCGCTTTGTGAAAGAGATTGATGAACAGTTTATTGAGCATGTTGGTGCAAATGCTGAATTTATAAAAGAACAAGTAGAGATGAATAGACATAATATCATCTATAATACTGATGAAAATGAAACACGTAAAAAACAAGCAATATTTAAAAAAGGTGAACTGATACAACATACTACATATGGTAATGGTGTTATTGTCAATATCAAAGATGGTATTATGGAAATAGCATTTAGTCATCCACATGGCATTAAAAAGATTATCGAAAATCATCCATCAGTTAAAAAAAATGGAGGATAATATGAGCAAAGAAAGAATTATTGAATTAAGATCACTACTGAACAAATATAACTATGAGTACTACGCACTAGAACAACCATCAGTATCAGATGTTGAGTTTGATCAATTGATGCATGAACTGATCAAGCTTGAAGAACTAAACCCCGATATGTTTGATATTAACTCACCAAGTCAAAGAGTGGGTGGTGCTATTTCAGATAGTTTTAATAAGATTGTTCATAAACGTCAAATGTTGTCATTAGCTAATGCTTTTAGTCTTGAAGATTTATTAGTTTTTGATCAAAGAATCAAGAATGATATTGAAAGTGTCGAATATGTGGTTGAACTTAAGATCGATGGTTTAGCAATGTCGGTCGAGTATCAAAATGGTCAATTTCACCATAGTGTAACGCGCGGTGATGGTGAAGTGGGAGAAGATGTTAGTGTTAACGTAAGAACGATAAAATCAATACCCTTACTTATAGCAGAAACACAAGAGCTTGAGGTAAGAGGCGAAGTATATATGCCAAAGCGCAGCTTTGAGCAACTAAACAAAGAGAAAGAGGCTAAGGGTGAAGCGTTATTCGCTAATCCACGCAACGCCGCATCAGGAAGTATTCGCCAACTTGATTCCAAAGTAACAGCAAGTCGTAAGCTTGATGCTTTTTGGTATTATCTTTGCGAAGGTAGTAAATTTGGCTTAGAAACACATTATGAAGCACTACAGTGGTTAAAAAGATTAGGCTTTGTGGTTAATCCACTGACAAAAGTATGTGCAAACATCAATGAAGTCTGGTCATTTATCGAAGAAATAAGTTTAAAAAGAGAAGCGTTACCATATGAAATTGATGGTATTGTTATCAAAGTTAATGATTTTTCTGATCAAGAGCGTTTAGGATATACCGCCAAGACACCAAGATGGGCAATTGCCTATAAGTTTCCCGCTACCGAAGTAACTACTAAGCTTAAGGAAATATTTGTGACTGTCGGTAGAACTGGAAAAATAACACCCAACGCAAAACTTGAACCAGTGTTTGTGGCAGGTACAAAGGTAACCTTCGCTTCACTACACAATGAAGATTTGATCAAATCACGTGATATTAGAGAGAATGATTTTGTAGTAGTACGTAAAGCGGGAGATATAATCCCTGAGGTAGTAAGAAGTTTAAAAGAAAAAAGAGATGGAACGCAACAGGAGTATGTTTTCCCTAAAAACTGTCCGGTATGCCATAGTGAACTTTATCGTAGTATCGATGAAGCAGATAATTACTGCATTAATAATGATTGTCCAGCTCGAGTAGTTGAAGCGATAAGTCATTTTGCAAGCCGTAATGCCTTAAATATTGAAGGTTTAGGTGGCAAAAAGGTAGAGAAACTCCATCAACTTGGGTATCTTAAAACCGTTGAAGATATCTATCATTTACATGATCATCGTGAGAAACTATATGATGTTGATAAAATGGGTAAGAAATCAGTAGATAATCTACTTGAGGCAATAGAGAAAAGTAAAACTTGTAATCTAGATAAGCTTATCAATGGTCTTGGTATTAAACAAGTTGGAGAGAAAGCTGCCAAAGTATTAGCCGAACATTTTAAAACACTGAACAGAATTCAGACGGCAGATGTTTTAGATTTGATCGCTATTAATGATATTGGTGAGATCACAGCACAAGCAATCAAGCGTTTTTTCCAAGACGAAAACAATCAACAGTTGCTTAAAAATCTAACAAGTTTAGGTATAAATACCCAATATCGTAGTGAACAAAAACAAGAAAGTATTTTTACTAATAAAACCGTAGTAATAACCGGAACTTTGAGTAACTATGCAAGACAAGAAGCACAATCATTACTTGAAAAGATGGGGGCTAAGGTTAGCGGTAGTGTATCCAAACAAACTGATTATTTGTTATGCGGCATTGATGCTGGTAGTAAACTTGATAAAGCACTACAATTTAATGTTACAATCATAAATGAAGAAGAATTTATAGCTGAGGTGATGAAAAATGCGTAAGTCAGTACTATTTATTTTAGCGGCTTTATTGTTGTTAACCGCTTGTAGTCCTAAGGAAGATAGTGATAATAATGTTATCATCCTAAGTGAAACTAACAAAGGTGAATACACATATGTCATTCCATTTACTGCCAGTGACACTCGCAGTTATCACGGTACTTATCAAAGCCGCTATGATATGGTTGAGATTGGTGTTGGACTTGAAGAGTATTCAAAAGGTTACTTTCCAGTAAACAGTTATTATGCGCAAGAAGGGCAACTAATCAAGCGTAGTATGTTGTTAAATCTGGTAGGAAGAGAAAGTGATACTAACACCCAAGGGCTAAACCCAAGTAAAGGAACACCTTTTTTAACTGGTAATGGTAATGAAACGATCATTGATCCAGTTATCGTCACTGATGTATTTGAATTAAATTTCATCAAGAAAAATAACCCTAATTTGAGTATTGACGGCGTAACTTTAGCTATTATCGTTAATAAAAACCAAACTATAACTACTGATGGTGTAACAAGATCATACACTTTATCAGATGATAGACTATGGGAATACGCTACCAACGCTGGTCGTAAACTTGAAAGTTATTTGCGTTCGCTTGAAGGATTGGCTGATATACCGCTTTGTATTCTTATCTACAATACCGCTAGCAGTGATGCAACTTTACCAGGAGGCTATATTGCCAGAGGTTATTTTACCGGACGAACTGGTCAGTTTAGTAAACTAGATGAGAAATGGGTGCTTATGCCAACAACCGAAGCTGGTAGAATAGATGGTGAGACAAATAGCAAATTATTGAATATGCGTCAAGCGATAGTTGATTTCTTACCCGAGAGTGTCAATGTCATGGGGCAAGCAAAGTATATTGATGGGCAAGCAAGTGTATTAAAAATAAGCGTGAGAGTGCAAGGAAAAACATACGCTGAAATAAGAGCATTAACACAATACTGTGGTCAACTCATTAGAAGTTTTAATAAAGATATCAAAATCATTGTAACGATTACAGCAAATGATCAGGTTGTCGCAATTATTGAGAAGAATCATGAAACAAACGATGTTGTAACAAGCTATCTGAATTGATCAACTTGTCAACATTGCTTAAAAAAGGTTATAATGTATGCGCTATGGCAGATAGGTATATTAATAAAAACTTAAGATAATGCCAAGGCATAATTAATCGTTGTATCTTATTATATTATCTAAGTTACGATAAAAGGAAGAATTTACATGTCAAAAATAAATGATAAAACCAAGAAGATATTCAAGTGGTCAAAAGCAAACACCTTATTGACTATCGGATTAATACTGATAATGATTCCAGTTACTTTTTTTGGAGTCATTATATTTCAAGCGTATTTCGAATCAGGTAAACCAATCAATGGTGATCGCATTGCAAATGAAAGAAATGTTGATATCAAACAAACGGCCATTGATGAGTTAGACCAATCAATAAGTAATCTAAGTGAAGTTGAAGATGTGACAATAATCCTTAAGGTATCAACATTAAGAGTTTATGTTGATGTTAAAAATGATATAGCACAAAGTGATTATGAAGCATTGATAAATGTGATTTATAGTAAGGTTAATGAAGTATTTCCTGTTGATGTTTATTTTTCTAAGGCAGATACAATGAAACAGTATGATCTTGAGATACACACCTATAATGTCACTGATCCAAGTATTGAAGTTGATTTTATTTATTACATCACTAACAAAAACGCAGCAATGTTAGAACCATTGACAGAATTAATGTCACAAGCTCGCAATCAAGAACTCGCTGATGAACTTAGAGGCGATAATGTTGCTAGCGGTATTGTTGATGGTGAAGCTGACCAAGAAGCAGGAGAATAAGGCAAGCATAACTTGCCTATTTTTTTATGATCAAGAAAAATGACATTATCATCAATCAATGCACTGATTATTCATACATGGGTTTTGGCGTAGTTAAACATGATGGTTTCTGTGTGTTTGTTAAAGGATTGATGATCAATGAAAAAGCAGAGATACAAATAATCGCTGTAAAAAAAGATCATGGCTATGGAATAATTAAAAAACTATTAACTCAATCAAAAGAACGTGTTGAATCACCTTGTAACTATTATCCAATCTGTGGTGGTTGCCAATTGCTTCATATGAGTTATTTTGAACAATTAAGATTCAAACAGAATTACATTGATCGTTTGTTAGAAAGTACATTTAATTTAAAGGTTGAACCGATCATTGGCATGCATAACCCAGTAGCTTATCGTAATAAAGTGCAAATACCACTTAGTTATGATCAAGATGAAATTGTTGGGGGTTTTTATCGTGCAAATACTCATGATATCATTCCAATTGACAAGTGCATTATGCAAAGTGATCTTGCTAATGCCGTCTATAACAAAGCATTAGCACTTTTAAACATTTATAAACTTAAAGATGTCGTAAGACATATTCTGATAAAACATGCATTTAGTCGTGATGAAATTATGATCGTGTTTGTGATCAATCAAGAGAATATACCCAATAGAAGTGAAATAGTAAATGCACTAAGCAAAATTAAAGAGGTTAAAAGCATCATTCTTAATATAAATAAAGACAAAGGCAATACTATTCTAGGCAAAAAAGAAAAAACTATTTATGGTAATAATCAAATCATTGATGAGCTAATGGGCTACGAATTTTTAATATCAAGTCAATCATTTTATCAAGTCAACTCATATCAAACCAAAGAGTTATACCAACTTGCTTACGATATGGCAGATTTAAGTAAAGAAGATGTACTACTTGATCTATATTGTGGTGTAGGAACAATCGGGATTATCGCAAGTCAGTATGTCAAGAAAGTAATTGGTATTGATATTGTCGCTGATGCTATTAAAGACGCAAAACAAAACGCCTTGATAAATGGTGTTAATAATATCGATTTCTATTGTGGTGACGCTAATGAGTTAACACAAGAGTTGCTAGCTAAAGGTGAATACTTTGATGTGATATTTGTAGATCCACCACGCAAAGGTTGTGATAAAGCAACTATCGATACCATAATAAAACTGAATCCCAATAAAGTTGTATATATTTCATGTAACCCAGCTACGCTAGCACGCGATCTAGCATTATTCGCTCAAGAAGGCTATCAAGCTAAAAGAGTAAGACCAGTCGACATGTTTCCCAATACGTATCACGTTGAGACGGTAGTATTGATGACTCGGGAAGATAGGTAACGAAGTCGAAAAGCGCTGAGAATAATAGATTTAGTAATCTTATTGTGAAGGGGCAAAATTGACAGATAGGAATCGAACCTTATCAATAGAACAAACTACCATGTTAAATAACCATGAAGTATCAATTGATCGCAATGTCCGGGTTGAGCAAGAGGATATCCCAACGGAGATTCTGCTTTCGTTAAGTGGCATATGTTATTTGAATGATGTTAATATTCAACCCATATAGGACGAACCATCTGACTGAATTGTGACTTGAGAAAGGACGGAAGTGAAGATGTTTAACTGGTTTAGTAAAAAGAAGAAAGAGAAACAGATTGATGAGGCAGTCAATGAATTCGATTCGTTATGGAATACCAACTTGGATTTGATATGGTCAATCAGTGATAAAAATCAGTTCTTAATTGCTATGAACGGGTGGCTGTGCAAAAAGTGTAGCTATGGCGAGGATATTGAAAAACTTTCTTATGCAGAAAAAACGTTCTTTTTCTGCACGCAACTTGAATCAGAAGTCAATAACGGTGGCTTTTCACAATATTTCTATAATAGTAGTGGTGATTTTGCGAACGAAACATTGAGTTCCTTAAATGCTATAGGTGCAAATAAAACAGCTGATATTTATAGTAAAGCATTAATGGCTCTCAGTGGTGAACTTCCCAGAGATCGCAATAAACGTGAAAAGTTGCTTGACAAATTGCTGACTGATTCTGTCTATGAAATCTTAAGTGATTGTGACACTGCGTTTTATCAATATACCGATAACTTAGATGAATTGAATTATCAGTATATCATTTCCAACAAGGACCATTTTTCCTAAAACATAAAAATATATCTAACTAGGCAACATGAGCTTGAATAAAAGACCGTTCAAGAAATAAAGACTCCTGTCGATATGTTTACCTGTATCCATAACTCAGACTAAGGTTGGCAGTAAACAAGGTAAGCAATGGTAACGAACAACACACATGAATTTGATTGTTCTAGAAGAATGAGATCATAGTGAATCTCTCGACTGTGTTGACAGGGAGTATGGAAAATAATCAAATGAACGATATAATATAAATTTCATAATCGCTATTTATAGGGAGAGTTATAGTACAAGAAGAACATAAAATATAATCTTAATATAATGACATAATTTAGACGAATAAACTCACATGAAGACAGTTGTGTTGATAGTCGCGTACAGCTAAGCTTTCAAATACTAGCTGATGCAAGTCCAGTCTTAGTAAGAGTCAAATCAGTCAGTAACAAGTAACCAAGTTATGAAGTAATATGTGCCTTGAAACGTTATGAAAAATCAATTAGAGACTGCAAATTGAGGGGGTGTAGTATGAAATAAATACTGTCGCATCGTTCAGTGACTTTCCAAAAGGAAAAAATAGAAAGACGAGTTACACTATCAATCGCGAAGGTAATAGAAGGCTAAAGAACTTGGGTTATAGTGTTGAAAAAACCTACATTGCACATCAAAAGGCTTAAAGAGAATACATATACCATAGGTGAATTGATCATCTATAGGAGATTAATATAATGGAAATCGGGTGAACTTATAATGGAACAAATTATGGTTTTGATTGTTATAGCCATACCGTTCGTGTTGACGGTATGGAATATTTTCGCTTTAATACAGTATCTAGTAAGGAAGAAAGAAAAGAAATCTTATAAAGTGATAGAAGTTATTGCGATGTGTATAGGTATGCTATATACATTCTTGTATGTAGAATTATCAAATATTGTTTTTGTGAACTGGGATGTTCAGTTATATAATTCTGAAAGGCATAGCATGATTTCATCGGACGCATTTTTGACAATAGCTACTATATTATTAACTGCTTTTCTCGGATACATTTTAATTAGATTTGTTTCAGCAGATAGACAATCACCCATAGTATCCGTTATAGGAATATCTGCTATATATTTAGGAATAGCCATATGTTTGTTATGGTGTATTCAGACAATCAGTGATTTATTCTTTATTCTTTTACCTGCAAATTACATAATCATTTTCGTTAAAGCAATTTATATATTAGTTTATCAGAAAAACACTATTTTACAAAAAGGAATAAACACAACAAAATATAAAAAACTATCAAGCATACTTAATAAAGCTGCAAATCTTCCTTGGTTAGCTCTCATACTGGTAATTCCACTACTTGGAATTATAATTGCTATTCTATTGTTATTTGGACAAGAGCCAAATAGCATAATTAAAGCTTGGACTGAAACTGCTGACTGGACAATGTCTCAAAAAATAGCTCCTCAAAACATACAACATGATGAGCATTATCTATGTACAGTGGCCGCGGGTGGACATAGAAAGGTAGTAAAACCGATAAGGACTGGAATGCGTCATGGACATCGTGTCGTGGTAAACAGACAACTTTGTATCGCTAATGCCTTCGAGCAAGTGATAGAAGAGAAAGTTCCTGCATTTCACAAAGTAGTTAGGAATATTTACGACAAAATAGGATATCCAATTTCTAAACATATACATTCTAGATATTTAGCTGATGCAATTTACTTTCTTATGAAACCTATTGAATGGATTTTTATATTTGTATTGTATACCGTAGATGTAAATCCAGAAAATCGAATTGCAGTACAATATCCACACAAGTCAGTACCAAGCCGACAACCCGGATTATGAGAACATGCAAAACACAGGGACTTAACTTGTCTTGCTAAAAGCACAGCAAAATGATAAGGCGACGTTATTTGATATAAAAACAATTCTGTAGCATTTTGATTCTGAAATTATCAAAATTAATGTTGATTCTTTTACTACTCAAAAGATAATACGCTTATCGTTGAACTGTATCAATTTATCAAAAAAATGTTTTCGTTTTAAAGATTTCTTATGTCAAACTAATTCAGCAACAGACAAGCGCTTTTAGCCACGTTGAGACGGAAATATTAATAACAAGGGTGAAAGAGTAAGTCGTCTGGAAAGGCTTGATATGGGACTTTTGTTTGTTTTTATGGTACAAATCAAAGAGAGCTAAATGTGAATTTTCGCTTCATGAGAACATATTGATATGAACTAATAACATTGCGAATGGTTGATTTTGATGTTTGAAAAAATCGAGATGGCTTGGATAAATTGGATGTTGATGATGAAAGGTGTATTTATAGTTAAATGTTTCAAAAAATACATCTCTGCCAAGAAACAACAAGTCTTCTCGATATCATTATTGTAACCTCATGACACGTGCAGTGTGTAGTGGGAATACGGTAAAAGATCTAATGTCAGATAGGTGTCCTAGAGGTGACTTCTATAGGAAACAATTGCTGTGAAGTTTTAAGGAGCGGAATAAGCAGAGTGCTTATGGGACTAAAATAGCAGGAGACAAGGTGAATAGTGATGATGGGCACACGATGATGAATGTGTGGATTTAGAAAAGCGATTTGACTTTTAAGCTCAGAACATTTGGATAGTTCGGCATAAAAGTCTTTTTTTGTGTCAGATATTAGAATATCATGATGATAAATAGATGAGAGCCAATCAATGATTTTGAAATCTTAGGTAAAGGCATCAAATCATTATTCAAAGCACCATTTTTTCAAGCCAGCAAGATGAAATAAGTGGCTGTTTTTCAATATCCAAATAGTACTTTATAGTTTACTAAACATATATCTATTCAGATAAATGGATCAAAACTAAGTTTTGTTTAGAAAGTTTGAAAGTTGCTCATTGTGTAGCCAATACTTAAGTAAAAGAAAACAAGGAGACCGTTATTAGTGTTCTATAATATGTTAAGAATAGAACGATTTTGTTCAGATACTAAGTATAAAAAGCCTTTAATAAACTTTTGTATTTACTGTATGAGTTTAATACTATAGAAAGTTTATTTGACATTTATGCTCAACAAGTCCATAATTGTGAGTATAAATGTTTGATGAAAGAAGGTGTGTTATGACAAATTCAGAAAAAATACTTGCAATTTTAAAGAAAAACAATGGTGTTATAACTACAGCTGAAGTGACTGAAGCAGGGATTTCACGAGGAAGTCTAAAACATCTTGTAGACACCGGAATAATTAAAAGAGCGGTCAGAGGTGTATATCAGTTAGATGATGTTTGGGACGATGAGATGTATCATCTTCAAGTACGATATAAAAAAGGAATATTCTCAGGTGAGACAGCATTATATCTTCACGATTTGACCGATAGAACACCAATGAGATATCAAATGACGTTTCCGAATAGCTATAATTTAACAAATGTCAAAAATGAAAACGTTAAGTGCAATAGAGTCATAAAAGAACTTTATGAATTAGGTGTTATTGAAATTAAAACTCCTATAGGGAACGTAGTTAGGGCATACAATATGGAACGATCGCTTTCTGATATTTTAAGAATACATAGTGATACAGATATACAAATTGTATCAGATGCTTTTAAGAGATATATGAAAAGAAATGACAAAAACGTTCCTTTGCTCTCTGAATATGCTAAAAAGCTTAGAGTTGAAGCAAGGCTTCGTTCTTACATGGAGGTGCTTTTATAAAAAACGCAATGCAATTAAAGGCAATTATTAAAAATATTGCAAAGGAAAAAAACATCTCTGCTCAGCTTGTAATGCAAAATTTTATGATGGAAAGACTCTTAGAAAGAATTTCTCTTTCGCCGTATCAGAACCATTTCATTTTAAAGGGAGGATTTTTAATTGCTGCAATGGTCGGCTTGGATACAAGAGCAACTATGGATATGGATATAACAATTAAAGGTATACCGGTGTCGGAACGATCTGTTGATAATATGTTCCAAGAGATTTGCAAAATTGAACTCCAAGATGATGTTACTTTTTCTTTCTTAAGCATAAGTGAAATTCGTGAAGGCGATGAATACGAGGGTTACAGAATTGCACTCTCGGCTAACTTTTTCCCAATGTCAGTGCCTTTGAAACTAGATATTACTACAGGAGATAAAATAACACCAAGAGAAATAACATACGAGTTCAAACTACTGCTTGAGGATAGAAGTATTAGAGTATTAGCTTATAATTTAGAGACTATTATTGCTGAGAAATTGGAAACGATAATCTCAAGATCAGATCAAAACACAAGATCAAGAGACTTTTATGACGTCTATGTTCTGCAAAAGCTTCAAAGCCATAACATAGATACAAAGATATTAAGAGAAGCAATAGAAGCAACTACAAAGAAAAGAAACACAGTTCAAATAATAAAGAATTACAAAAGCACAATAGAGATTATTCGCGATAGCAGTGTAATGAAACAGCGATGGAAAAGTTACCAGAAGAATTTTGAGTATGCTAAAGGTATTGAATTTGAAGATGCTTGTGACGCTTTATTACTGATAACGAATCAGTGTATTGGATAAAAGAATAGTGTTGAAATAGATTCCGTAAAAGTAAGTGATTGAGGAGTTAGGTAAGGACTTCAGAAGCAAACTTCTCAGCATCAAACGGATCTACGAAAAGCGCTAAAACCTTGTGAAATCAATGAATTAAATCACTGGATGTTTATATGACATGCAGTTGGATTTTGCATTAGAAAATAGATTGATTGGTTCTATCACGTTCTTTGAGAATCTAGCGCATTTATGGCAGAAAAGTGATAGAAGTGACATTGAGCATAAAAAACTACTTACACTACATTATATTTCCCAAAAACGAAAGTATATTTATTTTGGAGAATAGAATGATATGATGGATGTAGGTAGTAATATTTTTACGATCTTTATTTAATATTTGTTTATTCTGACGGCATAATCATCTTAGTCACGTAATATCATACTAATATAATGATGATTTAAGGAGAAATGATAAATGAAATATAACTTAGCATTTAACACTAAAACGATGAGTGTAGATATAGCAGATAGAAATCTGCAAGAAGTCATACATGCCAAACACGTAGAAGTACCGTTTTATGGTAAAGATGAAATAGTTCGAGCAATCAATAATCCAATTGGTACTAAAAAATTAAGAGATATTGTTTTTCCAAATGAAAAAATCGTCATTATCACAAGTGATATTACCAGACCAATGCCTAGTAATCTTGTTTTACCTTTAATTTTAGATGAGCTTGCTTTGGCTAGAGTTGATAGAAACAATATAAGTATTGTGTTTGCTCTTGGAATTCATCGAAAGCATACAATAGAAGAAATGAAATCTTTGGTAGGTGATGAAATATATCAGAATTTCAAATGTATCGATAGTGATGTTAATGATTGTGTTAATCTTGGTTATACCAAAAACAAGACACCAATTGATATCTTTAGAATAGTTGCAGAAGCAAATCGACGTATTTGTTTAGGCAATATAGAATATCATTACTTTGCAGGTTACAGTGGCGGAGCTAAAGCAATTATGCCAGGTGTATCTACTAAAGCAGCCATTCAAATCAATCACAAGCAAATGATAGAAGAAAAAGCACATGCAGGCAACCTTGTTACCAATCCAGTACGAATTGATATTGAAGAAGCTATTAACTACATACCAATTGATTTCATACTGAACGTCGTTCTTAATGAAGATAAAGAAGTGATCAAGGCAGTAGCGGGCCATTATATAAAAGCTCACCGAGCTGGGTGCATGTTTCTTGATCAACTCTATAAGGTCAAGATAGACAGTAAAGCAGATATTGTCATTGCATCAGCAGGAGGTTTTCCCAAAGATATCAACTTATATCAAGCGCAGAAAACGATTGATAACGCTAAACACGCAGTCAAAGCAGGCGGTATTATCATCTTGGTTGCCTCATGTAAAGAAGGATATGGGGAACCTACTTTTGAAGATTGGATGATCAAGTCTACTAAACCATCAGAGTTAATTGATAGAATAAAAAAAGAGTTTATTCTTGGTGGTCACAAAGCAGCAGCGATAGCTAGTGTTCTTGCACACAATAAAGTATTTCTAGTATCAGAGTTAGATGACACAGTTGTAAGAGATATGTTTTTTGAGCCATATCATAATCTTCAAGAAGCGTATGACGCCGCTTTGAACATTATGGGAAATCAGGCCAAAACCATCATTATTCCGCATGGTGGATCGGTTTTACCATATCATCAATAAACATAAATATAAAATATTAAATAATAACACTTTGGATCAAATGGATAAATGATGATTAAATATTGACAACACAACATAAAATATGAATTAATGTGATTATCTTAGTAAGTAAGAAAATGTAAAAATATTAATTATCAGGAGGATTAGAATGAAAAATAGAAAACTTGTATCAGCTTTATTAGCTATATTTATTTTGTTATTTTTAGTAGGCTGTGTGCCAGGCGATGGAAGTGCTACTTTGATTAAACCAGCTGGTTTTTTCTGGGGTGTGTGGCATGGATGGGTAGCACCATTTTCATTGATCATAGGATTATTCAACCATAATATCAGAGTGTATGAAGTGTTTAATAGTGGTTGGTGGTATGACTTTGGATTTTATATGGCGGTTATAAGTGGTTTTGGTGGATTAGCACTCTCTCGAAGAAGAAAATCAAGTCGAAAATAAACTTATATTTTATGTCAAATAATTCTTAAGTAATACACAAGAAAAAAATTAGTGTTAATGATATTTTGCGTAAACATTAAAGCTAAAACAATGATTTTTCAAACTTACAGAGAAAATCGCAAAAATCTTGTATACTTGTAAATGATGTGAGACCAAATTCTAAGAATAAAAAATGTCATCATGTAAAATAATATTTAAGTTAGTTATTTAGTTTTTCTCTCATTTCAAGAGGTGTTAGATAATTAAGTGTGGCCATTGGGATGTTGTTT
>JAYFOM010000037.1:0-25471 GCA_034932685.1 Erysipelotrichaceae bacterium
TACTGCTTCATCAAAGCGATAAGATGGCTATCAGTAATCTTTATAAATCTATCAATTCCTTATCTAAACGACTATATGGTCGTTTTTTTATCAAATTAAAAGTACACCCTTTTTATAGAGTGTACTTGTCATCAGTCTGAATTGAGATTAACTCTCAATTTTTTTGTATCTAACGCTAAACCACTTACGTCTAATCCTTTTTGTTTGAAATAAGATATACTTAAATATTCGATAAGCCTTGTTATCAAAAACATAATCAAATTCACCAATATGTTCATAGAATGTTGAGCCAAAACTACGTTTGTAATCATAAAGACCGAAGTAAGGATCACTTTTTACTGTAACTCCCGAAAAACCTACCATATCATAGTTGGTAATACCTCTTTCTTTCATATCTTGTATTGCAAATAAATGAAGGTTATCAGTTGCTTTATACATGCTGAAAGCTTTGCGATTATACGTATATAAATCCCAAGACCAATTAGCATAATGAACAAAAATACCCGCAGCGATTATAACTTTAGCGCCGTGATCACGCAATAGATCACTAACTTTTTTTAGCTCTGTTTGTTTAGCTTGATACGCTTCTGGATCTTTACGATATTTGTTTGAGCTTAGTTCGCTTTCTAAATTTGTAATATGCCTTTTCAGATCAACTTCTGTTACATAAAAATGTCCATTTTCGCCAAGTGAAGCAAGAAGTGTGTCAAAGAATGTTATGTCATGAGGTTTAAATCCCTGCGTCTTTGTTAGTTCCCATTCAAAATCAACTAAGTATTTTATTTCTTCCTTTTTACCAACTCTTGATCTTACACCAATTAATTCATGTCTTTTTAAAACATTTTGTTTTGAGCGATTGAAATTAGTTACAATTTCACTTAGCGGCTTAGCTATATCAATGACTAAGGTATAACGATTTAGCCAACTACCATTATATGCGTAACCATACCCCTTATGAGAAAAACCCTGATCAATGAGATATTCTGTAAGCCACTCATTATTAAATCCATCATTTATCATTTCACCATCAATGGTTCTATGACATCTTAAAACATTTGGATCAATCTTTATGAACATTACTTTTTGTGTCTTCGCATATGCGATAACACTACTTAATAAGAAATCAAGATGATCACGATTACTATAATCTACACAAAATCCCGTTGGTATATAGATGTATGGTTTCATGATTTGCCAAGGTCTTTTTTTAAGTAAGATAGCAGTGCCAACAAGTTTGTCATTATCGTAGATACCAACATATGTAGGTAGATATCTTTCAGTCATACTTTTATATTCGGCCCAAAAAGATGTTTTCATATAGTGAGCATAATCATGAGTTCTAACAAACTCATTTAGTTCATGTTTGTCAATATTTACTACAAATCGCATCTTACCACCCCTTAAACAGTAGATATAGTTTACGTCTATAACGTTTGATCAAACGATCAAACTTTTTAAATAAAAGATATCTACGCTCATCTAAAACAAGGTCAAACTCACCAAAATATTCAACAAAATCGCCTCCAAAGCTGCGCTTAAAGTCATGGATGCCGTAATACGCGTCTTTGGGATCTAAACTTCCTGAAACGCCTTCAAAGTCATAACTTAAAGCATTACGCTTCTTACTATCTTCAAGTGTTTTGGTATGTAAAGCTAAAGCTGTTCTAAAGTTAGGTAAAAATTTGTGCGTATACATATACACATTGAAAACTTTATCACTAATTTGAATTATCAATTTAGCACCAAGTGTTATTTCTGAGACTTCATCATAACCCTTATCTTTCATGATCTTTATTTCATTGTCTAAAACCTCAATAGTAGAATTAAGTTCTTTAATACGATTTGCATTTGTGAGTTGGGTTATTTGATCTTCAAGCCTATTTCTCTCTTCTTGTAGGTTTTGATAACACATTTTTAAATCAGCTTTTGCGATATATAGATAAACATTATCTTTAAATGAATCATAGAGTTGTTGAAAATAAGATAATGGTTTTGGTACAAAACGTTCTTTTTGAGCAAGTTCAAGTTGTAACTGATAAAGAATAGCTAAATCTTCTTTAGAGGCTTCATAGACATTTATAGCACGCATTTTATTCTTGCGATCATGATTATTAAAGTTCTTTATACCCTTTTTTATCTTATCAATATCCGCCGACAAATCCAGTACATAACTAAATCTTGATAACCAGTTACCACTATAGCCATAATTATAACCTAAATGCATAAAACCATCTTTTATCATCAAATCTTTAAACCATTGATTATCAAAACCATTTTCAGTGATCGTTCCATCTTTTTCATGTTGTAAACGACAAAAGTTGGGATCAACTCTAACAAAACAAGCATTTAACTCTTGAGAAAATATTTTTATGTTTTCATTGAAAAAACTTATTAGATTTTGATTGTTGTAATCAAGATTATAGCCGTAGGGTATATAACAATAATTACAAAATAAGTATGGTATCTTCTTAATTAAAACAAGAGCTGTCGCTATTATCACACCATCTTCCTCTATTGCCACAAGATGGTATTTAAAACCATCAAGTGTTTTAAACTGGCCATATCCACTCATCTTAACATAATGATTACTATTAACAGAGATATTAAACTTATCAAAATCCTCTGCAGATATATCTTTCAAAAATCGTCTCATCTTTTTATTCCTCTTAAAAGTCGTCTTATACTCTTAAAGACTTTTAAACTTAAATCAAAGATAAAATTGATTGGTTTATTTATGATCAAGTCAAACTCACCGATATACTCTTCGATATTTGGTTCAAAATACCCCTTAAACTCGGTTAAGCCATCATCCAGTGTTCCTTGAATACCACCAAAATCACAACGGTAACAACCTTTCTCATGTGCCCATTTAATACCTTCAAAATATGATAGATAACTACCATAATACTTACGGTATTTCTCATTCATTCCGGCATACAGCATCTCAGTAGTACCTTTTATCTTTACAGCTAAAAGACAACTAATATAGGCTATCTCACCATCTTGTTTGATTGCTTGCTCTTTGAATGTTACTTCTTTTTCTAGATTATTGATCTGATCAACAGTGTTTTGCGACTTACGATGATTCTCGCTTCTTTTTTCAATCTTGTTTTTTAACTCACTTAATTTTGTCTTATCTTGTTCAAGTTGTGCTTTAAGATTAAGGGTACTTACAACAAGACATACATTATCTTTATATGCATCAACGATACGTTGATAATATTCTTGATTACGTAACGATATATTCTTTCTTTTTTCAGTATAACTCATAATATCAGCGAAAAGCGGAAGTTGATCACTTGTTAAATATTTAATTTCTACGCCCTTTTTAAGTGCTTTTTCAACCGCTTTAACAGCTTTGTTTGAATAATTAGCTGGCCACTTTTCATCATAATAATACGCTGCGCAATAACGTGGTTGAGCAGTATCATACATATTCAAATTAAAACCATGATGTTTATAACCTAAAGCTTCTAAAAACACTTTAAACTTGTTTTCCCTTACCGGTTTATGATTATTGATATCTTTATATGCAACACTGCTTAAAAGGATATTAGGAGCTATTTTTATGTAAATCGCTTTTTTACTTACTGCTAATTCTTTTAACTTTTCAAAGAAATAACGCATTAGCTTTTGATCATCATAATTAGCTAAAGGTCCTTTTGGTATATAAAAAAGCGTATAATTCATTGGTAAGCAACGATACAAGACTAATGAGACAAGCACTAACTCTTCCTCTTGATAAACACCAACAAAAAGATGTTCCCATTCTTTTTTTATCTGAGCCCACTCTAATGATTGATATATGTTATATAACGGATGATCATAAGCAAATGCTTGATACTCAACCGGCGATAGATCACTAACAAAGCGATATGTCATTATCATTCCTCCGTTAAATCATTATATCATAATCAAACTTAATTATAATACACGCCAAGTCACATGCTATAATTAATTAGGCAGGTAAAATTATGTTAAAAATGGACTATGAAGGTATTACTATCGATATTCATGGAATGATCGAAACAGAAGCGATTGTCTTTTTAAACAACGCTATTGATGGCCTTGAAACTGGAGTTAGTGAAGTGACCATCATTCATGGCTATCGTAGTGGAAACATCCTACAAACAATGGTCAGAAGTCGTTATCACCATAAAAGAATCAAAAAAAAGATTAGAACCTTCAATCCAGGCGAAACCGTATTCTTACTTCACAACCGTTTTGATAACCGCAAATAACTTTGATAAACAAGCAATCATTCATTTGTGGTTATCGACAAACAGTGGTTATGATAATATGATTACACATGGACGGTTAGCTCAGTTGGGAGAGCACCTGCTTGACGTGCAGGGGGTCATGGGTTCGAGTCCCTTATCGTCCACCATTTTAATTTTAATCGCTAAAATAGGCGATTTTTTTATATCTTCATATAATTCGTACCAAAATCGTACATGTTTAATCAAAAAAACACAGTATCAAACAAGATGATTAGTCAAATTTTACGTTGTTGCAACCGTTACTTGCTTTATTTAATTTATTATTATACTGCTGTCTTTAATAAGATATCACCATTGATGTATTTTTAAATCCATCGAAAAGTATCGATTTTCGTTTTTTATTTTGATATAAAAATGAAAAAAGCTTGTATTGCTAGTTATCATTTGTATATTCTAGTTAAAATACACATAATTAAACTTACAACGATTTAAATTGTCGTCTTTTATCTTTGTATACGAATTTGCTAATTAATAATTTAAACTGTAAAAAAAACATTAAAATAATTCGATCAAACCAATAAAAAATCCGGATAACCGGATTTTACATATGGAATAAACGATCGAAATGTTTAGCAACCAAAGCTTCGTTATATTCAGGTCCGCCATCAATGTTCTTCGATTTAAATACTGGTGGTACAATACCTTCAGCTAATAATAGTTCCGCTGCTCGACAAACTGTAGCTTGAATAAGTACAGCGGTTGTGATTGAGGACATACCACAAATTTTTGAATCAAGGCTATCAAGATCTATCGATGCATCACCTTCGATAACACAATTATCTAATACAACATCGGCGTATTGCCACAAGTTTTTACCACTTGAATGTTTTGATGATAAGTTTTTTGAAGCTTCAAGTGCTGTTATAACGACAACCTTCGCGCCTTTTGCTTTAGCAGCAATCGCAATTTCGATCGATAATGGATTACGACCAGAATTTGAAATCAAAACAACAACGTCTTCAGCTCTAACATCAACTTTACGCATAAATGTAGTTCCAACACCCTCAATTGATTCATATGCGCCACCAGCTGGTTCTTTTATTTGTTTAGTGGGAATAAAACCACCAGCACGTGAACATAATTCACTAGCCCCTGCGACAGAATGTCCCGAACCAAAAGCTTGTAAAAGGCCACCCTTCTTTAGTGTGTCCGCAAAATAGCGTGCTGCTTTTTCGACGTTGGCTTCTTGAGTGATTTTAACTTTGTTGATTAGTGCTTCAACAACACCATAGACTTTGTTTTCCATAGTTTCCTCCTTGATTTTATTGTTTAAATCATATATTCAACTCTTATAATATTATAATGCATTAATAATTCACTGACAATATTAACCATGTTTTGAGTATCAAGTATGTCTTAATTTGTATAAAAAAATCCGGTTATCCCGGATTTAAACATGATATAAGCGATCGAAGTACTCAGCAACCAGTCTTTCGTTGTATTCTGGTCCACCATCGATGTTTTGTGATTTAAACACTGGTGGTACAACGCCTTCTGCCAACAACATTTGCGCTGCACGATAAACCGTAGCTTGAATAAGCACAGCGGTTGTGATAGATGACATACCACAAATTTTAGAATCAAGTCCATCAAGATCTATCGATGCATCACCTTCAACAACACAATTATCTAATACAACATCCGCGTATTGCCACAAGTTTTTACCACTTGAGTGCTTTGATGATAGATTCTTTGAAGCTTCAAGTGCTGTTATAACAACAACCTTCGCGCCTTTAGCTTTAGCACCAATCGCAATCTCAATCGGTAATGGATTACGTCCTGAATTTGAGATTAAAACAACCACATCTTCAGCTCTAACATCAACTTTCCGCATAAACGTTGTTCCAACACCTTCAATCGATTCATATGCCCCGCCTGCTGGTTCCTTGATTTGCTTGGTAGGAATAAAACCACCTGCACGATGACACAACTCGCTAGCTCCAGCTACAGAATGACCTGAGCCAAACGCTTGTAATAGACCACCCTTCTTTAGTGTGTCCGCAAAAAAGCGTGCCGCTTTTTCGACATTAGCTTCTTGAGTGGTTTGAACCTTTTTAACTAATTCTTCTACAATACCATAAACTTTGTTTTCCATGACTTCCTCCTTGGTTTATCAATTCACACTAAATGCTATTATAATGCATATTTTATTCATTATCAAGCCTTATATATCGCAAAGTGTTTTGCTAAAATCGTGATTGACCGTTATAATTAATACAAGAAATGAGTGTGTATCTTATGTTTAAAGCCAAATTACAAACTTCCTATCAAGATTTAACTCAGTCAGAAAAACAAATCGCTGATTATATCATTGAGCATCTTGATGAAATCAAAACAATCACTTCGCATCAATTAGCTACATTGACTAGCACTGGACAATCAACGATCATTCGCTTTTCACAAAAACTTGGTTATGGTTCTTTCCGTGAGTTTTTAGCTGACATCTCAGTAATAAAACTTGAAGCAGTTGATGATCATGATGAGATAACGGTTGAAGAATCAACTACTGAGACAAGTCGTAAAGTTATTGCTCAATATAAAGATATCTTAGATATAACCATTAACAACAATAATGAGCTAACAATTGAAAATATCGCCAAATTATTGATAAACACTAAAAAAATTATTATTTTCGGTGTTGGTAGTTCTAACCTGTTTTGTGATTATCTTGCCAATCAATTAATAAAGCTTGGCTTAACCTGCATCACTAGTCAATCATCGCATACGATCTATTCTCTTATTGATCAAGCAACACCGCAAGAAACAGCGTTAATATTGTTATCCGAGTCGGGTGAAACTGCTGATGTGATCAAATCAGCAGAGATCGCAAAGAATTGTCAAATCCCAATCGTTGTTGTAACAAGCAATACCAAAAACACATTACACAATTATGCTGATTACTTACTCAAAACGGTTTCTTTCGGCGCAAAGACGAGATTAAATGTCACAACAATGCGTTGTTCCCAACTATTATTGATAGATCTTATATACCTAAATATCCTAAAACTTGATTATCAGCGCTTCAACGAACTGATTGAAAGAGCAGAAATATTATCTGATAAACTATAAAGTGACTGCATTGCAGTCACTTCACTTTTAGTAATCTTCTCTAATGCCAAACTCGGCTGATTCAACCCATTCTTTGGGTCGGCTTACTAAAGCTATAATTTCTGTAAACAATCTATGATGCTGTTTCTCTTGCGCAATTAGATAATTAAAAATTTTCTTGTCTTGTTCTGATGAACTCTTATTCAGTAGCTCTTCATATAAATCAATACTTTGTTTTTCTTTGATCAAAGCTTCTTCATAAACAGCTAATTGTTTCTCACTCTCATCTGTTAAACTGATTGCGAAATCTTTTAGACCAAGAAAAATATTATCAATTTCATTTAATGATGCATCATTATCAAGTTCATACTTTTTACTACCAATCAAATCTTGCAATATTTTTGCATGTCGTTGCTCTTCTTTAGCTAAAAGGTTAAACACTGAGTTTAAAAAATTATCCTTATTCAATTCGGCTTGTCGTTTATAATACTTTTCACCTTCAACTTCTAAGCTAATCGCAAATTCAATACTAGTCATGATTTTCCTCCTTTAATTATTTAAGTGCTAAATTCTTTAAAGCTGTCACCATTTCCTTTAATAACTCAATTGTCTTCTCATCTATCAGTTTGCCATTTTCATCAAATTTCTTTGAAGCTGCCGATACTAAAATCTCAGGACGATTCAAGACATTCATATTAAGTGATACTCCCACCTGCCTTAATTGATATTGAGCTCTACTAGTTCCAAAGTTACCGGTTGAAGCTCCCAAGATGCCAACGGGCTTTTTTGAAAGCGGATTTTGATTACTTGGACGCGATATCCAATCAAGCGCGTTCTTTAAAACACCAGGAATAGAATAATTGTATTCAGGGGTTGCTATCATTACCATGTCAGCTTCACTTATTTTTTGTTTTAACAACACAACATCTGATGGAGGCTGTGTTTCTATATCTTGATTATACATTGGAATGGTTGCTAAATCAAAAACTTCCATTTCAACATCGAGTGGTAAATTTTCTAATACTGCTTTAAGCAATAGTTTATTGTATGATTTTTCTCTTAAACTGCCGGCAAATGCCAGAATTTTGTAATTTTTATTCATTTTATACTCCTTGTTTCTATTTTCATTATAGTAGATATTATGCATAAGTATATTCAAATGCCCAATTTAACAGTATAATTCATATAGGGGGGTATCATATGAAGTTATTTAAAGACTTTAAAGAATTCGCTATGCGTGGTAATGTTGTTGATCTTGCTGTTGGTGTGATCATCGGTGGTGCTTTTGGTAAGATTGTATCATCGCTTGTAAATGATATTATCATGCCAATTATTGCGGTATTAACCGGTGGTACGAATTTTACTGATCTTAAGATAGTTCTAATCCCCGCCAGTGATACTGTTGCTGAAACAGCGTTACTATATGGTAGTTTTATCCAAAATGTTGTAGATTTTCTGATAATTGCGTTTAGTATCTTCATTGTTATCAAGTTAATGACTGGTTTGAAAAAGAAACAAGAAGCTTCTATAGAAGCCGCTCCTATACCTGATCCAACGATTACACTTTTATCAGAAATCAGAGACGAACTAAAAAAACGTTAAATTGATATGATTACCTAACAAATTGTTATCGTATTGTTTGAATTATTGCTTTATTTATAGAAAGGAGCATAGTTTATGGGTCTATTAGTTTATTTTGCAGATCTATCAACGCTCTCAATCATATTGTTTGTGATTGGGCTTATCCTTTTGGTCATAGAAATGTTTATACCTGGATTTGGTCTTGCCGGTATTAGCGGCATCATTATCTTAGTTGTTGATATCATTTACTCAGCTAAAACTTTTATCCAAGGTTTTTGGTTAATGATCTTTGTTTTATTGGTTTTAGCAATACTGTTTATGTTATTTATTTACTTGATGTCACACGATAAATTACCAAATCGCATGGTATTAAAAGATGAGACTAACGCCAAAAGTGGCTTTGTGAGTTCTGAAAACAAAAAACAATTATTAAATGCGGAAGGTTTAACCTTAACCGCTTTAAGACCATCAGGTATAGCCAATATCAATAACTTGCGAGTAGATGTTGTTAGCCTTGGCGGCTTTATCGAAGGCAGTAAAAAGATAAAAGTTGTAGCTGTTGATGGTGGACGTGTAGTAGTAGAAGAAATAAAGGAGGTATAATCATGAACGGATTAGCTGATATTTTAGGTCTTGGAAGTATGATTCTATTAGTATTTGGTGTTATATTTTTACTATCGGTTTTCTTTAGTTTTGTGCCAATCGCATTGTGGATCAGTGCTTTAGCTGCCAATGTTAAAGTTGGTATATTTACCCTTATTGGTATGCGATTAAGAAGAGTTGTTCCTAATCGTATTATCATCCCATTGATTATGGCCACAAAAGCTGGTGTTGAGATTTCAATTAACAAACTTGAAGCTCACTATCTTGCTGGTGGTAATGTAGAGAAGGTAGTTAACTCTATCATCGCTGCTCAAAGAGCTAACATTCCACTTGAATTTGAAAGGGCGGCAGCGATTGACTTAGCAGGTCGTGATGTTTTAGAAGCAGTTCAAATGAGTGTTAATCCAAAGGTTATCGAAACACCTATCGTCGCTGCTATCGCTAAAGATGGTATCGAATTAAAGGCGAAAGCCAAAGTTACAGTACGAGCTAATATCGATCGTTTAGTAGGTGGAGCTGGTGAGCAAACCATCATTGCCAGAGTTGGTGAAGGTGTGGTCACAACCATTGGTTCAGCCATGACCCACAAAGATGTGTTAGAAAACCCAGATAAAATATCTAAAACGGTTTTAATGAAAGGTCTTGAAGCAGGAACTGCCTTTGAAATCTTGTCAATTGATATCGCTGATATTGATGTTGGTCGAAACGTTGGTGCGCAATTACAAACTGATCAAGCTGAAGCCGACAAACGCATTGCACAGGCTAAAGCTGAAGAACGCCGTGCTATGGCAGTTGCACGTGAACAAGAAATGATCGCAGCTGTTCAAGAGATGCGTGCAAAAGTTGTTGAAGCTGAAGCTGAAGTACCACGCGCAATGGCCGAAGCGCTAAAAAGTGGCAAATTAGGTGTAATGGATTACTACAATATGCAGAATATTATTGCTGATACCAAAATGCGTCATTCTATAGCTGAAGTTGAGGAAGGCACCCATGATCAAACCGAATAAACAGGTAATTGATCTCAAACAAGCTAAAAAAGGAATTATTTGGTCAGTCATTCTTAATGAGCCAAAAGCTAAAAGCAATAGAAAACATCAACTAAGAATCGTATCCAAAAATACAAAAGCAGTTTGACTCATCAAACTGCTTTTTCTTTTTCATGATCGATAATATTAATGGCTCGTTTTTTGTTGATAATATCTACTTTATTTTGATTGCCACCAAATTCTCCATCTAGCGTCCACGGTATTTCCTCATCAGCTATAAACTGTATCCTACTTGTTTTTACCACCTCAACAAAGGGTGAATGTGTTTCAATCCCTAATAAGAATGATGTGATAGAACTTAAATCAATTGCGGTCTTTGGTGCTTTGATTAGCATTACTTCAAATAAACCATCATCAAGTTCAACGTCTTTACTACTTAACTTATATATGCCACCAACTGAAAGAGTGTTTGTCACCATACCATATACAAATGTTTCATCAAATTGCTGATCATCACAAATAACTTTCATATGATATTCTTTGATCGAACCGACGGTCTTTATACCTTCAAACACATATGCCAAATGACCAACTAAGTTTTTACTTTCTTGCGGTGTGTTATAAGACACGCTAGTAAATGCACCAAAAGCTGCTACATAGATAAAATACTTATCATTGAAATAACCAACATCAAAACTTGATGTAGTTCCATTCACAATTAATTCTGAAGCTTTTATCATATTTTTTGGTAGTTTTAAACTTGCCGCATAATCATTAGTCGATCCTGCTGGGATATATCCCAACATTGGTTTTTCTTTTAATGACATTAAGCCATTTATCACTTCATTCAATGTTCCATCGCCACCAGCACATACAACCAATGAAAAATCAGAACCACGATCCTTAATTAGATTATAAGCATCTAAATGAGCTTGGGTCGCATACACAGTAAGATCGTATCCAGCTTCACTAAAACGATTAATTATTCCTAAAAGATGATTTTTGATCTGTCCCATTCCCGATAAGGGATTAAAAACAAACAATACGCGCATATTTCACTCCTATATTAATTTTAAAACAAAAATCACTAATGTCAACGCTTGCCAGTTATTTATTAGGTCTTATTAATTGCTTACATTAAATAGCTGTGCTAAATTGCATGTAAGAACACGAGGTGAGACTATGAACATTGGATATGCTTGTTTAACTATTGGGGTTTTAGATACAACTATGAAAAAGTGTCTTTTAAAAAACGCTAACCACGATACCCTTTTATCCGTAATAAAGAATAACCTTAGATCACTTGAAAACATGCTCATATATAATAGTGAGAATAACATCCATATGTTTAGAATCAGTTCAGATCTTATCCCATTTGGTTCTGATAAAAAAGTAAACCAAATTGATTGGATCAATCATTTCGCTACTGAACTAGATAATCTTAAAAATTTGATCAAAAAGAATAATATCCGAATTTCAATGCATCCGGGTCAATATACGGTATTGAATGCTCAAGATAAAAATATTGTTGATAGAGCGATCGCAGATCTTGAATATCACTCCTTAGTGCTATCAGCACTAGGTACTGATAATTCTTGCAAGATAATCCTTCATATTGGTGGCATTTATAATGATAAAGAAGCAGCCATGAATCGGTTTATTGATAATTTTAACACTTTATCAACTGATGTGAAAAATCGCTTAGTAATTGAAAACGATGATCGATCATATAATATCAGCGATGTTTTAACGATAAGTCAAAGAACAAATATTCCGGTTGTTTATGATAATCTTCATAATGAACTAAACCCCTTTGATCGTACATTAAGTGATGAATATTGGATTAAGCAATGTAGCACGACTTGGCGAAAACAAGATGGTAAACAGAAAATCCATTACTCACAAAAAAACCAGAATAAAAAACAAGGCTCACATTCTAATACGATTAACATAAATGAGTTTTTACGTTTTTATAAATCTATCGCAAGTATTGATTTAGACATCATGCTTGAGGTAAAAGATAAAAACATTTCTGCCGTCAAGTGCATCAATAGTTTATATAGACCAGTTTCAAAGAAACTGTTTGAGAAAGAGTGGAGTCGCTATAAATATGTAATCTTATCTAACTCTCATAATGATTACTTGAAAATAAGAGAGCTCTTAAAAGATTTTAAAGATGAAGATGCTTTAGTCTTTTACGATGTTATTGAAAATAACTTAAATCTTAGTGAGGATGTTGGAAATCAAGTAAACGCTGCACAACATATATGGGGTTATTTTAAAGAAATTAGCGATATAAAAGAAAGAAAAAAATTCTTCAAATTGTTAGATGATTATCAAAACCAACTAAAACCTATTAAGAGTATAAAGAATTATTTATACAAACTCACAATCAAATATGACATTAAATACTTGCTTACCTCCCATTACTTCTATTTATGATGATATTGTTCATCTAAACATGCTAATTATCAAAAACACTTCGTTTTACGAAGTTTTTTTACTTCTTATTTAAGTAATGTGTGAAGCACTAATTGTCTTGGATAAAATATTACCGTTTTAATGATGACGGTTTTTTATTTTATAAATGAACCACTATGATAAACTAAAGTAAATCTAAATATATAAGAGTAGTTTTTTTATCTAGTCTTTATATTTATAAAAAGGAGAAAAAAATGAGAATCGCAATGATCAATGAATTTAGTCAGGCAAGTAAAAACGCTATTGTACTAAAACAATTAGAAGACGTCGTAACACCAATGGGGCATACTGTTTTTAATACTGGTATGTGTTGTGATGATGACAAGTATTATCTAACCTATCTTAACATCGGTGTACAAGCAGCTTTATTACTGAATTCCAAAGCGGTTGATTTTGTAGTTACAGGTTGTGGAACAGGACAAGGCGCTCTTATGGCTTGTAATATGTTTCCTGGTGTTGTTTGTGGATACTGTATTGAACCCTCTGACGCTTATCTGTTTTTGCAAATAAACAATGGTAATACTCTTTCTATTCCCTACGCCAAAGGATTTGGCTGGGGTGCTGAAGTAAACATTAAAACAATATTCGAAAAAGCTTTTGGATCACCAAAAGGCCTTGGATATCCTCAAGAACGTAAAGAAAGTCAAAATCGTAATGCCGCAGCTTTAAATGTAATGAAAGCAGCTGTTGGAAAGAATTTGATTGAAGCATTAGAATCAATCGATCAAGATATCTTAAAGAAAGCACTAACTCCACGTTTTCTAGAGTGTTTTTTACCAAACTGTCAAGATGAAGAACTAAAATCCTTCGTTGAAAAGACCCTTGGATAATATGAAAACAATACTTCCTCATGTAACTTATGGTATAGATGCGTATGAAAGTATAGCAAAAGAAGTAAAATTATATGGTAAGAAGTGTGCATTAGTTTACGGTGAGAAAGCTTTTAACGCTGCTCGTGAGAGATTATTACCAGCGCTAGAGCAATCAGATATCGATATTGTTACCTCGTTTTGTTATGGTCACGAAGCAACTTACAGTAATGTTGAAAAGATTGTAAATGATCAGAAGGTCAAAGAGGCCGATATCATATTCGCTATTGGTGGTGGAAAGTGTATTGATACCGTCAAATACGCTTCCGTATTGATGAACAAACCATTGTTCACTTTCCCAACTATCGCATCAACATGTGCTGCTGTCACAAAACTTAGTGTTATTTATAATGATGACAGCAGTTTCAAAGAAGTTGTCAATTTTGATACTTGTCCAAGACATACATTTATAGATACAGATATTATCGCAAAATCACCAGATGTATACTTATGGGCTGGTATTGGTGATACCTTAGCTAAGTATATCGAGTGTACTTTCAGTGCACGTGGCGATGTATTAAGTTTTGAACAACAGCTTGGTGTTAATACAAGTAATCTATGTTTTTATCCTTTGATCAAGGAGGGAGCTACCGCTTTAAAGCATAAGAAACAACAAGTAGTTTCAGATGAACTGACAAAAACCATCTTAAATATAATTGTTTCTACTGGTATTGTATCAATTTGTGTTGGCAAGGATTATAACTCAGCTTTAGCTCATGCTTTAAATTACGGATTTTCATGTCGCAAACACATTGAAAAAGATCATTATCATGGCGAAGTAGTCTCATATGGCGCTTTAGTACAATTAATGATGGATAAACAATATGATGATCTTGCTCTTGCATACCGTTTTTATAAAGAAATTGCTCTTCCAACAAAATTAGCTGATATTGGTTTTATGGCTGATGATGATTTAGAAGATGTTTTGAATATCACGGTTATCAACGATGAGCTAAAACATGTACCATACCCTGTCACAAAAGAACTTATTAAGCAAGCAATGAGAGAGCTTGAGCAATGCAATCTAGATAATAAATAATCATTAAAAAGACTCAAACAGTGTTTGAGTCTTTTACTTAATAAATATGATACTAACAACAGTAAGTGCTAGCACTATATAACCAATATATAACATAGTTTTTTCTTTCCTGTTATATGGTTGTGTCTGGTCATTCTCATTTACAGCTCTTTTAGTATATTGCATTCGGGTATACATTATCATTGCCAAACCAACAACCAGTAATACATATTTTATATACTCCATGAGTTCTCCTTACTTCCGCTTTTTCCAAATCGCAAATGTTTTTAATATAGCCTCTTTATCAACAAGATGGTCTTGTGCAATCAATATATTAAGTAGTTCAGGATAACCAGCACATGGTATTTCGACATTTAACAACTCAATATTTGCTTGTTCATTAAATAAAATACACCTATCAATTTTTTCAACATCCGAAAACTGCTCAGCAATAAATTTAACGTGGCTTTCAATGGTTGGTAATGGATTTAATATACGATAACTCTTATTGTTTCTACTTACAACCCAGTGTTTATCTTTGTTAGTTCCAGTGACTACACCCTCTGATGGAATTACACAAAAAACGCAAATCCCTTTCTCATGAAAAACTGTCACAAAATCATGAATAACTTTCCTTTCTTCATTCAAATAACTATTATAAAGAATACGATGAAATCCAAGTTTGTGATTTAGCCAACTACTTACACTTAAATCCTTGCGATAACGATATTTTATATAATACTCTAAAAATCCCGTATAAAGATATTTAAATATCTTCCCTTGATAAGTGCGATAAACCTGTAAAGCTTTCATGATAAAGATAAATAGTAATGCAAATAGAAAACCAATAAAGACTAGCCAATCCATATATATCACCTCAATCATATTATATCTTCATGTTTGATAACATGTTTCATAATATAAGGAAGATAAAATCTATTATTAACGGTAATTTTTTATTTATTTAATCGATTCTAGATAAATATTAATTAGATCTTGTTTACTCAAATCGATTCTTGAGTTAGCTGGACTACCACTTGAAAGAGCATCCCAAGACATTTTATCAAGTAAATCAAGATATATTTCTTTATCAACTAACTCTTTTAAACTTGGTACATTTAGTGATTTTAGAAGACAATCAATTTTATCTAAAAGATCATTCGCTGCTAATAATTCATCTTTTTCATCAGATAAATGACAATAATAAGCGATCGCAGCCAATCTATCATTAATACTATCTTTAATATAATTCAACGATGCCCTCAATAATACCGCATTGCTCAAACCATGAGCGATATGAAAATTAGCACCTATGGGACGAGATAATCCATGAATTAAGGTTACAGATGAATTGTTGAAAGCACACCCTGCTTCAAATGCGGCCAAAGCCATCATCAATCGTGCTTGTTGATCATTTGGATGTTCATAACAAGTTTGTATATTATCAAAGATTCGTTTGATAGCGGATAAAGCCAAAACATCCGTTAAAGGCTGTGCTTTTTTGGATGTGTAAGCTTCAAGAGCATGACATAACGCATCTATTCCTGTTGCTGCAGTAACCTTTGGTGGTAGTGTCAATGAAAATTGTGGATCGATCACAGCCATGTCTGGTATCAAACTTCTGCCCTTTAATAACATCTTGATATTACTTCTTGTATCAGTGATTATTGTAAATTGAGTGGCTTCAGAGCCTGTACCTGCTGTTGTAGGTATTGCGACTAACTTAGGACGGTCACAAGCAAAGTCAACCCCTATCATCTCTGGTAAGGGCTTGTCGCTAACATATGACATTACAATTGCTTTCATTGCGTCTATTGGTGATCCACCACCAAAGCCGATTAGAAAATCACATCCATTATTTCGATACTCACTTAATCCTTCATTCACCATTTCAATCGTTGGTTCAGAGTTGATGTTTGCAAATACTGTACTTTTTATATTAAACTCATCCAATTTTCTAACTAGTTTATCAATATTACCTAATTTAAGCATCATATCATCACTCACGATAAGTGCTTTATTACCAAAGCCGCTCATATTCTGTATAGCTTCATTAAGGGCGTCATCACCAATATGTACTATTGCTGGCATTAAGAAAATATTAGCCATTATTACTATCCAATATAAATGCTCTAATTATAGTTATAAGCTCATCATAACCTTGAAGAAAACCATTAATTGTTGCTTTGAAGGCTCCATAATGCTCAAACTCATTTATTGTCAAACCATCTTCATCATACGCTTTATTAAATTCTGATAAACTTTGCAACTTACTTAGATAATCAGCATTAACCTTGTTATCTATTGTTTTTTCAACTATGTATTCAGATTCATTAAACTGTACCTGCCACTTGTAAGGTATAGTCAAGACTATATCAGCACCAATCATTTCATACCATTGATAAGCATTACGAAAAGCAGCAACTAATAATTTTGTTTTATAACCACGTTTCATATATATATCATATGCATGTTTAACAACAGCAACACCAGCCCATTCAAGTACATCAAAATCAAATGTGATATTGTTTTTCGTTACGTAGTTTTTCAAATGATCATCTAATCTACCAGCCATAAGCGTACATACTGGATTCATTTCTTCAACACTTTTGCCTTCTTTAAGTCTTCTATCTATTCCTCTTTCAACTGCTTCTGCAACCTTTAAAGCCTGGGCTACTGTAAATGATATGGTCGCATTAATACAAATACCTAAATAAGTTAACTCCTCAATCGCTTCAATACCAGCAGCTGATGCTGGTACCTTGATTTGACTATTTTTCATTGTCGCTGCCAAATCAATGCCATGATCAACTAATAATTCTTTACAACGATAATACTTAGCGTTTGTTTGTAGTGACATTCTACCTTTTTTACCTTTTGTATCATAAAAAATTGGCAATAACAACGCTCCGGCTTTTGACCCCATTTTCTTGATTATTTCCCATGCAATATCATCCTCGGTTGAATCAGGCATTGATTTAATTACTGCTTCAATCGTTGATTTCCAATCACTTATTTCGTCTTTAAGTACATTTAATACGATAACGGGATTTGTTGTTGCCCCAACCCCACCATTATCAATACAATACTGTAGTTCTTTACAACTGCAACTGTCGTTCCATATTTCGGTTTGTGGAAACTTCTTAGTGGTCTCTGCAAGTTTTTTCATAAATACTCCTTTTTTATATTTTGTTTATTTATTAGATACTTTAATTGTTTAACTTCTCAATAGCATTCTTGCTAGTTTATCTTAATAACTCTATAATTACCATAGGTGATAAAATTGAAATACAATCGCATTCAAGCTATGATCGAAATGATCGAAAGAAATCATTCAGTTACCAATAAGCAATTATGTCAAACATTTAACATCTCTTTGCAAACTTTACGAAGAGATTTGTCATATTTGAGTGAAAAAGGTCTTATCAGCAAAGTCTATGGCGGGGTTGTTTATACTAGTAATCTTGTTGTAAATTCAGCAATACCTTCACTTGATGATCGAATGCTCAAATCTGAAAAAGAGAAATTATATATTGGTGAATTAGCCGCTTCTATGATTAAGGAAAATGATGTGATCTTCCTTGATTCAGGAACCACCGCTTATCGTATAACCCCCTACTTACTAAAGTTTAAACACTTAACTGTTATCACGCATAGTCTTTATGTTATCAACGCTTTAGTAGATCAAGCAAACATTAAACTTATAAGTTTAGGTGGACAGTTAAATACTGAAACAAAAAGTTTTCAACCAACCAATATTGATGTTCCCTATGTTTATGATAAAGCTTTTATTTCAACCGTTGGAATTGATGATAAAGGTTGTACTAATACTGATATCAATGAAGGTAAGATCAAACGGATGGTAATCACCAATGCTAATCACGTATATATTGTTGTTGATCATACGAAGTTTGAACAACAAGGATTTAATCGTTTCACAGATTATAAACCAATTGAATTTATCATAACCGATCAAGCACCACCTACACATTTCAAAGATCTTTATCAAGAACTTAAAATCAAAGTCATGTACTGAGCCAATAAAGGCTCTTTTTTATACTACTTCAGTTTAGATATGCGATCGTTGGTTTGTCAAGTGAAAATGATATTATCATGATCATATTGATAACATGTTGATATTATCTATCATGATTAAACAGTGGTATAATAAAACAAAAATTACCGTTTTACTGTATCTGATTATTTGTGTTTTAAAGCAAATAATTAGATAAACTATTATTATAGAAAGGATGCGCCAATGAACGAGAAAAAGTCTCAATACTATACAAATGCTATCTTAAAAGCCGTTTTAAATACTGATATGATAACAACCAACGTGTTAGCTACTGAAGTAGGGTTGTCTGAAAAAACAGTTCGTAACAAAATCGAATCAATCAATGATTTTCTCAAGGAAAACAAGCTTGGTGAAATACGTAAGAAAAGACGTATTGGTATATGGCTTGATGCTACAAATCAACAGAAAATTGAGATTCATAAACTGTTACAATCAGATAATCAATTTGAACATTTTCAAAGCGATCAATCACGTATGTACACAGCACTTAAATATTTATTAAAAATAAATAGACATGAACGTTTAACAACTAGCCAATTAGCAGATAGTATGTACTTAAGCGTACCTACAATGCTTAAAATATTGAATGATTGTAAAGACTGGTTGAAACTATTTGACATTAAACTTAACTTGATTCGTAACAAGGGATTTGAATTAATATATGATGAATCGCAATACCGAATTGCTGTAAAACACTTTATTCTACGTTTTTTACACAAAGAATCGCTAGATGTAATCATTAATCACTTCATGCCTAATGTGGATTTAGATAGCGTAAGAAGATGTATCATGAGTACTGAAACTGAATGGGGTTTTGAATTCGCCGAAGAATCATTTTCTGAGATACTAATCTTCTTAACATTATCTATCTATCGTCAAAGTTTAACCGGTGATAATGAAATCTTCATTCATGAAAACGAAGTACGAATGTTACAAACATATAATGAATTCAGCTTTGCTGAAACAATAATGAAGAAAACTGCTAAGTGTTTTGACATCGAGATAAAACAAAATGAAATTGCCTTCTTATCAATTCCAATATTGTGTTCAAAAATGATCGATCCTAGTTTTAGTACTACTACTGGCGAAATCATTCGTGAGTACGACAATAAACTCAAGTTGTTTGTAAGTAAGATCATCAGTGTTGTATCAAGTGTATTAAATGTTGATCTTACCAATGATGAAACATTATATAACGGATTATTGATTCACATGAAGCCAGCTATCTTTCGACTACGATATGAAAAAAGCCAATCAAATGGTCTAAAAGGTTATATCAAATCAGAATTCAAACAAGCTTTTCGTGTATCTTGGTTGATCTCCGTTTTGTTTGAGGAACATTTCGATCTAAAAGTAACCGAAGATGAACTTAGTTATATAACGCTTTATATTCAATCAGCTTTAGAAAGAAACAAGAAACCTATCATGGCTGTTTTAGTAACAAAAACTTCAATGGGTGTTAACCAAATGCTGTGCGACAAACTTAAACGAACTTTTCCTGTCATCTTTGATATTAGGGTTGTTAGCATTCATGATTACCGTTTTGAGAATTATCGAAAAGCTGACATGATAATTACCACAAAAGAACTTGAGCATAAAGATAATAGAGTAGTCGAAATTGATGAACTATTAAGTGAGAATTCAATCCATAAGATAAGCCACAAGATAAGATCACTTAATTCTAAGACTTCATTGATCAAAGGACAGTTTGATCCTTTATGTCACTCATTATTTGAGCCCGATTTAATCTTTCTTAAATGTGACATTGATAACAAAAAGGACTTGTTGAAGTTTCTATGTGACAAATTAGTAAGAAAGGGTTACGTTACCAAGAAATACTATCAAACTGTAATTGATAGGGAAGTAATTACTCCTACTTCAATCGGTAATATGGTTGCTATACCTCATGGCGATCACAGCCAGATCAATGAAGCTAAGATTGTTATTGCCATATTGAATAAGCCCATATTGTGGGATGTAGATATGATTGATGTAGTTTTCTTATTAGTAGTAAAAATGAGTACAGAATATGAGATAAAACGTACACAGTTATTCTATAAGCAATACATACATTTAGTAGACACTGACAAAGAAGTTAATATTTTAAGAGGATTTAAGACAAGCACCGACTTTTATCGGTATCTGATCAGTTAACTATAAGGAGAACTACATGACACTACGAAATATTCTAGATAAAGATATTATTGAGTTGGATTTAAAAGCAAAAACTAAAGATGATGTTATTCGACAATTAAGCTTAAGACTATTAGAAGCTGGTTATATTGATGATATTGACACATTCATCAAGGATATATATTTAAGAGAAAGTGAAGGTATTACTGGTATGGGAAATCAAATAGCAATCCCTCATGGTAAAAGCTCAGCCGTAAGAAAGATTGGGATTGCCATTGGTAGAACAAAAAAAGCTGTGAAATGGGAAAGCTATGATGATAAACCTGTTAATTTGATCTTTTTATTTTGTGTTAGTGATGATAATGACTTCGCTACAAACCACATGAAACTACTTGCTGAGCTCGCTGGAAAGTTAGGAAATGATGAAAGAATCTTAAAACTTCAAAAGTCCAAAACGAAAGATGATCTTTTAGATCTACTTTGTTACTAATAAAAATTACCGTTTTATAATTACCGTTTAAATTTTGGTAGCACTTACATATAATGTTATTTTATTATCAAGCTAGAGACAATCAGTAGAAAGTAGAGGTGAAAAAATGAAGATTATTGGTATAACGGCTTGTACTGCTGGTATTGCTCATACTTACATCGTTGCTGAAAAAATTATCGAGTCCGCTAAAGCAGCGGGACACGAATGTAAGATTGAGACCCAAGGAACAATCGGAACACAAAACGCACTAAGTCAAGAAGATATTGCTGCATGTGATGTTGTTATAATCGCTCATGATATTGCAGTAAGCGGCTTAGAGCGATTTGCCGGTAAACCTGTGGTTGACATACCAATCAGTATGGCAATGAAAAATCCAAAAAGTTTAATCGCAACAATTGAAAAGAAATTAGGAAAATAAAAAGGGGAAAATATGAAAAAGTTTAACTTGAAAAAACATGTAATGACTGGTATTTCCTACATGATTCCTGTAGTTGTAGCCGGAGGTATTCTCGGTGCTTTAGCTAAAGGTTTTGGTGGATATAATATCGGTAGTTACGTCGCTGCAGGTGCTACACCATTTTCTAACCTAAACCCGTTTGAATGGTTAGGTTTTTGGTGGGGTGTCAACCAATTAAGTTCTTATGGCATGAATTTTGCTGTAGCTGTATTAACAGCTGGTATTGCTTACTCAATCTCTGAGCGTCCAGGTATTACGCCAGGTTTGATCATTGGTTACATGGCTGCTCAATCAAAAGCCGGTTTCCTAGGTGGTTTGATCATGGGTGTTATTATTGGTTTATTTGTAAATTGGATGAAAACTTGGAAACTTCCTAAATGGTCTGTTGGTTTAATGCCAGTAATGATTATACCAGTACTTGCAACTGTTGTATGTGGTATGTTGTTCTTGATGGTATTTGCACAACCTCTTGCTTGGTTAATGAACTCACTTCAAGCTTGGATCATGTCATTAAATAGTGGTTCAAAATTCGTAATTGGTGCTGTAATTGGAGCTTGTATGGGCTTTGATATGGGTGGTCCAGTTAATAAAACAGCATCTATGGCTGCTAATGGCTTAGGTGCAGATGGTATCTACGGTCCAATGTCAGCTAAGATTATTGGTGGTATGACTCCTCCTATCGGCGTTTTCGTTTCAACATTGATCGCTCCTAAAAAGTTCAGTATCGTTGAAAAAGAAACAGCTAAAACGGCATTCCCAATGGGTCTTGCATTCATTACTGAAGGTGTTCTACCATTCGCTGCTGCTGATCCTGCACGTTTCATTCCTGCTTCAATGATCGGTTCTGGTTTAGCAGGTGGACTTGCAGTAGCTATGGGAGTTGAATCGGTAGCCGGTCATGGTGGAATATTCGTCTTCCCGATGATGGTCAATCCAATGTGGGCATTAATTGCTCTTGTTGCTGGATCAGTTGCTACTGGTGTGATCTACGCTGTAATCAAACCTACTTCTACTGAAGGTAGTGGTCTTGAAGAAGAAATCATAGATTTAGATATTAATTTATAACAAACATCAAGAAAGATCGAGGTATAAAATGTACGTTTCAATGAAAGACATCCTAGAGGATGCCCATAAGAATAATTATGCAGTTATGGCGGTCAATAGTATCAATATGGAAATGGCGCGCGCTGTTATCTCTGCGGCCGAAGAAGAAAGATCTCCTATTATCGTCAATATTGGTATGGGACAGATGACTAAACATGCTAACGGCAATGTTATGGTTCCTTTGATCAAACAACTCGCTAAAGAAGCTAAAGTACCGGTCGCATTAAATCATGACCACGGTCAAAGTTTGGATTTCATAATCAAGTGTATCCAAGATGGCTTCTCAAGCGTTATGATTGATGCCTCATCTTTCTCTTTTGAAGAAAATGTTAAACGCACTTCTACGATTGTAAAACTAGCTCATCCTCACAATATTTGCGTTGAAGCTGAATTAGGACATGTTGGTCAAGCAGCCGATGCTGATAACACAAAATTAGACTTATATACTGATCCATCTCAAGCTAAATTGTTCGTTGAATTAACTGGTATAGATGCTTTAGCAGTCGCTGTTGGCACTGCTCATGGTAACTATCCTAAAGGGTATATACCAAAGCTTGATTTTGAAAGATTAAGTTTATTGAAGAAGACTCTAAACATGCCTTTAGTATTACATGGTGGTTCTGGTTCAGGTGAAGAAAACATTTGTAAAGCTGTTGCTTGTGGTATTAACAAAATAAACGTTTGTACCGATGCATTCAATGTTGCTCAAGCCGCAATGGTTAAGAAAATGGAAGATAACCCTAAAGCTGACTACTTAGATTTATGTATAACTGCTGAAGCCGCTATAAAAGAGTTTGTACGAAGTTATATTCGTATGATTGGATCAAATGATCGTTACTACTTTGGTGAAGCAAGAATTGTAGGACATGAATAATAAAAAAAAGAGATCGCCAAGCGGTCTTTTTTTTATCTTAAAATGTACTAAAATTATTAAATATCGTTATACTAATAATACCTGCTAAAACACTGATAGTTGAACCACTTAATAATTGTGAAAAAGTGTGCTGTTTTAGATACAATGAAGCATAGTAAACTATCACTACAAGTATAAATCCCCAAATAATATATGGCCAACCCATTTGCCAGCTCATTAATATCAGTGGTGCTGTAGTGCTACAAGCATGGCCACTAGCATGAAACTTGAGCAATTTATTAGCTATTAATAAACCGATAACAGATAAAAAATAAGAGCTAAATAGAACACTTGTTACTAAGCTAACTTCCGTTGTAATTGACCAAATCAAACCATAACTGTAACTCAATGCACTAAATACCATCGCTACACTTCTCTGACCTTGTCTTCGATCAGTATTAATCTGAAATATCTCTCTAAACGGATACGCTAGCAAAGGAAAAACAACTAAACATCCTATTAGCATAAATAGCTCTTTGAAAGTTATTATCTTTCCACTAAAGAATAATATCAAGATTGTCGATCCAGTGACAAATGGTGGTAATGTAACTACTCGTAAAATTCTTGCGATCATATTTTTTCTCGTTTCTATTATCTTATTACAAGTTATTGCATAACCTGTTTAACTAATTATAGTTTGTGGTCATTACTTAGTCAAGAGTTATTTAATAACTTATCATCAATATTTAATTTAATTATTGAAGTATTTCAATAACGGTAGTAGAATATTAATATGATAAACAAAGAAACTAATCAAAACACAATCAAGACATTACCTCGTTATCACGAAATTACTAATGTAGGCTTATACCTTGAGCAAACAGCTAAGTTTGTTAATCAATACCTAAAAGACCTCAATCAACCAGAGTTAACAAACTCTATGATCAGTAATTATGTAAAGCTTAAACTACTTTATAATCCAGAAAAAAAGCAATATTCATCAAAACATATTGCAACGCTCATTTTTATCGCTTTAGCAAAGAATGTTATATCATTAGACGATATTAGATATCTTTTAAGTCTTGATAGCAACTCTTCATCACTTGAAGATAATTATGATTTGTTTTGTACTTTATTCGATATCTGTCTTTCATCATTGTTTTCAAATAAGACTATAAATCTTGCTGAATATTCTCAACACCAGGTTCTGTTGATCCCAATAATAAAAGCAATTACCCAAAAAATTTATCTTGATCATTGTATAGCCGCTCAAAAAGAAAAATCATCACAAAAAAAGATTACCGATTAACCGGTAATCTTTCAGCTTGTTGACAAAGTTGTACATCTAAGACGATAGTACAACTTTTTTCTTGATAAAAAGCGATGATTTGATCCAAAAGTCTAAAAAGAGAAAGCTTTTATGATAAAAGGTAGACCTATTCCAGCTCCAGTTTGCCATCTTTTTAAGATTATGAGAAGCGAAAATGATCAAC
>JAYFOM010000038.1:0-31003 GCA_034932685.1 Erysipelotrichaceae bacterium
TTCTTTTCGGCGTGTTTTAAACAGCTTTATATCCTATGAAATTCTCATACTTATTTCCGTTTCTGATACAAAAACCAGCAATAAGTCTAAGAATCCTTTGATTTATTTTACAACTGGAAATTACTTTAAGAATTCACGTTATCTATATGTTATATATATGAAAAAGGTTATAATATCATTGATTATGAGGAAAATGGAGTGATTAATATGAATGAAACTGAAAAAAAGCGGAAATTCATTATAGATTTTATTTATCTTTTGATCATTATTGGAATAAGTTATTTAGCGATCAAAAGGTTATTTCCGATCATATCGCCACTTTTAGTGGCTTGGTTGATAGCTTCACTTTTACAACGTCCAATAAATTATATTAGTAGAAAGCTGAAAATCAATCGTAAGATTACTGCAGTTGCTTTGTTGCTTATCACATATGCTTTGGTATTTTTAATCGTTTTACTGTTAGCCACAAGCCTTTTTGGAGCTATTAGAGATTTGTTTATGACTTTCCCAACTATTTATACTAAAGAGTTAGAACCATACTTGATCCAACTCTTTAATGATATTCAAACTAACTTAATAGAGACATATCCAGATATCATTACTAACGTTAGTGAGTTTTCATCATCTATTCTAAGTTGGTTAGCAAGTTCTGTCACAAATGTATCGATGTGGGTTGTCACAATGATCACAAATTTTGCTAAAACACTACCAAACACCTTTATTAGAGTGTTAGTATCTATTGTTGCTTCGGTTTTTATGGTTCTTGATTATCAAAATATCGTTAGTTTTGTGGGTAAGCAATTTAGTAAGAAAACAAGAGACATCGCTACCGATGTCAAAAACTATATCATCAATATTTTATGGAGCTATGTTAAATCATATTCGCTTATTATGCTTATAACATTCTGTGAGCTTGCGATAGGTCTTTCAATATTACAAGTAAAGAATGGTGTTCTTATCGCATTGATCATTGCATTCTTTGATATTTTACCAATATTGGGAACAGGAACCATTTTAATACCATGGGTAATAGTTTCTTTTATCCAACAAAAGTTTGCCTTCGCAATCCAAATGGCAATCATCTATATTATCGTTACGGTTATTCGCAATATCATTGAGCCGAAGATTGTTGGTAAGCAAGTAGGGTTACCACCACTGTTAATACTTATAAGTATCTTTGTTGGAGCGCAATTGTTTGGTTTTATTGGTTTGTTTGGTTTTCCGATATTGTTGTCATTATTGAACTATCTTAATAAAAAGAAAACGATTAATCTGTTTAACAATTAAAAGATGGCACTTGCCATCTTTTAAAGCGCTTTTGCTCAATAAAAGAGTAATAAAAGTTGATAGCTTATCGCAATGTCAAATTTTAGTTAAAAAAGACATCAATTTGATGTCGTAAGATCTAAAGCGAAATAAGAAACGTTTGCTAGTGGATTGTCATAGTATGGCGGAATCTTAGTAAAACCAAGTTTCAAATATAGTTTGTTGGCGGCATCTAACGAATCAAGTGTATCAAGTACAAGCTTCTTGTAGCCAATTGCTTTAGCTTCTTTTATTAGATGTAGCATTAACTGCTGTGCGACATGATACTGTCTAAACTCTTTTCTAACAAACAATCTTTTTACTTCACCACTATCTTGATCAAAGGGTTTAAGGCCAACACAACCAATTGCTTGATCATTAAGATAACTGATAAATAAGCGACCAAGTGGTGGTTTATAAACGGCCCATAGATCATTCAGTTCTTTCTTTACATCTTGAAAAGATAAATCTATAGCAAGTTCTGCAATATAATCATTGATCAAAGCTAAAGCACTGTTATAGTTATTGATATTAAGTTGTTGTATATCAATCAACATACTTATTAATTTATAAGTGTTAGAGTTTGTGGCTAAACAAAGGGAATATTCTTTTGATATTTTAATTTGGTGCAAATAAATATCATCAATTTTATTAACTAGCTTGTTATCACTAACTACTGAGAAGGAATTAAAATTATCATCAATACCCCAACCATGGTATTTAACATAACTTTCTTTTGCACACCAAATATCGAAGAAAAGCGCTTCATTGTCTTCAATTAAATCGGCTTCATCTTTGTGCATAAAACGTGTAGCTATTTTTTTGGTATCGCATGATCTTTTGTATTCAATATCAATACCAACAGGTGTATCATCGATTGCACAAACCCAGTATCTTTTTGAGTGTGAAATGTTGAAATAAATAGGATTGTCTTTTAGATAAGGCTTTCCTTTTTCATCTTTCAGGATTATAAGTTTATCTATCTCACGATCAAAACGACTTAAATAATCTTTTAAGCATTTTTTGATCAATGACTTGCCATCATTTTTTAATGTGACATCAAATAGATAGACAAAAGTTCTATTCATTTACACCATGATCTCTTAAATATTTAAGAGCATCTTTAACTTGATGGATGTTCCAAACATCACGCGTTGGTATTGTAATATCATAACGTTCTTCAACGGCACTGATAATATTAACGATATCAAATGAACTTAGCTCAAGGTCTTTGATAAAGTCTGTTTCAAGCGTGATAGTCTTACGTCCAGTTACACTGGTAATAATCGATTTTAAAGTCTCAAACATTGGTTAACTCCTTTTGATCTTGTTTAGGCCAGTTTTAGGTAATGGTGATTCTGATATCTTGACCATTTGAATTTGCTTATAAGCTGGAAGCTTTAGATTTATTTTGTTTATTTCATTTTGAAGAATATCTAGCACTTCATATGAAGGCATGTCAGCGGTTAATAAAGGATCAGGATAAACTGTAACACTCAGTTTAACATCATCAACTGAAAGACCAGTAGGAGCACCATAAGCTAATACTTCTTTTACAAATGGAATCTCTTGCAGATAACCTTCAATTTCTTCTGGTGATGTTTTCTTGCCATTTTTGAATACTATCAAGTTTTTCTTTCTACCCGTAATATATAAGAATCCTTGTTTACTGATATGTCCAATGTCTCCAGTTTTAAACCATTCACCATCAAAGGCTTCAGCAGTTAGTTGGGGATCTTTATAGTAGCCAAGCATCGTACTAACTCCCTTAACATAAATTTCATTGTCTACAATTTTAACTTTATAATGAGGTAAGACTAAGCCAACAGATCCAATCTCATTGTTACATTCGCGATTAACAGAAACTAAGGGTGAACATTCTGTTATACCATAACCTTGAAGAACGATAATGCCAAGTTTGTCAAATTTTCTGATTAATTGATCGGCGATATGAGCACCACCACAAACAATCATCTTCAAATTACGACCGCAGATTTTACTTAATACTAATTTGAATATTTCAATATTAGGATTAGCTTTAAATAAAGAAGGCTTACCTTTCATTAGATCATCGAGTTCATTTAATTTGTTAAGTTTTTGTAGTTCTAAAGCGAAATATTTATAAATAGTTTCAACAAGAAGTGGTACTGCCATTAGATAATCAGGCTCAAATAAAGCCATATCTCTGAAGGATGTTTTCATATTACCATTAATACATATTGATAAACCCTGACTCATAACATCTATTATTGAACAGGTCAAACCATATGTATGATACAAAGGCAGTGGTGTATATAGTTTTCCACTAACTTTGACTAAAGCCATGGCATCAATCGCATTATAAAGAATGGCTTTCTGTGATAACATTACTGGTTTTGAAGTACTTGTTGTCCCTGAAGTATAGTAGATAAACGAACAAGCAAGAGGATCAATTGTTTTTTCATCAATTGCTTGCAGTGCTTTTTGATCATTACTTCCTTCATTAATAAGAGACATAAACTTTTCTTGATTACTAATCATAATGGCATCAACACCAAGTGCAAAGTGCTTAATGATATGTTCAAACGCTTCAGAATAAAGGATTAGTTCACAATCAGCTTGTCTTATCATCTTAACAATTGTGTCTTCGGCTTGTTCAGTATCAATACATACCGCAACAGCGTTAATATATGCCAAAGCAAAGACAGACACTAACCACTCAATACTGTTTTCAGCGACAATAGCACAGTGTTTACTACGATAACCATTAGATTCAAAAAAGGCAGCTAAGTTTTTAACCCTGTCACAGAACACTTCATATGTGATCGTAGTAATTTGACCTTGACGATCATAGATTGATAAACAATCTTGTGATGCGAAATGTTGATGTAAGTACTTTGTGAATGAACGGAAATCTTCAAGATATACAACTTGGTTTAAATCGGTATTAGTACACATATTTACCTCCTAGTAATTTGAATGGATGTTTGAGGGATCGATTTCCTCATATGTCCATTTTATATCAGCGCTGATTTTTTCATAATCATCTAATAATGTTAAGAAAAGATCAACTAGTTGAGCATCAAACTGTTTGTTTTTACCTTTAATAAGCTCATTACGAGCTTCATCAAGCGATAATCGATTACGATAAACTCTTTCTGATGTCATAGCATCAAAAGCATCAGCGATTGCGACTATTCGTGCTTCTTCTGGAATTTCAGTTGCTTTTAAACCATTTGGATAGCCTTTACCATCCCATCTTTCATGGTGATGTTTAACAATCATATAGATATCATCAAAGAATGATATAGCACTTAGGATATTAGCTCCTCTTTGAGCATGTTTCTTGATTTCTTCATATTCACTTTTTGATAGATGTTCTTCTTTAAGTAGAATATCATCAGCTACACCAACTTTTCCCACATCATGAAACAATCCACTTAAACCTACTCTATCAATATATGATTTATCTTTACCCATTTTAGTGGCTAACTTTTTACAGAAATAGCTTACTCGGTCAGAATGCCCTCTTGTATAGATATCCTTAGCATCAACAACTAATCTAAGCGCACCAACGGTTTGAAGGTAGCTTTCACGTAACTGTTGATAGGTTTTTTGGAGCTCTTGGTTTTTAATATTTACCAATGAATGTAAGAAAGCATTACTAATTGCGGAAGCAGCTTGTTTAGCAAAGACCGCAAACAATTGCATTTGAATATCATTAAGGGTAATTTTACCTTCTTTAATACCTAAAACGCCAAGTGATTCGTTATTTTCGTTGATCATTGGAACAATAAAGTAACCTTCTTTTTTGATTGGTACCATTTCTTGTCTTACTTGACCAATCGCATCAAATAAAGACGGAAAGAGTACCTTTACAAACTCATCAACCTTTAGATCAAAACAACCAATACCACAAAATATGCTTTTGTCAGTCATGTTGATATCAGTAAGTTGAGTATTCTCAATTAAAATAAAAGCATCATCACAATTAGTCAAAGGTAATAGTTGAGCAAGAATGGTATGAATTATGTCATCAAGCGGTTGAAGCTGATATATCATTGGAACAGAATCAAGAATGGCATTTAAGCCATCACGATATTTTTGAATGGTTCGCATTTGATTTATCGATTTGACACAAGACTCAACGAGTATTTCAAGTTGATCAAAGCGATCGCTCTTCTCAAAATAACCTTGAATATCTAGCTCACGAATAGTTCTTACAGGTGGAGCTAAATCTTTATGGCCTGTTAGTAAGATTATAAAGAGGTCTTTATCAAATTTACGTAGTTGGCTTACAACTTCATCACCAGTCAAAGGGCTCATTAAATAATCTAGTACTAAGATATCAAAATGATTCTCTTTAAGCGTTTTGATCGCTTCAATCGGGTTAGTAGATGTTTCAACCTGGTAGCCTCCAGTCTCAAAATATGATTTTAGGGCTAAGGTTATCGCTTGATCATCATCAAGTATAAAAATTGAGTAATCAATCGAGTTTTTGGTTTTCTTACTAAGACGCATTTATTTTATCCTCCGTAATATCATCAAAACCTTGGTTATATGGGATTGTAAAGCCAAAAGTTGATCCACCTTCAGGATTCTTTTCATACCACATTGTACCACTGAATTTACCTCTTATCACTACATTTGACATATATAATCCAATACCAGTACCAAGGGAGCCTTTACTTGTCACCATTTCTTTAAATAATTTATCAGCAACATCATATGGAACACCAACACCATAATCTTTTACGCTTATGGTAATGAAGTTTTCTTCAAGTTTGGCATTAAGTTCAACAGTATTTTTCGCTAGTGTTTTTTGAGCATCAATCGCATTTGATATTAGGTTGTTTAAGACTTGCACTAAGTTATTAATATCTCCAGTTAACAAAACACTATTATCTACTTTATTGCTTATGATAAAGTTACACTTATTGGATTTAATTTCATGATTCATTAATAATGTTACTCGTTTTAATAGCTCATCAATTGAGAATTCAACTTGATCAGATGCATTCATATTGGTTGCTTGTCCTTTAACAACACTAATGATATCAGACATGTAAGCACAGGATTCTCTAGTCCGAACTAACCAACCCATCATTTCTTCATATATTTCTTGATAATCATCAAGAGTTACCTCCTTATTACCAAAACTAAGCTTACATTCTTCAACTAAATTTTCCATCGCTGAAGCAGCACCAGCAATAGCCATGATAGGAGTCTTTAAGTTATGAGCAATACCACCAACCATTTGCCCTAATGATGCTAATCGTTCTTTTTCCATCATTTGATTTTGACTATTTTGAAGTCTTTGCATGCTTTCTTTTAATCGTGTCACATCTTTAAAGATAGCTACATAACCAGCAATTGTATTGTTTATGATCAATGGTGTGATCTCAGCCATGAAATAACGTTTGATCTTATCAATAATGATTGATTGTTCATAAGTTATCACTGATCGGGTTGTAAATGCCGAATCAATCGAAGTGATCAAATTAAATATTCCAATACGATCTTCGGGATTTTCATGGGTAGCGTATTTTATCAAACTGTCATTTTCTTTGATATCATAGTGTTTACCAAAGATGTCATAAAAGGGTTTATTATAACTTAAGATCAACTTGTCTTCACTTATTACCAAATAGCAATCCGATATCCAATTTAAAACATGTTGCATCGCAATTGGTGTGATTGAGAGATAGTTTAGTTTACTAATACTAAAACCATGCAAGATTATCGTAATGATAAAAGCGATTGGAGTAGCGGTTATTGGTAAATCTAGAATCTTAAATGTGGCTAAAGCACTCACGATAACCGGTATAAGATTACTTAATGCAAACATTAAAGCTTGTTTGAGATAAAGACCATTTTGGCTTTTAATGGTAAAATTCAACATAATTATCACAGCTGATGTCATGCAGAGATAACTATATAGACCAGAGAAATAAATATAAGGGCCAAAGATAACTTCTTGGGCTAAAACTGAAAAATTCACATAATGTAAATGATGTAAAGGGTTAGTCCATACCATGATATTGGTAATAAATGGAATGACAAAGAAGGCTAAATAGAGTTTAGGCATCTTTTCATAGTGATTAACAAATGAAAGAGCGATAACTAATGAGAAAGCTGGCGCAAAGGCAACTCCGATATATGTTAATGAATCCCAGAAGTATAACTGGTTTACACTATTTACATTAGTGAATTTCATTCCTATCAATGCGATCAACCAAATGATCAAAGTCAATGATAAAAGATAGTATATGCGATAGATCAAATGTTTATGACCTTTCTCATACGACTTAAGCATAAAAGTTAGAATAAATGTTATAACGATAATGAAGATGATAACAAGTGCATTGGAGATCATTTTAATACCTCATAAGATGATTTTATCAAGATTTATTTAAAAAGCATATTTTTATTTATCACATCAAAAGTGAAAGATTGTTCATCTAACTTCTTGATTGTTTCATTATTACTAATTTGATAACTTACTTTTGCTTTTTCAAATCTTGTGATTGTAGCAGTGACATCAGCGACATACGGTAGTTTTTGCACATCTATTGTTGCTAGTCGTTGACGATATTCTGTCATTTCGATCACCGGCAAACTATCTAAACAAGATGTTAAAGCAATAAAATTTGGATTGTAAATGTGATAGTTGGTAATATCACTGTACATTAGTTTCATGATAGCTTCAGCACACTTATCAACAGGTGTTAATTCAAGCATTAGATCAGCTAAGATGACAGGAATACCATTGATAGCTTTTAAGCCTTGCATTACCCGATAGATTTCATTATTATTTGGATCAAATTGAAATACACCATCATTTTGACGATTGATTAAATGACCAACTCGATATACATGAGCTTTTAGACCTTCATCAATCTTTTGATATACAGCAGCTTCAGCTAAAAACTTACTCTTAATATAGATATTATCCATCCAGTTTTGACCCACATCAAAACAATGTTCATCAAAATTGGTAATATTTAATTCGTTATTTACTATGGCATCACCACTAATGCCAGTTGTTGATATCTGATGGAAGCTCATCTCATTTGCGTGCGCTAATGCCAGCAGATTTTCGGTACCAATATGATTTACTTTTAAGATCTTAGCTTGATCACCAAAATGATTAACATTAGCAGCGCAATTGATGATCTCACCAATATTAGTGGCCAAGTGATAATACATTGCTTCATTTAATCCAAACATTGGTAAAGTAATATCTCCAACAATCAAAATTATCTTACTTTTATTTTCCTGGTACCAAGTAGCAGTAAAATAGTATGAGATAATTTGTTCAAACTTAACTTTGTCACGAATTAAACAATATATCATCCGATCCTGCTTACATAATTCATATAGTAAGTGACTTCCAAGAAAACCAGTAGCGCCTGTTAGTAAGACTTTGTTATGAAAACTTAGTTTTTTACTGGTGGGTACATAGTGACGATGTTTGTTTGCTTGTTGCTCACTAGCAATTGGTTTAGTACCATTTAGTAATTGTAATTGTTTTGTCAAAGTAGGATTATCATAAAAATCCTTCATTGTCATTTGTTGTTGCATTTCATAGTAACCGTTTATTAGTAACAAGGCCTTTAATGAAGTTCCGCCCTGTTCGAAAAAGGATAGATCATCATTGATATCATTTTTATTTAAAACATCTTGCCAAAGTAACTTTATTTGATCATAAAGACTATCTTGAGTCGTACATGTTACCGAAGTGTTTTCTTGCTTTAGTTTATTAACATCACTTTTACCACTAGCTGTTAATGGTATCATCTTCACCAAAGAAATTTTGGATGGCACCATATATGGTGGCAAACTGGTTTTAAGGTAAGAACGAACTTCATCTTCTGTTAGATCACTGACAAGATAAGCATGTAAATATGAAACCATATCATTTTCGATAATGGGAATGATTAAAGCATCATTGATTATTTCATGGTGTAAAAGGATCTCTTTTATCTCATTAATTTCAATTCGATGACCATCAAGTTTAATTTGTGAGTCAATGCGTGATATGAAAACAATATCGCCATTAAGGTCAATATACCCATAATCACCAGTCTTATACATACGCTCTTCTTTATCGATAATATCGCTAACAAAAACACTAGCGGTAGCGTCTTCTTGATTAACATAACCTTTAGCCAAACATTCACCGGCTAAATATAGTTCACCAGCTTTTAAAGGGGGCAATAATTTACGTTTATCATCAAGAACATAAACACGACAATTTCTAAGTGGTTTGCCTATAGTAACACTATCAGCGTGCTTTAAGTTAACATAGCTAACATATACTGCTGCTTCGGTTGGACCATAGAAGTTTAGAATGTTGATATTTCCGCTTTGTTTTAAACGATTTAAAAGATTAACACTTAATGCTTCACCAACTAATATCATTGATCTAACATTACTTAATGCTTCATAAAAGGTACTGTTGTTTACACATAACTGACATCTTGATGGGGTATATTGCACAAGATCAATGTTATATTTTGTGATAAGATCAGCCATTTGCCAAGGATACATCATTTCTGTTTCGTCTGCCATAACAACGGTTTTACCGTAAGCTAAAGCAAGTAAACTCTCTGTGATAAAAACATCAAACACCGGATTGGTTGAACATAATACGGTCTTGACATCATCAAATACAAAACCAAGTGCTTGATATAGATTTGCGAGGGCTTTAAACGGTAGTTCCACACCTTTGGGTTTACCAGTTGAGCCAGATGTGAAGAGAATATACATACTATCATTGATTGAACGCTCTATGGTGTTATTAACACTTAGGTTAATTTGATCATCATAATCAAAGATATTGGTGATTGCTAGTTGACGCTCTTGTAATAGATTGTTTTGTGAAATGATAAGTGAGCAGTTACTCAACAATAGCATGTGATTCAATCGCTCATCTGGGAAATCCAGATCAAGTGGCACATAACAACAACCAATCCTATTAATCGCAAGCATTGTTATCAATAGTTCAAAACCACGTTTAAGGGCGATCGCAATCGTTGATCTTGGTTTGATGTTTTGCTTGAGCAGATTAGCAGCTAAAGAGTCAACACGTTGATATAAAGTAGCGTAAGTTATGCTCATATCTTTAAAGATAATAGCTGTTTCATCAGGGATTAGTTTAGCTTGATGTAATATTGTCATATCAAGAGGTTGTTTATGATAAGGATAATATTGATAGAAAGGTTTCTCAATCAATTCATAATGAATTTGTTTTGAAACAAGCGGAATTGATGATATTTTTTGATCTTGATAAGCATCTAAACTATTAAGCATTAGTTTGTAAGAGTCATGATAATAAGCTATTGTTTCATGTGTAAACTCAGCTTGATCAAAATCATATTGAACTTTATAACCATTTTCAAAACGATATACATCAACTACCAATGGCATTTTTAAACTTGGATTGATGGCTGATTGTAAAGTGACAGTTTGATCATCTATCATGAAACCTTCATTAACAAAAGGTCTAAACGAGAAAATTATGTTATAGAGTTGATTAACACGATTTTCGCGATTTTCATTTAAGTGCGCTAAAATTTGATCTAGTCCAACATCTTGATTAGCCAACAATTCAATCATATTTGAAGTGACATTAGCTAAGTAATGATCTAGCTGTTGGTCAAGATCATAATCAATTATCAAAGGTAAGGTGTTGATAAAAACACCAATCATATCTTGGGTATGTGGTTTATTGCGACCAGAGGTAACAGTACCAATACATAAATGAGTTTGATCATGATAACGCCCTATTAACAAACCAAAAGTTGCTACTAGAAGATTAAAGATGGTTGTATCATATTTAGCAGCTAAGTTGGATAATTGATCATTGGTCATATCCAGATTCAACTCTAAGCGACAAGCTTTACTTTCAAGTCGTTTTGCGTAAGGGTTCTTTAAAAAGGTTAATGGCGTTATAACATCATTAAGGGTTTGTTTCCAATAAGCTAATTGTTGTTTATCAACATTGATCTTGCTTTGAGCTAATGCATAATCAGGATATGTGATCGTTGGTGCATTAAAAGGTTTGTGATCATAGATAGCTAATAATTTACGTAATAATAGTGGGGTACTAATACCATCCATGATAATATGATGGATATCGATCAATAGATAATATTCTTCTTTGATCAAGGCGTAAGTTACTCTGATCAAAGGTGCTTTGTCAAGATTGAATGGTTTAATGAAAGATGCTAATGCTTGATTTAAATCATCGTAACTTACAGTTTCAATTTTAAGCTTGCACTCATTGATCTTAGCTGAAATGGATGTTTTACTTAGCACAAATGAAGATCTCAAGACTGGTTCATCTTTGAGTAAGGTATTAAATGCATCATTGAAACGCTTAATATCGATAGGTTTATCAAGCTTGATATAACCTGGCATATTATAAGCAGTAGAGTTATCCATGCTTTGTAAAACATATAGGTTATTTTGTATTGTCGTTAACGGATAATGATCGTCATTATTCTTTTCATAAGTGATTGGGGCTTTTAAAGATACTTCATCACCAAGATGCTCAGCAATGGCTTTGATTGTTTTTAAAGTATATAAGTCAATTATTGAAAGATTAAATGATAATTCGTTATTGATATCACTTAAGAGTTCAATTGCTTTTAAAGAATCACCACCACTTAAGAAATAATCACCGATAATAGTAAAATCATCTTTTTTCAAATTACTTTTAAATAGGGATAATAATCTATTTTCAAGTTGTGATGTTGGAGCAACCTCAGCATAAGTAATATTGGGTCTAATAAGACGTTGTTGATCGACTTTCCCATTAGCGCTTAAAGGTAGTTCATCAATCTTGATGAAATAATGAGGTAACATATAATAAGGTAAATAAGCGGCTAAGAAAGTACGTAACATGCTATCTTTGATAGTTTCTGAGGCAACATAATAAGCGATGATGACCTCAACACCATTGATCATATCAATTATGGCTGTAGCCTCATTTATCATTTGATGAGCTTGTAATCTAGTTGCTATCTCTTGTAATTCAATACGATATCCATGGAGCTTTATTTGATCATCAGATCTACCAACAATGACCAAGTCGCCTTCCTTATTCCAGAAACCAAGATCTTTACTTCGATACATAAGTTCATTAGGCTCAAATTGGTTATTGATGAATACTTCATCTGTTTGTTCGGGATTGTTTTGGTAACCATCGGCTAAACATACACCAGCTATGAATATCTCACCCACAGCATTGATAGGAAGTGGTAACAGATGGTCATCTAAAACATATAAGCGACAGCCAACCATGGGTTTACCAACCGAGATAAAACGGGCATTATTCAACTCTTTATAACTGACACCAATCGTTGCTTCACTTGGACCGTATTGATTAATGATCTTAGCATTACTAAACTGCTTGATTCTCTGTAATAGTTCAGATGGAAATATTTCACCACCACATATTATTGTTTCCATACGAGCTAATGTTTGACAAAAAGTGCGATTTTGCATAAATGCGCTAAGTCGCGAAGGGGTCATCGCTAAAAAACCAACAGCGTGATCATTGATCAAAGCAGTTAGATAATTAGGATCATTGACTTTGTCATCATCAGCTAAGACAATTGTCTGTTTGTTTAATAAAGATACGATACTTTCTAAGATAAAGGCATCAAATCCAATATTACATAATGATAATACGGCTTGATGGCCATATAAGTTTGAAGAGCATCTCGCAAAATTCAATAAACTAAGTTCTTTTACTCTAACTCCTTTTGGTTTACCACTGGTTCCAGAAGTATAAACGATATAAGATACTTGATTTAAGTCTGATTTAATTAAATCTGTTATCAAGCAGCCACTTAATTTATTTGGAAAAGCTTTTATCTCAACGCTTAATGAAAGTGCTTGGTTGCTTATTATAAGTTTCACATCAGCGTCTTTGATAATTTCTTCAATGCGATTAACTGGCGTATTTGAATCGATTAGTATCCATGGTCGATTGACAAGAATACAAGCTACCATCGCAATTATTAGGTCATGACTACGAGGTAATATCAACATGATTGGTTTATCGTCTTGATCAAAACATGAAGTTAGTTCATTGGCATAACACAACAGGCGTTGATAGCTTAGTCGTTGTCCTTGATGGATTAAAGCAATTTTTTGAGGATTGTTTTTAGCGATGTCAAATAAAAGTTCTTTCATTGATGTGAAATTGCGGTATCGCTGATCTTGTTGATTGTTATGATATAATACTTGATTTTCAATCTTATCGCTTAAAAATGCCAATGTCCAAATTGGTTTATCTTGATTTGTTAGAGCATCTTGAATGATGGTCATCAACATTTCGTGCAAATCAATTATTTCCTGTTGACTGAATATTTGCACTAAATAATCATAGTCAATGGTATAACGTTGTTGATCCATGCGATTACTGACATGAATTAAAAGATGTTGTCCTTGATAACCACTGTAATTCCATCTACCATCAAAATATACTTGAGTGCTTTCAACCTGATAAGCAAGACTGCTTTGATAAGATAAAACAATGTAAAATAGTTCACGATGTTCACTATTTGCTTGTTTAGCTAACTGATAAATATCGCTGTAAGGGAATTTTTGATTTTTAAGTAGATTAAGCCATTCTATCATCAAATATTGATTGAATTCATTTATATTCCAGTTCTCATCGATACGGGCATAAAAAGGAAGTGTGGAAACAAACATTCCACTGGTGTTTTTATCTGAATAATCACTTCTATTTAAGATAGGAACACCAATTGTGAACTGATCGATGTTTCTGGCTCGCTTTAACCAAATAGCTAAAGCCATATAGAATAGTGAGAAGGGGGATATTCTTTCCTTTAAGCAGTATTGATAAACTAAATGATTTTGTTTTTCACTTAAGCTAAAAGTTTGTCGTTTACCAATGTAAGTCAATGATGCGCTATTACATTCTTTTACGCTTTGTGCCAAAGGCATTTTCTGAGTAATATCTGTCCAATATTGTTGGTTTCTTTGATATGCCTTGCTTTCTAAGTATTGTTTTTCTTTTTCAATATGTTGTTGATAGCTGAATATGATTGGATCAATCATTTCTTCCTCATGAACATGCTTTAAGTACATTTCAGCAATTCTATTACATAGTAAAACTTGAGTATAACCATCCGAGATCAAATGATGGGTCTTGATCAAAACACCACCCTGCATTTCTTCAGTCTTGTATAGGTAAAACTGATACATGTCAGTATCATAAAGTGGCATAAGCTCACGACTGATCGTACTTGTCCATTGATCGATACCTTCTTGATTGGTTAGTGAGAAATCAAAAATTGGAAATATATGCGATTGATAAGGATGTATATATTGAAGCACTGGTTCTTGATCGCTAAACCGTGTTCTTAAGCTATCATCAAGTTCTAATATTTGATTAATTATATTCTGTAACAAACTAAAATCAACACGACCGCGAATGTTTAGTGTCGTGCAAATATTATTGATTGGAGTATTGTTAAATTTAAGCTCTTGATTGAAGATATTCCGCTGACTGATCGAAAGCGGGAAATATGATTGACTCATCGCTGTTGTCCATCTTCTTTCGTTATGTACGATCCTGCAAATAATACTTTACACAACTTAGATTATACTGTCATTAAGCGATTATTTCAATCAACATTGATGTTCATTTTAAATAGCGATAGTCTTTGTTGCTCCGTATTTATGTGCTAAAGCAACCATCTCTATTAATTGTGAGTCATTAACAGAGGTAGTACCACATTCAGCTAAACCTTCAGCTCTAACTCCAAACGGCCGATATTTGATTAGTTTATAATAACATTTATTCTTGATCTTACTAGCGATCTTACTAACTGTATCAATATTTCTTTGAGCATCATGCAATAGAACGGTTCTAACTTCATAAAGTTTATCAATACTTAAAAGATAATCTAAGTTAGCTAAAACAATCGTATTATCACTTTTTGTTAAGTATTGATGATAAGCATTATCGTGTGCTTTGATATCAAGCATCATCTTATCAGTAACATTTAGTAAATTTTGGTGTTTTTTAAAGTCATGAGCACCATTTGTATCAATGAAGGTTGTTAAATCAAGCGCTTTTACTTCCTTAAACAAAGCGGTTAGAAATGCAATATGATTAGTAGCTTCACCACCACTAACAGTAATACCTTGAATAAAAGGCTTGGCTTTCTTTATTTGTTCTAAAAGACTTGCGATATCCATATATTTGATTTTTGGTGATGATAAGTAAGGACAAACTTTAATGCAAGTATCACAACCAATACAGATAGTTTCATCCCATATAACCTTATTATCTTTGATTGATAAAGCTTTAACAGGACAAGGTTCAACACATAAGCCGCAATGATTACACATGTTGATAGTTTCAGGGTTGTGGCAATAAAAACATTTAAATGGACATGACTGGAAAAAGATGGCCATCCGATTACCGGGGCCATCAACATTGGAAAAAGGAATTATTTTATTAATTGGGGCGATGATATTAGTAGACGCGGCGATCAAGTGAATCACTCCGATCACGTGCTCCCTGTCCAAATACGGAAGCGTTATTGATTGATTGTGCATTAGCATCAAGTTTTGCTAGTTCACTTCTTTTAACTAAATAGCCAGTAACTCTTACAACATCATTATTGGCGCAGTAACTTGAGAAATAACGCATACCACCATCAATAGCTCCTTTTATGATATCAAGTAAGCTATTAGGAGTATTTAACCATGTTTCCTCTACCTTGAAGATATCACCAACACCGGTTGGAAAGAAGGGATGAGTTTTTTGAGCAAGGATGATCTGATCGATCATTTCAGGTTCAAAACCGATAGGACATCTCACACCTGGTGAGTTGTCTTTACCATCACTATCAATACCAACTTGAGCATGTAAACGATACTTATGATCAAAAGCATCACAATATAAAGCTTGATGTTGATCAACCATTTCACTAAGCTTTTCTAAGATAGTGATACCAAGATTGTTTGCTTGTTCATCATGACCATATCCTTTATTAAAATCTTTGATACTAAGTAATTTATTAACACACTCAGCTAAGCCAACAACACCAAACATACCAGTGAAATTAGCTAACTTAACAAATCCTTCAGTCACTAAGAAATTACTTTTAAAGAAATTACTTTCTTCAACTAAAAATTTAATACGATCATCCATTTCAGTAAGTTGCAATTGGGTGTAATAAGGCAGAACATTGTTGATAAAATCATCAGTATCCTTAGCTTTTTTAGCAGCTTCAAAAAGTCTTAAACGAGGTAATGTTAAACCGCCACCGCCAACAGCTAAGCCATTGTAACATGAAGCAACAGCGTATTTCTCGCCCCATTCCTTAACAAACATCCGATGATTCGCAAATGAAGGTTTTGCAACCTTTAACATACAGCTTACCGCTTTTATAGCGAAGTCATTGCTAGTTAGTTCAGGATCATACTTTAGGGTAAGATTGGGCATAGCACAGTTCATTTCTTGGGTTAATTCCAAGATCAACTCACCAGTCAAACTAGCGTTTGGTCCAATATTGGCGTGTACGAAACTATCGGTTAAGGTTCTATCAATATTCAACAAAAACAAACGAAGACATTTTTTAGCTTCTTCTTTGTTCATTTTTAAAGTAAATGGTTCAAGTAGTTCATCTAAGCTACCTAAGAAAACAGGAAATGAAGTAATAGAAGGGACATGACGATACATGATCATTAAAGCATTGCAAGCTTCCCAAAGATCAGTGGGTGGATCAAGTTGTAAGAATGTTGATCCGTTATCGATCAATATCTGATAATCTGGAATAATGTAACGTGGACGATAGGGAGCCGCTCCTTCACCTAAATCACATAAAACACCCTCAGCTTTCGCTTTTATAAGCTCTGGGCTAAGTTTAATAGTATTATCTAAATTCTCGCTATATCTTGCCAGCGCTAATAATTGCTGGTTATATGTTAGCGTTGTATCTTTAATTATATTCAGTACCTGTTCATGCATTTTATTTCTCCTATTTATATCTTGATTAAGGTTAATATAAGCGATTACATTAATTAAAGTCAATGCATATGACTAGTTAAATTTATCACATTTCAAAAATTGACTTGACGTATTTTTTCTAAAAAATAAACATATTTCTCACGGATTTTATCATCATGATCAGTATGATTATTTATGTAGCTAATTGTACTTACAAGCTCAGATAGATTGTCTTGATGTTTTAGCCATTTTTGAGCGCATAGCGCTAAATTTTGTTTATTAGAACATGAAAATTCATTTATGAGATCAAGCATTGAAGAATCAAGTAGAATATCTCTATCATAAAGCTCGATATTTAATACATGAAAAAGGGCATCCATTTGATAAAGATAGATTCTATTTACTGTTGCTATTATAGTCTTGAAGTTTGATTTAAGGATGTTATAAGCAGCGTTTATATTATCTTTATCATCATAGAGCATAACGATTTGAGCATCACTTATCAAAGTTGAGTTAAAATAACTAAATAAAGCCTTAAGTTCTGGGCTTACTTTTACGTTTAAAGATAATCTTTCTTCTTCACTAATTAGTACGTGATCTATTTCAACGGTAAATGCATTACCACTTTTAGCATAATTTAACATCGCTGTAACAAGGGCTTGTTGATTTGTTAATGATTCAACTTTTACTAAAATATGAAAGGGTAGGTTTTTGATGTGTTTAGCGTAATAGCCATGAAAGCCTTTATCATAGATGCTAGTTTGCATTGACATAAGTTTTTCTTCAGTTGTTTCATCAAACCCCAACATTAGATATAGACTATTACTGTTCATAATTACCTCCAAGATACTAACCTAATCATTTTAGCATTACAATAGTAAAAAATGTAGGTAGTTACTATTAATTAAATTATGAAAGTATCTTGAAAATACCCAATTATTTTTAGTTTTATGATAAGGTAGTGATAATCGGAGGTGGCTTGTGCAGTCTTTTTTTGAATATATGATCATGTTAGGATTTTATTGTTTTGTTCTTTATCCAAAGTGGAAGAAAGATAACTGTTTTTTAAAGACTCTTTTCTATTTATATCTATGTATGGTGATTAGTGTCACTTTATTACCACTTCCAAGTATCACATCCTTTCATTGGCCATCGCGAAATATTTTAAATTATGGTAATTTCACTTTGTTTATCGATTTGATAAAAAACCGCCCTTTGGCGGTTAAAGAAATAGTATTGAATATCTTAATGTTGATACCTTTTGGTGTTTTATATCCTTTCGCTTTCAAAAAGAAAGCATTGATTAGTATTACATTGGGTATTGGCTTGAGTGTTGTAATTGAAACATTACAACTTTTGTTTTCAGCTTTTCTAAGAAGTAATCGTACTTTTGATGTAACCGACATTCTTACCAATGCTATTGGTTGCGTTATTGGCGTATTAATATATAAGGTTTTAAGTATCTTGATCGGTTTTTGGTTTAAGAATACTAATGATCAAGTTTGATCATACTCCACATACCAATATCTTGATAACCTAAGGCTTTATAGATTCGACCAGCGGAAGGATTATTATAAAATAGGCAGGGAATCTTGTCTTCCTTTAGAAGATCATTACTAAGTTTAGTGATACATTTTGATGCATATTGACGGTTGCGATATTCTGGCAATGTGCCAACACCAACAACCATAGCCAAGCCCTCACACTCAGCAGTAGATGAAGCCATACTAACAGCTTTACCATCTTTAAAAATAGCTACACTTCTTCCGGATTTGGTTTTATGAGTATGTTGTAGTGATTCAAGTTCATCACGATCATTATTAAATATGATTTTTCTTGTTTCAGCTATCATATAAAGATCTTCATATGAAACATTACTTACTTCATCACAGTTAACCATTTGATTTGCAATACTCATTTTAGCGAAGTAGCAATCGTCACGTTTACCTTTAAGATCATGGGTTTTATCGATAACAGATCTTAAGCCATTAACGATCCTTATGTTGTATTTTTCTATTAAGCTATCGATGTATGCTTGCTTGACAATATTGTCGTATGAAGCGATTACCATACTATCACGATATACTAAATAAACTGTTATGATTTTCTCATCGATCACATCAATATAGATATGTTGGAAGTCACTATTAAAACCAAAATTCTCGATATCACCAACGATAAATAAGTTACTGACTCGATCTTTGTTGAGATAGTTCATTAATATAGTTCTGTGTTGTTCTGTACATTTAGTTAACATAAAGCACCTCTTGAAAATAATAAACTTATTGACTTTAAAAAACAAGACAAACAAAAACCACATCTATATGATGTGGCTTGTTGTTATCAAATGGGTAGTCCAGCCGCAACTGAAGTCATGATTTGTGACTTATCCCTTTGTAACGATTTTTTTACCATTTGCTTACTAATTCAAACAATGCCTTATTCTTATAAACTACTTCTTTTCCAATTTTATAACTTGATAAGAATCCTTCTTTCTCTAGCATTTTCAAATGTCTTGTTGCCGTATCTCTAGAACATCCTATCTTTTGTCTAAAATATTCATTCTTTGTATAGAACTCAAAGTAAAGAAAATCCACTAAATCACTTGAATATAGTTTGGGAAGTTTTTGTTTAAGTTGCATTGTGGTGTTTTCCATACTACTGACAATTTCATTGACAAATTGAATTGTAAATATCGCAGTTTCTTCAATACCTCTAAGTAAGTAACGTACAAATTCTCTAATGTTTTCTTCGTTTTCATTACACTTTTTTAAAAGTACATAATATTCTTCTTTATTTTTAATAATGTATTTACTCAAATATAAAATTGGATAATCAATCTTTTCTTTCATTACTAAATATAGGACGTTTAAGATTCTACCACATCTTCCATTCCCATCATAAAATGGATGAATACTTTCAAACTGATAATGTAGAATTGCCATTTCAATTAGCGGGTCATATGGTCCATCAACTTTATTCATATATTTTTCAAAATTAGAAAGAAAATCAATAACTTCACTTTCAGTTTGTGGTGGAGTATGAACAATTTCATTAGTTATAGTGTTTTTAATCACAGTATCTGGAAGCTTTCTAATTCCACCTTTATTAGGTTCAATGCAATGATGAATATCAATTATACTATTAATACTAATAAATCCTTTTTCTTTTAAAATTGAAAAACCCATATTAATACCTTGACGATATTGTAATACTTCTTTTGCGGCAACATTTACATGAATATCACTTGACATCTCTTTGAAAAGTTCATCGTATGTAGTGATGATATTCTCAATTTCTGATGAATCTTTTGCTTCACCCAATGTTATTGCATTTAAAAGAATTGCAGGATTAGGAAGCAATTTTATCATCCCTCTAAGTTCCCCAATTTTGTTATTCGCTCTTGAAAGTATCAATAATGTATCTACATCATTAAAATCAATTGTAAATGGTAGTTTATACATGTTATCACCCATATTTAGAGTAACATCATTCAGTCATGTTTTCAATACATGACTGAATTTTGTATTTTTTCAGTTATGTATTGAAAACATGACTGATTATTTAAGTTTTTCAGTCATAACACAAGTCAAATATAAAGAAAAAGCATCCAACGAAGTTGAATGCTGCTTTTCTAAATGGTGGTTCCGGTCGGAATTGAACCAACGACACGTGGATTTTCAGTCCACTGCTCTACCAACTGAGCTACGGAACCTTTTGGTTGCGGGGGAAGGATTCGAACCAACGACCTCCGGGTTATGAGCCCGACGAGCTACCAGACTGCTCTACCCCGCGATATATTTGGATTAATAGATGTTAATGGATTGGCGGAGGAACTGGGATTCGAACCCAGGCGCCGGTCGCCCGACCTACCGGTTTTCAAGACCGGACCCTTCAACCACTTGGGTATTCCTCCATTTAACTGGTGGACCCTGTAGGACTCGAACCTACGACCAACCGGTTATGAGCCGGTAGCTCTGACCAACTGAGCTAAGGGTCCGCGCTTTCCAATTGGTAGCGGAAGTGGGACTCGAACCCACGACCTTTCGGGTATGAACCGAACGCTCTAGCCAACTAAGCTATTCCGCCATTTTATGGTGGTTAATGAACCGACAGTCCATTTTTTATGGCTTTGTTGGTCACCGCCTGTTTATTATAACATAAACATTTTTTATAACCAATATGTATTTTTCAAAAAATCGCAAATTTAAATCAATTGATCAATTTTGCATGTAAACAAAAATTGATAATATGATTTATGATAAAATATAAGAAATAATTCAATAATCCTTTGCGAAAAAAACATAAATACATTATTATTATATTATAAAGAAATGCCTTAATATCATGTTTGAATCCTTGCCTTAATACTTTTACTGTCTTTAGATAGACAGTTTAATAAAAAACAAGAAAGGAGATTTACATGTCTATATTTGATAAGATTGGTGAAGGTGTAAAAAATCTAACCGAAAAAGCAACTGATGTCGTAGAGGTAACAAAAATATCATCAAAGATTAATGCCGAGAAAAATGTGATCGGTAATTTGAAATGTCGTCTTGGCGACATTGTTTGGGAGAATTTCGTCAAAGGTGAAACGCTTCAAGCTGATATGTTAGAAATCTGTCATAAGATAAAAGAATCAGAATTAATAATTTTAAAATTTGAAGAAGAGATTGAGCGAATCAAACCATCTGAAGCTAAACCAACAAAATGCAAGAAGTGTGGTGCTGAGCTAAAAGTAAATGCTAAATTCTGCCCTGATTGTGGTGAGAAACTTGTTGAAGAAAAAGTGGTTGAAGCTAAGGTTGAAGTAGGTAAGCATTGCCCTTCATGTAATGAAGTACTTGATAAGGAAGTAACATTCTGTCCTGAGTGTGGTTATCAGTTTAAGGATTAATAAATAATTCAAAAAGTAAGTTAATTATTAATGTGTAAGTCTTCACGTATTTTTGTTGATCTCATACAGAAAGTAGGTAAAATGAAACAACGAAGGATAAAGAAGATTGTACAAGGTAGAAAAACAATCGACGGTGCTGGGGTTAAACTAGTACGCGTTTTAAGTCATCACACAACCGAACTATTTGATCCTTTTTTGATGTTAGATTCCTTTGATTCTAATGAACCAAGCGATTATTTAGCCGGATTTCCTACTCATCCACATCGTGGTATTGAAACGATCACCTACTTAATTGAAGGTAAGATTGAGCACCAAGACAGTTTAGGAAACAGTGATGTTATCTTACCTAATGAAAGTCAATGGATGACAGCTGGTAGTGGAATCATGCATCAAGAAATGCCACAAGCATCCAGTAGAATGTTGGGGTTTCAATTGTGGCTAAATTTAGCAGCCAAAGATAAGATGTGTGAGCCAGCCTATTTAGCAATCACCAAAGCGATGATACCAACAGTCAGTATTGATGGTGCAAAGATTCATATCATCGCTGGTCAGTATCAAAATACAATAGGTACACAAGCACCTTATGTACCAGCAACGATATTTGATATTGAGTTAACTGCCAATAAACAAGTGGAAATACCAACTGATCCTGATGACACCGTTTTTGTTTTTACGATTTTAAACAATTGTATGATCGAAGATCAAATGATCAATGAAAAAGCAGCTGTGTTGTTTGAGCAAGGTGAAAAGATCATCATTAAAGCCTTACTTGATGATGCTCGTATAATTTACTTTGCGGCCAAGCCTTTACATGAGCCTATCAGTTGGGGTGGACCAATTGTAATGAACACTCAAGCAGAGCTTGATCATGCATTTAGCGAAATAAGAAATCAAACATTTATCAAACATTATAAATAAGGTAGCCATCTTGGCTACCTTATTATTATAGGACTTTACTTAAGAATAGTTTTGTTCTGTCGCTTTGTGGTTGATTAAACAATAATTCAGGAGTATTACTTTCAATTATCTTGCCTTCATCCATAAAGATAACGCGATTACTAACTTCTTTTGCGAATCCAATTTCATGAGTTACAACAACCATTGTCATACCTTCTAAAGCTAATTCTTTCATCACTGTTAGAACTTCTTTAACCATCTCTGGATCAAGAGCGGATGTTGGCTCATCAAACAACATGATCTTGGGGCTCATCGCTAATGCTCTGGCAATGGCTACTCTTTGTTTTTGACCGCCTGATAACTTACTGGGATATTCGTATGCTTTCTCACTAAGTCCAATTCGATTCAATAGACTTAAAGCGATATTCTCAGCCGTATTTTGATCATATCCTAACACTTCCATTGGACCCATCGTGATATTTTCGATAACTTTTTTATGAGGAAAAAGATTAAATGATTGAAAGACGAAACCCATATCTTTTCTTAAATTTCTTAATTGCTTCTCATCATGATAGTTGATTTCTTTTTCATCAATATAGACTTGGCCAGCATCAGGGATTTCAAGACCATTTATACACCTTAATAAGGTGCTTTTACCACTACCACTTGGACCAATCAAACAGACAATTTCTTTTTCAAAGATATCAATACTGACATCTGATAATGCCTGTACGTTAGGAAATTGCTTGTTGATATTACTTAATTTAATCATAAGCTTTTAACCTCTTTTCAATTTTAGTCGCAAAATATGAAATCGTAAGGGTCATGATCAAGTAAATAATGGCAGCCATAAACAAGGGAATAATATAATTGTAATAACGACTACCAATGATCTGTGAGCCTTTTAATAACTCTGTTGCACCAATTGAAGAGACAAGTGATGAATCTTTTATTAAAACAATAAACTCAGAAACCATCGGGGGTATGATGCGCTTGAATGCCTGTGGCAGGATAATCTTGCGCATGATCTTAAAGTATGACATGCCAAGTGATTTACCAGCTTCCCATTGGCCGCTTTCAATTGATTGGATACCACTTCTGATCAGTTCAGCACTATAAGCACCAGAATTGATACTCATACCAACAACACCAGCGATAAAGACTTGTGTTGAGAAGGATAATGCAGAATAACCAGGAATTAATTGTGGTAAGCCAAAGAAGAATAATAACAACTGTAACAACATTGGGGTTCCACGAATGAACTCGATGTAAACTGAAGCGACAATACGAAGTATTTTAAACTTACTTATCTTAAAAGCAGCGATAATAGTGCCAATGATCAAACCAATGACAACTGATATAACAGCTAATAATAATGAGTTTTGAGCACATTTAACTAGAAATAATAGATTCTCAATTGTAAAGATCTTAGTAGAGATCGTCATAATTGGCTATACACCCCATTTGTCAATCAGTGTTTGATAAGCATCAGATTTGATGAATTGTTGAATTAATTCATTTATCTTATCCGCAAGAAGATCATTACCATTTTTAACGATGATTGAAACGCTCTCATCGATCAGTGTTTCATCAATGATTTCGTATTCACCGGTCGTTACGTAATTTTTCGCAACAGCAAGATCAGTCACAAAAGCATCAATAATATTGTTTTTCAAACTTTCAAGTCCGATTAAAGTATCGTTAAACAAAACAACTTCTTTAACATCAGCAATCTCATTAGCTGCTTCAGCACCAGTTGTGCCAAGTTGTACGCCAACAGTCTTATTTGCTAAAGCGCTAATCGTTGTAATGGAACTATCTTTTTTAACAAGAACTACTTGAGCGCTTGCCAAATATGGTGTTGAGAAAATAACATCACGATCAGCATCATAGGTAAATCCACTTAAACCAATGTCAACTTGACCGCTTTGTACTGCAGAAACGATAGTTGAGAATTCCATTTGTGCAAATTCCAGCGCAATTTCTGTTTCAAGATAACTAATAAGGGTGTTGATCATATCAATATCAAAGCCTTCAATCGTGCCACTTGTTGTTAATGATTCAAAAGGTGGATAATCAGGTGAAATACCGATTACGATCTTACTTGGATTTTTTAGTTGATCTTGCCATGTTGTTGGAGTTTCATTAGGTTTACCTGAACAGGCAACTAATAATGCAGATGTCAATAATAGGGTTAAATACTTTGTTAGTTTTTTCATTATGTTCTCCTTTTAATGTTATAAAATAAAAACGTCTCTTATGAAATTCATAAGAGACGTTATCAGCGCGGTACCACTCTACTTGCTCAAATATACTGAGCCACCTCATCCATAACGTTGGATTTACGTTTTACCATACTTAGTTCCGGTAAACATCTAGCAAGTGCGTTTCAATGTTGTTTCTTTTGTTAAGCTTACACTCTGTCTTAACTCGCTACTAAAGAAGTTTACATCTACTCTCTTGGTCTGTGATTTATTCATGTAATAATAAACTACAATTTCAGCCATGTCAACAAATTTTTAACATGTATTTGTTACATAGCTTAATTGTTTGGCTACTACTTATATGATAGAATGCTTTTAGATGACAAAAAGAAGAGGTAAGAAATGAACAACGTAGATTTACACATGCATAGTATTTATAGTGATGATGGTGAATATTCAGTCTTTGAATTAATCGATATGGCGAAAGCAAAAGGCATGCGATTAATGGCAATAACTGATCATGATATCGCTGAAGCAAATGAAGATGCTATCACATATGCCAAACAGGTAGGTATTGATTATTTACCAGGAATAGAGATATCGTGTCGTCATGATGGTGTTGATCTACATATTTTAGGTTATGATATCGATCATCGTAATCCTATTTGGCAACAACGTTATAAAGCTTTGATGGCTGATTATCAGATTGGTATTGTAAAAGTAGTAGCCTTACTAAACGATTATCTAAAGGTTGATATTGACATTGATAGATTACGCGCTGAAGCCGGTGATAAACCAGTGACTGGTGAAACAATTTGTGCATACTTACTTGAAGATGAAAGCAATATTGAAAACCCATTATTAAGACCTTATTTTAAAGGTGGTGATCGTAGTGACATGCCACTGGTGAATTTTTATTGGGATTATATGGCACAAGGGAAAATAGCTTACGTTGATGGTAACTTTATTACTTCACTAGAAGACGCACTTGCTATGATCAAAGAAAGTAATGGTTTCGCTGTTTTAGCTCATCCAGGTCAAAACCTCGCTGGTAAAGAGGAAATGTTGGCTGATATCATTGATGCTGGTGTGATTGGTATTGAGGTTTATACTTCGTATCATGATGAAACGCAAATAGCGTATTACTTAAAAAAAGCAGAGCAATTTGGTTGCTTGATCACGGGTGGTTCTGATTATCATGGCGCGATCAAGCCAAATATTGTTATTGGTGAGCATCATGGTCAAATAGAATATGATAGCTTTGTCAAAGAACTCAAAAAAAGAGGATTAAGATGAAAATCGGATTTGTTTCACTTGGCTGTTCAAAAAACTTAGTAGATTCAGAAATGATGATGGGTTTTCTGCTTAGTAATAATCATCAATTAGTAGATGATCCAAGCCAAGCTGAAGCAATAATCATCAATACCTGTGGGTTTATTAACAGCGCAAAGGAAGAAAGTATTAATACCATATTGGAGATGGCGGAGTATAAACAAGACAAGTGTCGTTATTTGATCGTTACTGGTTGTTTAGCACAGCGTTATTTAAGCGATCTTGAAAAGGACTTACCTGAAGTTGATCGCTTTATCACGATCGATGAGTATGATAATTTGGCTAGTATCTTTGCGACACTTTTTAAGATGCCATTTAAAAGTTATGGCAAAGAAGCTCGAGTTATCTCAACTAAGTCATGGACTGCTTATTTAAAGATTGCGGAGGGTTGTAGTAATCGTTGTGCATATTGTGCTATTCCACTTATTCGAAAGGCATTTCGTTCTTATCCTCTTGATGATCTGGTAAGTGAAGCGAAACATCTTGCTTCACTTGGCGTTAAAGAACTGGTTTTAATTGCTCAAGATACAACAAGATATGGTTTAGATATTGGCATTGATCTAGTTATACTTTTAAAAGAACTAAATAAAATTGAAAATATTCATTGGATTAGGATCCTTTATATGTATCCCGATGAGATAACAAAAGACTTGATCAGTGGAATGAAAAAGCTTGATAAGGTCTTACCATATTTTGATATACCAATACAGCATGGTAGTGATAGAATGTTAAAAATAATGAATCGTCGTGGCAGTATTGATATGATAAAAGCAACAATAGCCACTATACGTAATACTTTTAGTTTAGTTGCGTTGCGAACAACACTAATTGTAGGCTTTCCGAGTGAAACAGAAGAAGATATAATAATGATGAAGGATGTTATAAGTGATATTGGTTTTGATCGCTTAGGTGTTTTTACTTATTCTCATGAAGAAAACACTGATGCGTATAAGATGAAAGATGACGTTAGTGAAGAAGAAAAAGCAGAAAGACTAAGATTAATTGTTGAACATCAACAATTGATAGTTAACTACAACAATCAAAGATTGATAGATCAAACGCTTGAAGTATTGATTGAAGGTTATGATGCGATTAAAAAAGTTTATCGTGGCAGAAGTTTGTTTAGTGCACCTGATAATGTGGATGGCGTAGTTTACGTAAAGAGTGAGAATAAAACATTGGAAATGGGTGCATTCTATCAAGTTTTGATAAAACAAGCAAATGCCTATGATATGTCTGGGGTTATCACTGAGTAATCAGTAATATAAAGGGGGAGCTTATGAAATCAAAATACATCTTGATTACCGAAAAAGGTAAAGCAGAGTGTCGAGTTGAAGAAATCGATACCTCCAATCTACAACCAAACGAAGCTGTTATTGAAACATCCGCAAGTGTAATAAGTGCTGGAACAGAACTATCGCGCGTGTTTGCGATCAAAGAAGGTTTTAGCTATCCAGTTAGACCAGGATACGCCACCGTGGGTAAAGTTTTGGCAAAAGGCAAAGACCTTACGGACATCGAAGTTGGTGATAAAGTATATTATTCCGGTCCTCATGCTTCTCATAATTTATACCATCGTAATGTTGTGACTCAAAGCCCAAAACTTTTTAAGTTACCAAATGATGTTAACGATGTTGAAGCAACCCTTATTTGTTTGAGTTTGATCGCTATGAATGGTGTAAATGCGACTGAGATTAAACTAGGAGACACATTAGCGGTGTTTGGACTTGGAACTATAGGTCTTTTAGCAGCTTTGTTCTATCAAGAACTTGGCGCAAGAGTAATTGCTGTAGATCCAGTTAAGAGTCGTTGTCAATTAGCTAAAGATATTGGGATCAAAGAAACGCTTGACTGCCCACCAAATGAGCAAGTTGAAACTTTGATCAAAATGACAGGTGATCGTGGTGTAGATACCGCAGTTGATGTTTCAGGAATTTCGCAAGCTATCGAAAATGCCATATTAGCAACTGGTAAACATGGTCAAGTTGTATTACTTGGCTCACCAAGAGCTGCTTACAATACTAACATGACACCAATGCTAAACCATATCCATATGAAAATGATCAAAGTTATAGGAGCTTTTAATAGATTAAATCCTTTAAATGAAAAAGAAGGCTCACGCCTTAGTGTGTCTCGCGATTTCAAAGTCGTGAGTCAACGTATCTTTGATAAACGGATTGATGCAAGCAAGATTATAAGTCATGTCATTAAGCCGGAAGAGGTCGAAGCGGCTTATCATGGATTACAATTTGATAAGGAAAATTATCATTGCGTTGTAATTGATTGGCTAAAGTAAAAACTGTCTCTGACTTGGTTTACTATAAAATAGAATAAATAAAAGACCCATTAGCACTTGAAATCTAATGGGTCTTTTCAGTATTGATAAGAAGGCAATACATCTTTAATGAAAATATCAACCAAATAAGGATCAAATTGTGAGCCGGCATTGTCTTTCATTTCAATAATTGCTTGGTCAATGCTTAAAGCCTTATGATAAGGGCGATCAGATGTCATTGCATCAAAAGAGTCAACTACTGTGATTATTCTTGATAGTAAAGGTATCTCAGTTTGCTTTAAACCACGGGGATAACCTTGACCATCCCATCTTTCGTGGTGATATAAAATAATCTCAGCGATATGATACAGATCAGGAACAGCCTGGGCAATACGCCATCCAGTCTCTGGATGACGACGTAATACATCCCACTCATCATCAGTTAATGAACTGTCTTTTTGAAGAATGCTTAGGTCAACACTAATCTTACCAATATCATGTAAGGAAGTTGCTAATTCCAACGTATCTAGTTCACGATGAGGAACATTGATAAGGCTACCTAAATGTTTAGCCATATCAACCATGCGTTGACAATGTTCTTGAGTTTCATTACTTTTCTCATAAATTGTTGTCATGATATACTTTAGAAAAACACTATGAACACCTTTTCTAGCTAATAGTTTGCGGCGATACATATATTCTTCTGCCTCATTAAAGATGCTTTCGAGTTTTTCATTCATATTAGTTTTAGTCGCATAGCCCATTGAAATGCTAGGGAAAAGCAGATCATTATCAACATGTTGTCGTTCCTGGATACATTTTTTATTGATCCCTTCATGAATGAACTCAGCTTCATGATAAGAAGTTTTTGGTAAGATAATGGTAAATTCATCACCACCAGTTCGAACTAACATATCTTGACTGCGACAGAAGGTTGTTAGAATTGTAGCGGTTATTTTTAGTAATTTATCGCCTGAAGCATGACCAAATGCATCATTTACAAGCTTTAGTCCATCGACATCACAAACGATAACGGAAATTGGCAAATTTTCTTCGATATCGATTTTATTACGATATTGCTCAAAATAAGCACGATTATATAAGCCAGTTAAAACATCATGATAACTAAGGTAAGTAACTTTGTCTTCTTGTTGTTTGCGTTCGGTAATATCACGGCCAACACAAATAGTGCCGTAAATCTTGTTATCAAGGTCATAGTAGGGACTGCTGATAATTTCAAAAACGGTATCATTATTTAAACGATCTTTTAAAGTGCGCTCAAATTTCACAAATAACATATCTTGTAGTTCTTTATTGTGTAGGCAAATATCATAAAGAGTCGGATTTTTTAAAATGGCATTTGGTTGATTTATAAGTTCGTCTTCATTTACATCAAAGAACACTTCAAATGCTTTGTTACAACCAAGGAAGTTGCATTCTTTATCAACATAAAATATCCAATCTTCAATTGAATCAATCAATGATTTGGTTAGAAGTTGCTTATTTTGATGTAAAAGATAAAGATCTTTATATTTATCAGTGGTCTTTTGAAGTTCATCGTTTTTACTACGAACGATTGTTTCTGATTCAATGACATTTTTAAATGCGTAATAGATCAAAAGATATATTACAATGGTTGTTATTACGACATAAGCAATTCCCTTGATCAAACTTGCTTGAATAAGTTCTGCTTGCTCAATGAAAAGAAACTCGATAAATTTATCAGAAAAGATTATCCATGAAGAGCCAAGTAAAAAATACACCAATGCGATCTTAAAGGTTTTATGGTGCGCTATTTTACTACTTGATGTTTTTGAAAAAAGTCTTGAAACCTTGTTTTCACTATTTTTTGATTCCATTATGTATCCCCGTATTTTACTGTAATCAATCTTGTGAATAGAAAAAGGGAAACTTTATCTAATTGAATTATATCATTTACGTAGTTCTTTACAACTATATTGATTCTAAGCATTGAATTCTTAAAGTTATTTCCGTTTTAAGAAGGAAGTGGAAATAAGTGTGAGAAAGTTTATGATAATGATGTGTTCTTGTAGCGAAGAAAGGAATAAACTATCATGAAGTACGAACACATTAATTTTGAACAGAGAAAG
>JAYFOM010000039.1:0-9075 GCA_034932685.1 Erysipelotrichaceae bacterium
TTGTGCTGCCCAGAATATGAAAAAGATGGCATTACTGCTTCATCAAAGCGATAAGATGGCTATCAGTAATCTTTATAAATCTATCAATTCCTTATCTAAACGACTATATGGTCGTTTTTTTATCAAATTAAAAGTACACCCATTTTATAGAGTGTACTTGTCATCAGTCTGAACAAACCGGTAAACGGTTTGTTTTTATGTGTTTAATAGATAACATAAATTGACATATGTCATTAACTATAATAAGATTAATTTGTTAGGAATAACTAACATTAACAATTTAGGAAAGGAAAATATCATGAAAAAAATAGCGGTTGTATATTGGAGTGGAACTGGTAATACTGAGGCAATGGCGAATGCTGTAGCAGCAGGAGCGATGGCTGATAATACCGAGGTTTCCTTATATAAAGCAGATGATTTTAATAGTGATCTTGTTGAAAAGTTTGATGCTTTTGCTTTCGGTTGTCCTTCGATGGGAGCTGAGGAGTTAGAAGAGACAAGCTTTGAACCGATGTTTTCAGCGGTTGAGTCATTACTAAGCACTAAGAATGTAGCTTTGTTTGGTTCATTTGGATGGGGTGATGGTGAATGGATGCGCTTGTGGGAACAACGTTGTGCCACAAACGGTATCATCTTAGTGACTGATAGTGTGATTGGTAATGATTATCCTGATGAAAGCGTTGTTGAGGCTTGTAAAACATTGGGCAAAACCTTGGCTGTACTTTAGACCTGTATCATTCAGGTCTTTTTTGTGCTAAGTAAAGATCGATCGTATCATAGATCGTTATCACATTATTATTTGCTTGAATGATGTTTTTTACTCTTTCTTGAAACTCATGTTTATTTAACATTAAAACATGATCGGAATATGTATTTAATAAAGCAACATAATCAAGAGCGTTTAGTTGTCGCTTTGCGTAATATAATCTCGTTTCAATATTATCAAAATCATTATCACTTAAAAGTTTAACTTGTTGTTGTAGATCAGACTCAAGAAACTGACGAGGTGCTTTTTTATTGTCGAAGTACTTTCGATATTCTTTTTGTATTGCTTGATGAACAATGTCATTTTCATCACATACAAAGGGATGATTCCAAAAAAGTGCAACTGTTTGATAAGGCTTAAGAATGTGCTTTATCTTAGTATAGCCAATTTCGGGATTTATCCAATGAAACGCAGTAGCGCTATATACAAGATCATAATGATCATTATTTAATGTGGAATTCTCAAAATCATTGTTGATCAATTTGAGATTTTTATATTCCTGAAATTTATTTTGCATAAAAGCACTTAGATTAGCGCCAGGTTCAATAGCGTCAACTTGAAAATTATTTCCTAGAAAATATGTTGTAGCTATTCCAGTTCCTGCGCCAATTTCAAGTAGTTTAGATCCTGCTTTTATACCACTATAAGCTATGATATCTTCATATAAAGCTTTTGGGTATTGCGGTCGTAAACGATCATAATCATTCACAAATAAATCAAAGGTGTTTTTCGCTTCCATGTTATAATCCTTCATTTGGTATCATTTTACCATAAAGTTACCTTTAATCGTAAAAACGATTGACGGATACTAATAGGGTTGTTAAGATGAAAAAAATGACATAGGAGTGAAGAATGAAAGAAAAAATGATCGATGCCTTTAAAACGGCAAGTGGGGGCTTGTTTAGTGCAGTTGAGAAAGCTGATGTTGGTGATGCTTACCAAAGAATGGCTGCTGAAAATGTCGCTTTAATGGGTTGGGCTGACCCTTTTATGCCAGATAAGAGTTTACCATCTCATGTTGAAGAAGCACTACTTGATGCTATTAGACACCAGTCTTCATCACATTATACCGCCCCGATTGGTAATCAATTACTTAAAGAGAAACTTGCTGAGCGTTTAGCTGATTTCAATAAATTAAAAGTAAATCCGAACCGTAATATCTTGATAACACCAGGCTCTGATTCTGGTCTTTATTATGCGATGTTACCCTTTATTAAGCCAAATGATGAAGTGATCATCTTTACACCAAGTTATCCAAATAATTTTACTAATGTTAAGATCATGGGTGGTAAGATTGTGCCAGTTGAATTAAAAGAAGAAAATGCTTATCAAATATGTGAAGCAGATCTTAAAGCTAAAGTTACACCAAAAACTAAAATGGTAGTTATTACCCATCCAAACAACCCAACAACGACCGTATTTAATCGAAAATCATTAATGATCTTACGTGATGTGATCATTGAAAATGACTTAATACTTGTATGTGATCAAGCCTTTGAGGATTTTTGTTTTGAAAATGAATTTATAACGCCTGCATCTTTACCAGACATGTTTAAAAACACGATATCTGTTTTCTCAATATCGAAGGGAATGGGTTTAAGTGGCTTGCGAGTAGGGTATATTGTTTGTGATGATGTTATTATGGATAGTCTTTACGCTAACGCCGTTTCAGTAATTGGCGCAACCAATACAGCTTCACAATTTGCGACGATAGCTGCATTATCTGACATGTCGTTTATGGCTAAGTTCGCTAAAGCATATGATAATAGACGTCACAAAGCGTATGAGATCATCAATAGTATTCCCAATGTTTCAATGTTATTACCTGAATCGGGATTTCTAGCTTGGGTTAATGTTAGTAAAATTGGTTCATCAAGTGAAATTGTAAGTTATCTTGTGAAAGAAGCTAAGGTAGCTGTTAATGATGGTATAAATTACGGACTTGGTGGCGATGGTCATCTTAGGATTGTTCTTGGTGTATATGAGGATGATCAAAAGGTTATCGATGCTTTATATCGAATCAAAGATGCGCTTATAAAGTGGCAAAAAAAATAAATATCACGTGCAGTCATGATGGAATATTGATAGTAGGATCATTAATTTTTATGTATTGTACTTTCTAGTATATAATTTGAATTACAAATTAACATGCCATTTCATGGTAAACTATTATTTAGCATGTTTTGTACAGATAATTGTAATATATTACCAAATTATGCTACGTTATTGACAACAATTATATTTAATGTTAGCATTATAACGAATCAGGGCATATAGATGTCCGAAGAGATGATATCATCTCTTTTTTTTATCAATTCGAGTATTTCACAATATATCTCAACAATATTGTTATTATCATTATTTTTGAATATTGGGAAATTGTCTAATAAATCTTCAATTGATAAATCCATAAATTTAACAGAGTATACTTGGATTCTATTAATTCCTAAACGAATTTTACTTTTAGGTTTGCTTCTAATAAACTCATACAAGGGTTCATAATGATTAATTATGTTTCTAAGTTCTTTAATAATACTTAAATCCTGTTCAAACTTAAATATTGTATCTTTGTTGATTGGATCACCTAGACTTTGGTTAATATATGTTAATATTCTATTTTTTAAATCTTTTCCTAACATTTGATAAATTGAAACAAGATCTCCTAATGAAAGAGTATGTACAACAAGCCAAAATGGAATAGGTTTATTGCCTACAATATATTTATGAAACAGATTGTTTTTTTTCTTTTTCCCGTCATTTATATCTGCTATATTAATTAGCAGGTTTTTACGATATTCTTGTGTTTTTTCATTAGCTTTGATTGTTCTTTTTAAACCTTTATCGTAAGTGATTTTATAATCATTAAATCCCAGCGCCATAAAATCATCAATTTTTTTATCAAGATTACTAAACACTTCTATGTAGGAAGTAGCTGTTTTATCACCAATAGAATTCATTTTCTCCGAAATAACGAAGGCAAAAGCTCCTTTTATTCTTCTCTCAAAAACACCAATATGATAATTCAACTCACTAGCAACCAAATCATCAAAAGTAGCTAGTTTATAATAGTCTGCGATTGAAACTTCAGCATTATACGTATGAATGTCGTTATCTACACTAGTGTAAAAGAACTTTTTATAAGGATTTATTAATGAGGCATAGGGTCTTTCGTATAATATCTTTTCTATAATGTTTTCATCAACAATGTTCTTATTATTTATAAGATGTAGTTTTTGCTCATGTAAAGTTTTAAATTTCTTCATGGTATCCCTTCAATTTATTGTATTGTTTGATTGTTAAAAAGAAAAAAATTAGAATATTATTAATTATATCAGATAATAGAAATGAGATAGATTAAATGGATTGAATTGTGAATTTAAGTTTTATAAAAAAGAAAATACAGTCATAATTATTATAAATAGATGACTAATAACACAGTAGAGAATAAAAAAGCCTGACACAACTGTATCAAGCCTCTTCAAATTCAAATGGTGCGGGTGACAGGGGTCGAACCTGCATGCCTTGCGGCGTTAGATCCTAAGTCTAGTGCGTCTGCCAATTTCGCCACACCCGCATATGCTTGTTTATTATAACAAGCATGAAATTAGTTTTCAATCTTTATTGCTAAAAATGTATGATAAATAAAAAAATCATACATTTTTAAGCTGTAAGCGCTTATTAAAAATAGTAAGCGCTTTTATTTTTATCTAAGCGTTTTCAAGTTTAAATATTACTTGTGAAAATATTGACAAGTGTTATTGACGTCTATATAATGACCATTGTAAGTATCGATATAAAATATATCGATTGGAAAGGATGGCATGAACAAGAGTAAAAGTAACAACATTTCATTGACATCTTTAAGAAGATTACCTGATTATCTGCGCTTTCTAAAGGATGAAAAACAGAAGGGTGTTAGCTTTATGTCTTCATCAGTGATCGCCGAAAAAATGCAGTTAAGTCCCATGGTTGTTAAAAAGGATTTAGCGATCGCAAAGATCATTGAAGGTAAACCTAAGTTAGGATATCATCTTGACTCATTGATCGCTGATATTGAAACCTTTCTAGGTTACAACAACAAAAAAGATGCTGTAGTGGTTGGATGTGGCAAGCTTGGTAAAGCATTATTATCTTATGAAGGGTTTGCGCATTATGGCTTGAATATCGTAGTTGGCTTTGATGTTGATCAAAGCACTGAAATAGTAGCAGGTAAAAAAATCTTACCAATGACGAAGTTCATTGACTTAGTTAAACGCTTAAATATTCATATCGGTATCTTAACAGTACCAAAAGAAGTAGCGCAAGAAATAGCTGAGATGATGGTAGCTTCTGGCATTAAGGCTATATGGAACTGGGCGCCAATTAAGCTTGATTTACCAGCGTCAATCGTTATCAAACAAGAAGATCTGTCAGCGTCTTTGGCCGAACTTTCTGGCCGTTTGGATGAAATATTATAGAAAAGAGGATATTATGAAAAATAAAGTAGAACGACAAGTGGTTGATTCAACTGAAAAATTAATGATGGCAATAGCTGATGTTAGAGCTGCCCAGTTAAGATATAGTGAATTTGATCAAAAACAAGTAGATGAGATATTTAAAGCAGCAGCGATTGCCGCTAATCATGCGCGAATTGAACTGGCAAAACTAGCTGTAAATGAAACTGGTATGGGTGTTGTTGAAGATAAGGTGATCAAAAATCACTACGCAGCTGAAAACATCTATAATGCCTATCGTGACACAGTTACTTGTGGGGTAGTAGAAGAAAACAAAGCGCTAGGTTATCGAAAGATCTTGCAACCATTGGGTATTGTTGGCGCAATCATTCCAACAACTAATCCAACATCAACTACGATATTTAAGATATTGTTAGCACTAAAGACACGTAATGGTATCATCATCAGTCCGCACCCACGTGCAAAGGATGCGACAATCGCTGCGGCTAAGATTTTATCTGATGCAGCGCGCAAAGCTGGGGCTCCAGATGGCATCATTGCTTGGGTTGATGTGCCTTCACTTGAAATGACTAATGTGATCATGAGAGAAGTTGATATGATATTGGCAACAGGTGGCCCTGGTATGGTAAAAGCTGCTTATTCAAGTGGTAAACCAGCTATTGGAGTTGGTGCTGGTAATACTCCTGCGATTATCGATGATAGTGCAGATATCATCATGGCAGTTAACTCGATCATTCATTCCAAGACTTTCGATAATGGTATGATCTGTGCTTCTGAACAGGCTGTTATCGTCGATAAAAATGTTTATGAACAAGTAAAACAAGAATTCATTAAAAGAGGTTGTTACTTTTTAAACGAGCAAGAAAAAGAAAAAGTTCGTAAAACGATGATCATCAATAATGCCCTTAATGCGAAAATCGTTGGCCAATCAGCAGTAAAAATAGCTAAGTTAGCAGAGATAGAAGTGCCAGAGGCAGTGAAAATATTGATTGGTGAAGTAGAGAAGGTAGATCTTAGTGAAGAATTTGCTCATGAAAAACTATCTCCTGTTTTAGCCATGTACTTAGCTAATGACTTTGATGATGCTATTAATAAAGCTAAGCAATTGATTGAAGATGGTGGTCTTGGTCATACTGCCGCAATATACATTGATACGATCAAGCAACCACAAAGATTACAAGCATTTGAAAACAGTATGAAGACTTGTCGAATTCTTATTAATACCCCAGCATCGCATGGTGGTATCGGCGATCTTTACAACTTCTACTTAAATCCTTCATTAACTCTTGGTTGTGGTTCGTGGGGTAATAATTCTATTAGTGAAAATGTCGGTGTAAAACATTTGCTCAATATTAAAACAGTAGCTGAAAGGAGAGAAAACATGTTATGGTTTAAAGCCCCACCTAAAGTCTATTTTAAAAGAGGTTGTTTGCCTTTTGCGCTTGATGAGCTAAAAAATATATTAAATAAGAAAAAAGTATTTATCGTTACTGATGTCTTTTTATACAAAAATGGTTATACCAAAGTACTTACAGATAAACTCGATCAGTTGAATATTACGCATACAACTTTTTATGAGGTTAATCCTGATCCTAATCTTGGTTGTGCTATTGCTGGTGCTAAGATGATGTCTTCATTTGAACCAGATTGTATTATTGCCTTTGGTGGTGGTAGTGCCATGGATGCGGCAAAGATCATGTGGGTCATGTATGAGCATCCAACGCTTGATTTTATGGATATGGCAATGCGCTTTGCGGATATTAGAAAAAGAGTCTATGATTTTCCTAAAATGGGTATAAAAGCTTATTTTATCGCTGTTCCAACAACAGCTGGTACTGGTAGTGAAGTAACCCCTTTTGCGGTTATTACCGATGACTTAAGTGGATTAAAATACCCCTTAGCTGATTATGAGTTAATGCCACATATGGCTATTGTTGATCCTGATATGATGATGGATGCTCCTAAAGCATTGACTGCGGCTAGTGGTATTGACGCCTTGACGCATGCGATTGAAGCTTATGGCTCTATGTTAGCTAGTGATTATACTGATGCTTTAGCGCTTAAAGCGATTGAGTTGATATTTACATACTTACCAAAAGCATATGATAATGGCCAAACAGATCACAAGGCAAGAGAGAAGATGGCAAATGCCGCTACGATTGCGGGGATGGCTTTTGCGAATGCCTTCCTTGGCATATGTCACTCAATGGCACATAAATTAGGTAGTTATCATCATTTACCACATGGTGTTGCTAATGCGTTGCTGATAAGTGAGGTAATGCGTTATAACGCAACAGAGGTGCCGGTAAAAATGGGTAGTTTCTCCCAATATGATCATCCGTTTACCTTAAGACGTTATGGTGAAATTGCGGAACATTTAAAGATTGAAGGAAAAGATGATCAAGAGAAATTAACTAAATTGATTGCTAAGATTGAATCATTAAAAAAAGCGATAGGTATCAAATCATCGATCAGTGCTTATGGTATTAATGAGACTGACTTTATGAAGAATCTTGATGAAATGGTTGAACAAGCATTTGATGATCAATGCACAGGCGCAAATCCACGTTATCCGCTGATGAGTGAGCTTAAAACGATATACTTAAATGCGTTTTATGAAAAAGGAGATAAATAAGATGGAGCTTAAAAAAATAATAGCGATAAGAACCGAAAAGACGATCTACTTGCATGAAGATAAAGTAATCAAGATGTTTGCTCAAGGATATGATAAAGCCGATATCTTTAATGAAGCTTTAAATCAAGCGCGGGTTGAACAGACTAATCTTAATATACCCCATATTATTGAAGTAAGGCAGTTTGATCAAAAGCTTGGCATTGTCTTAGAGTATGTTAAAGGTAAGACATTGGCCCAATTAATGTTAGAGAATCCCGAAAACTATGATGAGTACTTAAATATGTTTGTTGATCTTCAACTTGAAGTTCACAAACAAAAAAGTCCACTATTAAATAAGTTAAAGGATAAATTATATCGTAAGATCTTAGAAGCTAAAGTTGATGCAACGACAAGATATGATCTATTAACAAGCTTGCAATCTAAGCCTAATCATAATAAACTCTGTCATGGTGACTATAACTTAAGTAATGTCATGGTGGCTGATGATGGTAAACTTTATATTCTTGACTGGTCGCATGCGACTCAAGGAAATGCTTCTGCTGATGCTGCTAGAACTTACTTAACGTTTTGGTTAGATGGTAATGTATCAAGAGCTGATCAATACCTGGATATGTTTTGTGAAAAGAGTAATATCTTACGTAGTTATGTACAAGGATGGATTCCCATCGTAGCGGCAGCCCAATCGGTGCGTGGTAACGCAGAAGAAAGGGAGTTTCTACTGCATCTGCTTGGTGTAGTTGATTATCAATAGGAGGAAATATGTTAAAGATAACAGTATGTATTGGCAGTGCCTGTCATTTGAAGGGATCACGTGAGATTGTGGAAAGACTTCAAGCTTTGATCAAAAAGGAAAAATTGACAGAAGAGATTGAACTTAAAGGAACATTTTGCTTAGGAAATTGTCAAAAAGATGGTGTGAGTATTACGATCGATGATCAGTATCATAATGTATTGAAAGATGATATTGATACTTTCTTTGAGCAGTACATCTTAAATCATTAAGGATAAGTAGGTAGATCATGACAGGTTATTTAGATTTTAAGAATTCAATGTGTAAGGATTGTTATAAGTGTTTAAGAAATTGTCCGGTTAAAGCGATCAGAGTCGTAAATCATCAAGCAAGGATCATATATGAAAGATGTATTCTTTGTGGTAAATGTACTTCGGTGTGTCCACAAAACGCTAAGAGTGTTCATAGTGATATTGATAAGATAGAATTA
>JAYFOM010000040.1:0-4504 GCA_034932685.1 Erysipelotrichaceae bacterium
ATGGCATTACTGCTTCATCAAAGCGATAAGATGGCTATCAGTAATCTTTATAAATCTATCAATTCCTTATCTAAACGACTATATGGTCGTTTTTTTATCAAATTAAAAGTACACCCTTTTTATAGAGTGTACTTGTCATCAGTCTGAGCAGGCGATCGTACGATCACCTGCTTTTTTATGATGTTGTTTGCTTGTTGCGTTCTTCTTCCGCAAGAACTGTATAGGCGACTTTTCCAACTAAGGTTTTAGGTAGAGCCTCTCTAAACTCAATCTCATAGGGGATAGAATACTTAGCAAGATTTTTCTCACATAAAGCATAGATTTCTTTTTTTAGTTCTTCACTTGGTGCTATATTTAAATTTGGTACAACAAAGGCTTTTGCGACTTGTTTTTTATACGGATGATCAACACCAATAACTGTTGACATTAGTACATCAGGATGTGAATCGATGATGTTTTCAATGTATTGGGGATAGACATTGTATCCAGATGATACGATCATTCTTTTTAATCTTTGTTTAAAGTAGACAAAACCATCTTCATCCATATAACCAAGATCACCAGTATGAAGCCATAGTAAGCCATCGTCGTGCTTCCTTATTGTTTGATTAGTCTCTTTTTCTTCTTTTAGATAACCAACCATGACCGTAGGTCCACTGATAACTATTTCTCCTTCTTCGTTATAGGCAGCCTCAGTTTCTGTGTGCGGTTTGACAATCTTATAATAAGTATCTGGATAGGGTATACCAATACTACCTTCACGATAGTAGTCAATAGGTGTTAGACAACTACCAGTAACACATTCAGTTAAACCATAACCTTCACGTATTTCAACATTTGCGTTGTGATCCTTAAAAAAGGCATCAACTTTTCTTTTTAAACTAACGGATAATGAATCACCACCTGAAATAGCACATTTAATACAAGAGAGATCCATTTTAGCTATCTTTTGGTTCATCATCATAGCTTCATATAAAGTAGGAACACCAGCAATGATGTTAGGTTGATATTTACTTATTAATTTATCAAATGTTTTAGCACTAAATTGCGGCAAAATGACAGCTTCACCACCAAAACATAAAGCAGTGTGAATACAAATACCTAAACCAAAACCATGAAATATTGGCATTATTGAAAGTAATTTATCACCAAGCTCTAGATTACCGCAAGCCTCGATACCTTGAAGAGCCAAGGCATTGAAGTTCAAATTGGATAAAATAATGCCTTTGGGATAGCCTGTTGTACCACCACTATATAGAATAGCCGCATATGCACTACCATCATTATCAGCTTCAATATCTGTTATCGTCTTATCCTTACTATTGATCAATTCTGACCAATATAAGAGGCTTTCAGTTGTTGGATAGTGTTTTATCTTACGACCTTTTGTTAGGGTATAGCCAAGCTTTAAATGTAAAGGCATTGATGTCTTAACTGATACTAATACCGTCTTTTTGACCATCGAATCATTAATAACGGTATTTATTTTAGGCCACGCTAAATCAATAGCAATAACCATTTTACTCTCTGAAATATTTAGGTAGTATTTAATCTCGTTTTCAGCTGAAAGAGGATGAATCATGTTAGCAATGGCGCCAAGCTTGTTTAAGGCATAGAATGCATAAACAGCTTCGGGAGTATTTGGCATACAAATAGTAACAACATCATTAGTTCTAATCCCTTGTTTATAAAGAGCATTAGCAGTTATGTCGATTTGATCGCATAATTGCTTATAGGTTATTTTGTTACCATAATAGTTTAATGCTGTTAGATTAGGGTGTTTCTTAATTGTTTCGTATAGTTGGCGATAAAGAGAGTGATTTGGATAATCTAAATGTTGACGCATTTTACCATAGTATTTATACCAAGGTGTTTTAATGTTATTTGTGATCATATTTACTCCTGTACTTTAAGTAATTCAATAATGTTACTTCTTAATGTTTCATTAGCTTCGCTTAGATCGATTGATGAGATATCAAGCGGTTTACCGAATTGAATGCTCATATCATATTTAAAAGCTCGATAACTACCAATAATGCCAAATGGTACTATTAAAGCATTTGTTTTTTTCGCTAAAGCAACTGCTCCATATTTTAAAGGTAACAGTAATTGTTCACTATAGTTTATCTTACCTTCTGGCATGATACCAATAGCTTCTTCTCTTTTTAATAAATGATATGCCACATCCATCGCGTAAGGATCTTTTTGATCACGATTAACAGGAATGGTTTGGGCTAACTTAAATAACCCCCCATAAAATGCTTCATGAAGCTCTTTTTTTGCCATGAAATAAACAACTCTTTCTGTTGCGACGCAGACAAATAGGGGATCAAAAATATGACGATGATTACCAGCAAAGATAATAGGTTTATCAAGCGGGATATTATCAGCACCAATGATCTTTGGTTGATAAAGCAACTTTAAAAGTGGCATAAAGATTTTTTTAGTTTTAGGTAGGATTGACCATCAAACATTTGATCGATATCTACATTTGGTTTTATGTAATTTTCTTTGTATAATTTATCTTTAATCATAATTCCTCACTAACAGTATAAATATAAGATGTTTTTATAAACTCAAGATAAACTGACACATAACCTTGCTTGTTGTATAATCAATAAAGGAGTGATAATTATGTTTAATATCCTTATTGTTGAAGATGATCGCAATTCAAGAAAACTCATGGAAGTTATATTAGCTAGTAATGGGTATAATCATATCTCAGCCACAAACGGTGTTGAAGCTTTACAAATGCTTGATCAATACCACATAGATATGATAATACTTGATGTCATGATGCCTTACATGAATGGGTATGACTTAACAAAAGAACTTAGGGCAAATAATATAAATATACCAATTTTAATGGTAAGTGCTAAGCAGTTGATGGAAGATAAAAAACAAGGATTTATTGTAGGCACTGATGATTATATGGTTAAACCAGTAGATGAAGAAGAGTTGTTATTGAGAATCAAAGCACTATTAAGAAGAGCCAAGATTGTTAATGAACACCAATTAGTGATTGGTGATATTGTCCTTGATTATGACTCTTTGACTGTAATAAGAGCTGAAGAGCGTCAAATGTTGCCTCAAAAAGAGTTTTATCTGTTGTATAAACTTTTATCTTATCCCGAAAAAATATTCACTCGATTACAGTTAATGGATGAAATATGGGGAATGGATTCAGAGACCACGGATAATACAGTTAATGTTCACATAAATCGTTTACGAAAACGCTTTGAAACATGTGATGCTTTTGAGATAGTCACAATACGAGGTTTAGGTTATAAAGGAGTCAAGAAACAATGAGAAAGAAAACACCAATTAATCTATTGTTTTTCTTGTCAATAAGTGTATTCTTCATTTTAATATTAACGATGATCGTAGCGGTAGCAATCGTTTATTTGTTAATGAACTTTGGAATTCTAAAAGATTTATCAGAGTTAAACATGTTAAAGAGTTTCATTCTATTGACAGTGATAAGTACCATTATCGGTACGATATTGACTACTTTGATTGGAAACCAAATATTAAACCCTTTTAGGACTTTAAATGTAGCGATGAAAAAATTAGCAGCTGGTGACTTCACAGTAAGAATTGACCTAACGACCAAAATAGCTTCATATGAGTTTGATGAGTTAACAACAAGTTTCAACCTAATGGCAGAGCAACTTGGAAGTGTTGAAATGCTTAGAAGCGATTTCATTAATAACTTTTCGCACGAATTCAAGACTCCTATTGTATCAGTTAAAGGCTTTGCGAAAATCTTAAAACGTAATGATTTGTCTGATAATGAAAGAAATGAATATTTAGACATCATCATTAATGAAGCTGATCGTTTAGCAACCTTGTCGCAAAATGTATTGAGTTTATCTAAAATAGAGAATCAAACAATAATAACTAATTATGAAACTTATGATCTAAGTGAACAAATACGTTGTACCATCTTACTATTTGAGAATAAATGGTTAAGTAAAAAGCTAGATCTTGATATCAGTCTTGATGATGTTTTATTTAATGGTAACGAAGAATTACTTAATCATGTTTGGTTGAATCTTATCGATAATGCGATTAAATTTTCATCAGAACATGGAAAGATTGTGATCAAATTAGTTGAAAACAATGACGATGTGGTATTTACAATCAAAGATAATGGTCTTGGTATGGACCTTGATACTCAAAAGCATATTTTCGATAAGTTTTATCAAGGGGATAATTCTCGTATCATTGAAGGTAATGGTATTGGAATGACAATTGTAAAGAAGGCGATTGATCTATGTCTTGGGGAAATATTCATTGATAGTAAACTTAACCACGGAACGACGATCATCGTAAGTTTACCTAAACAAAAAAGACAAGAGCCTAACGTGAATTCTTAAAGTAATTTCCAGTTGTAAAATAAATCAAAGGATTCTTAGACTTATTGCTGGTTTTTGTATCAGAAACGGAAATAAGTATGAGAATTTCATAGGATATAAAGCTGTTTAAAACACGCCGAAAAGAA
>JAYFOM010000041.1:0-5223 GCA_034932685.1 Erysipelotrichaceae bacterium
TGTGTTGTTCGGTGATGGTTAAGGACGATTGAGAAATTGTAAAATATAAAATGTTATAGTACAGAGATATAGATAATAATGCATTTCCCTTCTATTTCTTTGTCAATGGTTTGAGGGAAGTGCGAAACATGAGTTAATAATAAAAGTAATAACAATGAAGAAAAGAAAATGTAAGATTCTAACTCTGTTATTTGGATGTGTACTACTTGCTTCGTGTGTCAGCGACTTTGATGTTGACCGCTACTTGATTGAGAAAGAGAATTCGCTTATTGAATTAAAGAAAGAGGACGCAGCAATTCGTGCAGATCTTATGAAACAGATTATTGAAGTGCGTGCAGACATGGTACCAAAAATTGCTGAAGTTAAAGATCGGCTTTCAGCTAAAGTGGATGCTAATGGAGGTCTCGTTATTTCAGCCTTGATGGATTCGGTGGCAGCAACTGGTACACGTATTACTAATCGCGTAGCCAAAACGAAAGATTATGTGGATGAACAAATGACAACTACTAAAGGTGGTATTGAAACCGTCTTTGATAATCTGGGAACTAAGCGTCAAGCCCTTAACACACTATTGCAAGAAGCCATAGCACAAAGCAATGATGATCAGGCGGTGGAAATTAATAAGCGTCTTGATGCGATTGATAAGCTGGAAACAATGGCAAATACAGTAAAAACAAAAGTTGAGAAATTGGAAAGCAATTTGGAGTTATCCGAAGACTTGTCGCAGCAAATGAATGAATATGAAGAAAGAAGAAACAGCTTAAATACTGTTTTCAATAGTTTCAATACTAAAGTAACCAATTTGTTTGACTTATTGGAACAAGATGTTGATGAAAAAATAGAATCATTGAAGACTGAACAAATTTTAGAGCTAAAATCTAATTTAGGTGCTGCTGAAGATTTTATTGACGAAATACGGGATAAGTTTTCCGAGATAGATGGCTTGACTGATTATGCAGAAGACTGCTTGGCACAGATGAAAGATCTTGAGGATATGTATAACGATATGGTTGGACAAGCTGAGGGTGATTTGATCGATGCTGAAGATTATACAAATCAAATGGAGTATATTATTGATTTGGCTGATGATTTAGATAGTGATGTAGAAGTTTTTCTTGATATATTAGCTGAATTAGATGATTTGGTGGGCGATTATGAATCAGGAGATGATCCTTCTGGTATTTGGGATGATTTTGATTCAATACAAAGTAATATTCTTGATCTATTTCAAGAAACATATCACTTTGATAGTTTGGTATCGGAATTGGATGCTCAAGCAGACGCAGCCTATGTTGCTTTTAATGAAATATATACAAGTGATGCATGGAAATAATTAAAAAAATTATACAAATGAATAATATAGTAAACAAAGGTATAAAAACACTCATCCTTTTGTTGCTGGCATGCCTTATAGCATCGTGCAACTCAATGGATCACGACTTGGAGTTTAATCAGCTTAATGATGAGATTGCTCATCTTAAGAATGTAGATGATAGCATTAGCAAAGAAATTACTAATGAACTATTAAGCTTGGAAACTGAATTGAAAGCAGAAATAACCGAAGTAGAAGATTTTATTTCTGACAAGTTAGGTAAAAAAGTAAAAGAAATTGATGATAAAATAAAGGGTCAGGCAAATTCACTCAATAATGTAATTACTGACCATTCGAATCAAATTGGGCTACAGATTACAAATTGGGATAATGAGATAGGACAGCTTATTATTACAAGATCTGAAGCGTTAGAAACAGCACGTGGAGTAATGCAAAGAGCTAACGAAAAAGCTATTGCAGAAAATAACACTGCACTTCAAAGTAGAATACAACAAGGAGAACAGCATTTAAATTCTTTTGAGAATATATTACCCAACTTAGCCCAGTCTACAAGCAAACGTATAGATGTAGTGATAACGATGCAAGCGCGCTATAATACTCTGACTGATTCTCTGACAAGTTTGGAAACACAAAGAGATCTGTTGGAATCTCAAATTGCAGGGTTTAAATCTAAAATGGAAACTGCAATTTATGACAGACTGCAAGAGCATGCTACATCGAACGAATTGAATGACCTCTTTGAACAAGTTTCAGACATTTACTATGAAGCAGTTGACATTGTACAAGAAATGGAAAGTATTAATAACGATCTTGATGCTATAGAGAGTAATTTACCTGATGTGGATTCTTGGTTGAGTGATTTGGAACAATATTTTAATGAAATTGATGGTATTCTCGATTTTTTGAGTGAATTTGAGGGTCTGGATTTAGAGTCAATATTAGATAAATGCGAAGAAGTAGAAAACCTTGCTGACGAAATGAGTGGTCGTTTGGAGAATGCTGCCGATAAGGTGTTAGAAAGAGCAAATGTGATAAATGATCTTTTGGTTGATAATTTGGGTTCAATATCAGATCTGTTAGGCGAATTAGAAGGATATGTTAATGATTTAAATGATATAATTAGTGATGTTGATGCTTTAATCAGTGAGTTTTGATAAATAAATAAATAAAAAAAAAAGATATGCAATACAATAAAAATAAATGGAGGTTTAGAACCATCTTTTTGATAGTAGTAGTGCTATTAAGTGGTTGCACACAAGACTATCTGAGTGATGGGGAAATAGTGGACGAGAAAGTGGTTGCTTTACAAGAAAAAGATAAAGAACTACGTCTTGCATTATTGACAGGTATTGAGAGTCTTCGAACTAAAGTATTGTCAACGCTTACAGAAACTGACAATCGACTGAACGGTGAGATTGACAATTCTATGACAACTTTAGCGCAAACAGTGAAAACAAAAATGGGTGAAGTAAACAACTTTCTCAATACAGAGTTAGCCACTCGTACTACTGAATGCAACACAAAGATTGGAGCATTGAATAACAGTGCAAATAATTCAAAAACCTCTTTTGAAACAGCTCTTGCCACTACCAAAAGGGAGGTGGAACAGGCAATAGCAGATGGTGAAACTGAAAGAGCTGCTGAACTGAATAGACTTAAAAATCATTACGAAAAAGCTGTACGTCAAACTGATAGCATTAGCGATAAGGCTGATGAGTGGAAGATACGCTTACAATCTATTCTTGATATGGACTATAGTACAAAGTTTATTGCTGTAGAATCTCGTTTAGTAAGCTTAGAATCGTACCAGTTAGATGCTAAAGTTGATGATTTAAAGCAATTTTTATATTCCCTTTCAGAAGAGAAACTTGAAGAGCTGTCAATGGAAGACCTGAATAAGTTTATGTTTTTTATGGGTGAAACAGAGGAAAGGCTCGCTGAAGCGAGGCAGTTGGCAGATGATGCTTTGATGTTAGCTGATGATATTGAATCTACTGCTGAAGATGCAATAAGTGATGTTGAAAGGATGATGGATGACCTTGAAAGTTACTTGGATGATATGTTTAGCGAACTATCGGGTGCGGATTTACATGGTCCAAATGATATGATTAGCGATATAATGTCTCGATTAGACTCTTTTGATGGTTTAATAACTTCATTAGAAGATGCTGCTGATGCATTAGGAGAGTTAATGGAAATGACTGTAGATTCAGGTAATTTTTCCCAGTTTGAAAGCTCAGAATCTACTATTGAGTCAGAGATTGCCCATGTAGAAACAACCGCCGAAATTTGTGCCGAACACATTTCAGAACTTTTTGACCTAATAGAAGATTGGAAAGATAGTCATTGGTGGTGGGATGATTAAAATGAATCTCTTATCAATGAAAAAATTGTTTATAAATAAAGAACAAAAATATATAACACATCAAATTAAATACAAAATGAAAAAAATAAATTTATTTGTTTTAATAGTAGCTGTGCTGTTGCCAAGTATAGTTTCAGCACAAAAAAATGAAGACAGTGAGCAAATCAATGAGTCACGACGCAGGTATTACTATAACTACAGTCGTTGGAGCATTGGAGTAAACGGAGGAGCTTCGGCTTTATGGGGCGACTTCTCTACTTTCTCAGAAGACAAAACATACCTGTCACCTATTGGGGGTTTGCAAGTTACATTGCAGGTCAATCCTTATATTGGATTCTCAGCGGAAGGGAGTATTGGAAAAAATCGTATAAGTGCTACAGGAGATAATGCCGCTGAATATTTAAATCCTAATGGTTATCATTCTCCTACTGCCACCGATGCAAACACCAATACGAACTTTCTGAAATACAACGATTTGTATGCTGATGTAGAGGTGTATCAAGGACGTGTGGGGTTAGATTTGAACTTAAATAATATATTTGCAGGAAACAAAGGCGATAAATTACGCAAGGTTTCAGTGATACTCTCTCCATCGTATTATTTACAATATTATAGACCTACAGTATATAAGAAAAGTGATAACGCAAGATATAGCAATCGTGATTTACATTACGAAAACACAAGTGGTGTGGGTGGGGAAATTGCTGCACGCTTTAGAGCAAGCCGTATTGTCGATTTTCAGGTAAAAGGAGGAGGCGTATATGGATTTAATAAAAAATTTGATGGTGTAGCTGGTGCCAGCGATAATAATATAATGGCTTATGTGCAGGCAGGTATCATTTTCAAATTAAATGGTAAAACCAAGCGAGACAATTTGATTTATGCTGCAACTCCCAAGTATGTGCCAATGGTAGAAATGGTAGAAGCAAAGCGTGTTGTAGAATCAAAAGAGCCAAAAGTAATTGAACGAGTAATACATGATACGGTATATGTAGACCGGTATGTAGATAAAAGAACTGATAAAGAAGCTATTAAAATTATAGGTATTCTTCCTTATGTAAGTTTCGAACGCGGAAAATCGGTGTTGGATAGGATTAAATACAAACAAGAATTAGATGCTGTCGTTGATATTCTTGAAAATAATTCTACTGTTACTATTGATATTTATGGTTGGGCAGATCATACAGGTAGTGAAAGTATTAATGTTGAATTGACTGCTGAACGAGCAAAAGTTTTACGCGATTATCTTGTAGAAAGAGGTATTGATGCCAATCGAATTAAACAAGTAGAAGGAAAAGGAAAGGATACTCATCTCAGTGGAGACGCAGCTTACAGTGCAAAAGCACGCCGTGCAGAAGTTATCATTGATTGATGCTATTATAAGAAACTGATGTTTCGCAGTTAAAAATGAAGTTGATAATCAGAGGATAAGAGATAAAAAAAGCAGCATATTTTAGCTAATATATCATTGAAAATGATTATCTTAGCGATGGAAACCAAACCATTAAAATATGCTGCAGGACAA
>JAYFOM010000042.1:0-65717 GCA_034932685.1 Erysipelotrichaceae bacterium
TTTTTTCTTTAACAGCAATAGAGAATTTCGATATCTTCCCACATACGCAAGCCCACAGTGGATATGTTCCCTCAAAGAGAATTCAGTAAAAAAGGAAAATGGAAATTGTCCTTTGACAGCTATCCGCTCATCTCAAAACATGTTGAGACAGTAGTTTGGATGTCACGGATTTGAAAAGAGAAAACATGGACGCAATAATGCTGATAGAACCTTGTATGGAATATGGCGATGAAATATGGGATTTTCGTCGTGAAATCATTGATTGTGATGCTGAAAACGAAGACCAATTTGCCGGATGTATATCTTTGGATAAATGTAAGACACCGGAAGAGTATATACGGATATGTTCATTAAGAAAGGATCCGGAAACTTGCAATGAGGTTGGAGTTTCAGTTCCGTCCCATACTTATATTGCAATTAGAAAATCAGACAAAAGAGTGGTCGGGATCATCGATTTGAGACACCACATCAATCATCCAATACTCGGTACATGGGGTGGTCATTGCGGTTATTCTGTCCGCCCATCAGAACGCGGAAAAGGATATGCAAAGAAAATGCTACAACTAAATCTATGCAATGCAAGGTCTTTAAAAATCCATAAGTTACTTGTTACTTGTTGCTGTCAAAACATCGCAAGCGAAAAAGTAATTATTGCTAATGGCGGAGTATTTGAAAATATCATTTCGGTTGATGGTTGCGAAATGAAGAGATATTGGATAACAGTTTGATTCAAGGAATGGATTGTTGTTAAAGTTCGTGTAGATATGTTTCCGAACACAATGAAAGTGGACGGGTTTCCATATACTAAATATATTCATAGTGGTGATTCGGGGTATCTTGAGTGTGTAGTGAGGCTAAGCAAACTTAAAATCCACTAATTAAATAGTTATATTTGATAGGTATGAATAAATACAAATGGTAATTTTCTTTTATTCCGATATCGGTATATTACCAACATCATATCGATATCGTTGTATCTACTTATATAATGTGATTCCGTTGTTGAGTTAAAGAAAATGAATTGATTATTGATGTTAACAATGCTCATGGATATAATCAAGATGATCTAAAAAAAGCAATTAAGTTTGTTTGTCTAATCATATAATGATTAGTCTTTTTTGTAATCTTTATGTATTAGAATATTTAACTAGTACATTTTACAAGTTAAGCAATAAAGCTATAATGATTATGATAAGTATAAAGTGATACAAAAAAATACGAACGTGGTGCAAAGATGAGTAAAGTAGACTTAAGGGCAAAAGCTAAACAATTAAAAACTGATATTCCAGTTGTTTTTTTAAGTATTAAAAGTAATGAGACACCAATCATTGCCAAGGTTTTAGCAACAATCACCATTATTTATGCTCTTTCACCAATAGATCTAATACCTGATTTTATACCAGTATTAGGATATCTAGATGATATTATTATCTTGCCATTTCTAATTTATGCAACCATCAAGCTTATCCCAAAAGATACATTTATGAAACTCAAAAAAGAAGCAGAAGGAATGTGGCAAGAAGGTAAACCAAAGAAGTGGTATTACGCTGTCCCGTTTGTTTTAGTTTGGCTATTTGTAATTTGGATCATCACAAAAGTACTAATAAAATAAACAGGTATAGCTAAGAATATCAACATACAGAAAGGACTATGTAAATAGTAAATACATATATAACGAAAACTCATGGAAGATAGTGATATTCGCATGATTTGTCATCATCATAATTTAGGATGCCATCATATTAGAAAAGTGATTGGTAGTTTTGACAAAGAACTTTTCATTGTTGATAATAAGTATCTTATCAGAACATCAAAAAAATCGATGACAACTGAACAAGAAAAAATCAATCGCATCAAAAACTTACATCTAGTACCACATATTCTGTATTCAAGTTCATATATAAAAGAAGAAGTGACATATTATTTGATCATGGATTATCTTAATGGCGAACAATTATATTCGATCATTAATAACTTAAATGATGATAAGATGACGAAAATAGGCAATGAAATTTCTTTTTTCTTAACACAGCTACACAGCATAAAAGTTGATAAATATGATATAGGTCATTATATAACCATTATTGCAAATCAAGATAATTGGCGTGTTGGTCACAAAAAGTACTGGGATTATATTGTTGATGGATTAAAAAAGCTTAAATTAACTGATACACAAAGGAGCTTGTTGAAGAAAGCTAATGATTATATTGAGTGCCATATTTCATGTTTAGATTATCAACAAAAACCATCTTTATTACATAATGACTTCCATTATAAAAACATCATCATAAGTGGTGATAGTGTTTCTGGCATTATTGATTGGGAATGTTCTCAGTTTGGTGAGATAGATTTTGATTTAATCCATCTACTATACTGGAGCTTTTTTTCAGTATCAAACAACAACAATATGGAGAAAATATTTAGAACTGTTTTTATATCTCAAATGAAACAACATCACATTTTAATGATCGAAAAAAGACTAACCATCTATATGCTAGAGCATGATTTCATTCAATTATTATGGTGTAATGGTAGTGATAAAGATGTATACACATCAAGGATCAAGCGATGCCTTGATGGTGAATTAGAGAGTTATATTGTTAATCTTATAAAAACATATTTATGAAACATTAAATGTTATACGCAATTATTAGCGCTAAAAAACGTAATAGATATCTTATAAAAACATTTTAATTAGAAGCTTTGATCAAAGCGTCTTCAATTGCTTTTAGTATCACTTTGCTACTATATGTAGCATTAGAAACAAGATCGACTTCGATAGATTGTTCATTGATTACATTGTCGATTATCGTTTCAGCATCTTTTCCTTTACCATTGTCATGTTTTAGTATATCAATGGTTGTTATACGTTGATTTTCAATTGTTACTTTTACTTCTACCGAAACAGGGAATGCTGAGTAAGTACCAACATAATCACCATCTTTAACATTGGTAAGATCTACATCGTTAATCTCTATAAGTGTTAGTTCTTTAAGGTTATTTTCTATGTTTGTTAGTATGATTTTACCTGCAATAAAAACAAGTAACAAGACCACTACAATAATAATTAAAACTTTATATTTTTTCTTCATAACACCCTCCAAACTTGATTTATATCCAGTTAAAATATGAGACTCATAAGATGATATGTCAAGCATAAATTTATGAGCACAAATATTTCTATTGTTAGTTAATATTTCATTACTTGGATTTAGTGCATTTAAGATGACAGTTATTAAAGGCGAAATTATAATTAAAATAGATAGATTAATGTGATTGATGACTAATAATAAAGCAAAGCTTAGCCCAAATGGTAATAACGCTGTAAAGTAAGGAGTAAATATGAATAAAGAAAACATAAAATCTGAAACAAAACGCAATCAAGATAAAACAATAACAATTGTGGATGGTTATACGATCAAGTATCATCGTAACAATAAGACTGTTTGGTCAAAGGGAATAATTGTAGAGGATCAACCACATGGCTATTGGCAGTGGTATCGCATCGATGGCACTTTAAAACGCTCAGGTTATTTTGATCATGGCAAACAAATAGGTGAATGGACAACATATGATAGTATGGGTGAAGTATATAAAATAACCAATAAAGACGATAATAAAAAAGACTAAGACATATGATCACATTTTGATTCGATAGTGTAAATACAAAGATATATCAAATCTTATTTATTTTTAGGCAATAACATATCGCCAGGCTTGATCCATTTCTTGCTTCGCATCCATTCACTTATCAAAAGTGAAATGATAGCTGGTAAAATAAAATGCATTAATATAATAGTAATCAAAAATATATCAAGATTCATTGTATCTTTCATTGCAGCGTAAGCACCGAATTGACCAACCAAACCGCTGGTACCCATGCCAGCACCGATACTGTTGCTTTCCATTTTAAGGATAGTAGTGCTGATTGGACCAAGTAAAGCGCTGGCGATAATTGGCGGTATCCAAATTTTAGGATTTTTAATGATGTTTGGAATCTGCAACATTGAAGTTCCCAATCCTTGCGCAATAGCTCCACCGATACCGTTTTCCTTAAAACTAATTACCGCAAAGCCAATCATTTGACACGCACAACCAACAAGTGATGCACCAGCTGCGATTCCTGATAAACCAATTGAGATAGCAAGGGCAGCACTGCTAATTGGAAGCGTTAGTATCATACCCATGCTAACAGCTAGGATTATGCCCATTGGTATTGGGTGCAAGACCGTTGCGGCATTGATCAATTCACCAAAGGACTTCATAAAACTAGCGATAACAGGACTTAATGTGATACCTACTAAGCCACCAACTATAATGGTAAGAGCGGGAACAATCACAATATCTACCTTTGTTTTGCCAGCAATTAGTTTAGAGAATTCTGCCGCTATTAATCCTGCAATAAAAGCACCCATCGGCTCACCCACAGAGATTATCATTTGACCCGATTCAATGACTTTTATACTACCAGCACCAATCGTGCCGGCTACGATCGATGCGAAGATGCCAAGTGGAGATGCGTTTACACTATAAGCAACTGCCGCCCCAATGGCTGGCCCCATAAGCATTTGAGCTATACTTCCAAAAGTGATCAGAAACTGAATATTTGTTAGTTCACCGATCTGTTTTAGAATTAAACCAATGATCAATGATGCAAAAAGTCCTAATGCCATCCCGTTAAGTGTTTTTGTTAAGTACTGTCTAATTTTCATGTGTAAGCATCTCCTTGCAGCTTGCAAACTCTAAACATTTAGTCAACGATCGTGTATTTACCTACAATGGTTTATAGCTTTTTCTTGAAGTTATATAACATTAACTTATCATACATAGTTACTTTCTATATCCGTTTTTCAATAACAGTGATACATAATTATATCACTAGAATAACCAAAACCTCAATTTCATTTAAACTCTATATTAAGTTATTTTGAAATGGTTTATGCCACATGCTATGATGAATTCATGATAGTATTAATTGATTCAATAAACATTATTAATTAAGAGCATTAAAGATGTCTCATACTTATTTCTATTGTAGAATGATCAATATATTTGTTTTTGTAGTATACACATAAAAAGATAAATACGCAGGAGTGTTCAATGGAAAACAAGCAATCTATCTTCAAACAACGTAACATTATAGTAATGATCATTTTAGTGATTTTTATAGGCCTTGGCGAGAAAATGGCTGAGCGCTTTTTACCACTGTATCTCATTGCTCTTGGGGGTAGTACATGGGCAGTCGGTCTATTAAACGCAATGGATAATTTCTTGAGTGCTGTCTACTCATTTCCAGGTGGTTATATTGCGGATAAGATTGGTTATAAAAAATCACTTAAACTATTTACGCTAATTGCACTTTTTGGTTATGCATTAGTAATTTTAATACCTACTTGGCAAGCTGTTTTAGTGGGTTCAGTGTTTTTCATAGCGTGGACGGCGGTATCATTACCTGCAATCATGAGTTTAGTAGCAGCGAGCGTCCCTAAAAGTAAAAGAAGTTTTGGTGTTTCTGTTCATTCTTTCTTTAGAAGAATACCAATGGCTATTGGTCCGATGATTGGTGGAGTTATAATTGGTATTTATGGTAGAGTGCTTGGTACAAAGATTGCATTCTGTATCGCTTTTGTTCTTGGAATAATTGCCTTGGTGATGATTGATAAGTTTATGGATGATAGTGCGATCACAAATAAAAATAATACGAAGATGAGGTTTTTCGATGCTCTTTCATTAATCAACCCATCATTAAAAAAGCTATTGGCCAGTGATATCCTAATTCGTTTTGCTGAACAGATACCATATGCCTTTGTGGTAATTTGGGTTGTAGAAAATCAAGGATTAACAACAACGCAATTTGGTATCTTAACGGTAATTGAAATGGTAACCGCCATGCTTATATACATGCCAGTAGCACTATTGGCTGATAAGTATGGTAAGAAAGCATTCGTAGTGATAACATTTAGCTTTTTTACTTTGTTTCCGGTAATGCTTTTAATTTCAAAGAGTTTTTGGATGTTTGTTTTAGCCTTCATTATACGTGGTTTAAAAGAATTCGGTGAACCAACAAGAAAAGCATTAATTATGGATTTGGCTCCTGAAGATCATAAAGCTAGCGTTTTTGGTGCATACTACTTACTTAGAGACATAGTCGTTTCAATCGCAGCCTTATCAAGTGCTTGGTTGTGGAACATCAGTCCAGCAACTAATTTTATTGCTGCAATAGCTTTTGGTATTGCTGGTACGATGCTGTTTGCGATATTTGGCGAAGATCTACAAAAACACAATGATAATGAGAATAAAACAATAGGATCTTAGACCTATCAATAATGTGTTTATAGGTATATTTAAGGTTTTAATTGATTTGCTCAATTGATAATAATAGAAAATAAATGATATTTCATTGTTTTTTATGATATCGATTGAGATTTTTATTGATTATAAACAAAAAAGTGCTATTGTAATAATTAGAAGTGATGTATTCGAGTATGGAAATACGTAAATATCAAAGAGAAAAAGATGAAGTAAAACTTATGGCTTTACTTAAAAAAGAAGGAGAAGCTTGGTCTTGTTATTGGCAAGAGGAGGTTTCTTTAAAGTATAAAGAAGCTTTAGTTAATTCAATAACTTATGTGGCATATGAAGGTGATTTGTTATGTGGTTATTGTCGTGCACTTGATGATCAAGGCTTTTATCTTTATGTATGTGACTTATTAGTTGATATTGATCATCGTGGAAAAGCTATTGGTAAACAGCTAATAGAAAAATTAAAGGATGGATATCCGCACCAAAACATTTACATAATGTCAGATGTTGACCAGTACTACTTGAAACAAGGCTATCAGCTTATTGGTTCGATCTTTGAAGTAAAATAGAAAATAAAGTTGATTTGTTTATTCATAATTAGACAGGCTAATTGAATATGCTACCCCATGCTACTAATGATAGTTACCGCTATGATGATTGTTACCTTAACAATTGTATAAGGTCAACATAGATAAAGGGGATGTAATATGAGAAGAATAATTAGTTTTATTGTCGTTTTATGTGTTGGTCTTTCGCTTTTTGCTTGTAGTGATAAAAAAATCGAGTTTAAAGATCCAGTTCTATCAAAAATGATTAGCGAAGCTCTTGATAAACCAGAAGGTTCTATTACTGTAAAAGATGCTGCAGCAATTACTGAACTTGATCTGCAAATTCAGTGGCAGGCTCATATACCTGAAGAACTACAAATCAAGGATATAAGCGGTCTTGAACACTTTGTTAATCTTACCAATTTGAACATATCGTTTCATGCTATTGAAGATATTACTGCTATTGGTAAACTTAGTAAACTTACAGCACTTTCGCTTGGTGGAAACAGAATAAAGAGCATAGCGCCATTGTCTGGATTAACGCAATTGAAATGGCTTGAATTATTTAATTGTGAGGCCGAAGATTATACTGCTTTGTCAAATCTAGTTAATCTTGAACATTTATCACTTGGTAGAAGCTTGATCAAAGATATTAGTGTTCTATCAGGATTAAATCAACTTAGGGAATTAACTATTGATAACACAGAAGTAAGTGATATATCATCGCTTGCAAACTTAGTAAAATTGGAGAGATTACATCTATCTAACACACCGATAATTGATTTTACACCATTAGAAACAATCTATGACCAATTAAGTGATAAAGATTTTATTTATGTTAAATCACTAGAAGAATTAGGCTTTCAAATGGACACAAATAATCCCAACGCCGTATTCTATAAGGACAACATAGCAATAATGATCAATCATCAGGAGTGGGGAGTTCCAGCCATGGATCTTGAAGTAAATTGTGTGCAAACACATATAACCTATCCTGAAAACCAACGTTTGGTTGTGATATACTATCCACTAACAAAGTACTTTGTCTTTGCTTTATATCAACAAGATGAAGTAATCTTAAATTATATTTATGATATCACCAACGATACACTTAATATTAGTAATGAAGAACAAGAAACAGCTAAAGAACTGTACCGTAATATCTTAAATGAACTAGCTGATAAAAAAGGTGCATTAGCTCCGATACCAGTATTTGAAGATGCAATTTATGAAACTTTTGGTATTGGTGAAGATGCTTTGTTTAATCTTCCATTTAGTAAATAAAGCATTTGATGTTAATATTGTATATAAGTTAGCTTAGCTGTTTAGGTCTAGGAGAAAAAATGAAAAAAAGCGCATGGAATACTTATGAACTGGCGCGGGTGTTTATCTATCGAAACGCCCGCCCACTTGATATTGCATTATGGCAATACCATTTTGAAAATGGGACAAGTGATGCGGTAATTAAAGCGTTATCATACTATCAAAATGATGATGGTGGATTTGCTCATGGACTTGAACCTGATTCACTTAATCCGAATTCATCGCCTATTCAAACTTGGGTGGCGACAGAGATAATAAATGAGATTGAACTTAATGATACCAACCATCCAATGATCAAGAAAATACTTGCGTATTTAGCAAGTAAACAAGACTTCCATAATGGCTTTTGGTTAAACAAAGTAAAGACCAACAATGATTTTCCTCATGCCCCTTGGTGGCATTATAAAGAAAGTGAAAGTGTTGATTACAACCCAACAGCTTGTTTAGCAGGATTCATTATTTACTATGCTGATAAAAATAGTGATTTATTTCAATTAGGATTAAAGATTGCTCATCAAGCTATTGCTTATTATCAAGGTGTAAAAACAATAAATGAAATGCATACGATAGCTAATTATATTAGTTTACTTAAGTATATTGAAAAGGCTAATGTTAGTAATGAATTTGATCTTGATAGTTTAAAGATTCAGCTAAGAAAACAGGTTACATCCTTGATCACAAAAGACACTAACACATGGACAAGTTTGTATATTTGTAAGCCATCGCGTTTTATTGATGGAAAAGATAGTATCTATTATCATGATAATAAAGAATTGGCAGATTATGAATGCAGCTTCATAATCCAGTCACAGTTGTCTGATGGCTCTTATGAAGTGCCTTGGCAATGGCAATCATATCAAAAAGAGTGGCTAATAAGTGAGAACTGGTGGAAATCAGATATTATCATTAAAAACATGCTTTATTTAAAGGGCTTTGATCTGTTATGAAATTATCTTAGTCATATTAATTGAATCATTAATGTTATAACGTAATAATTAAATTAACAAATGATAAGGAGCGTGTCATGATAAAAGAACTTGTTCAAAATGATTACCATGAACTTTTAACTATCTTAAAACAAAGATTCAATGATAACATGCATCGTCATTTAGATCTTAATTGGGATGATGTTATTAAAAAACTAGATGAAAAGGCTTTAAAAACACTTGCAGCAATGGAAAGCAGTGGTGGTGAGCCTGATGTAGTAGCTTATGACAGAGAAAAAAATGTTTATTTATTTTTTGATTGTGTAAAAGAAAGTCCGAAAGAGCGAAGGAGTTTATGTTATGATCAAGCAGCACTGCAAGCGCGCAAGAAGTTTAAACCACTAGATAGTGCGCTTAATATGGCAGATAAAATAGGAATAACTTTGCTTGATGAAAAACAATATCGCTATTTACAAACACTTGAGGCAGTTGACACAAAGACATCAAGTTGGCTTAAAACCCCTAATGATATCAGAAAGTTAAACGGCGCTATCTTTGGTGATAGAAGATACAACAGTGTATTTATCTATCATAATGGTGTTGAATCTTACTACGCAGATCGCGGATTTCGTGGATTTATTGAAGTATAAACTGATGGAGCACAATGCATGAAGTGTTCCATTTTTTAATAAGATGATCAATATAGAAATAAATATATGATTTAACGTAACATATTAAAGAAGTTGTTATTGACATATGCCATAAATGGCGTATACTTAAGTTGTAAATGACATATGCCACAAACAGAAAGGGGTGAAGTTATGCCAAGAAGAGATATGACAGGACCGTTAGGTTATGGACCAAGAACTGGTCGTCAAATGGGGATGTGTGATCGTAAAGATTTCGGCTATGGATATGGTTGTGGTCGAAGATTAAACCACCAAAACCGTAGTTTTGGATCAACAAACATTTATAGTGATGTAAATGAGAAAGCGATTTTGACTGATCAAAAAGTTTTTTTACAACAAGAACTTGAGAACGTTGAGAAGCAACTAAGAAGACTAGACGAACAACAGGATTAATCCTGTTGTTTGTTCAATGAGGATAACTATGCCAAGACCAAGAAAGTGGCGTAAAGTTAAATCTTTACCTAAATACGATTTATATGGTCCTAAAAATCAAGATAATGTAAATGATAGAATAATTTATATGACTGTTGAAGAATATGAGATGATCCGTTTGATTGATTACATGAAGCTTACACAAGAAGAATGTGCTCAAATGATGAATGTAGCAAGAGCCACAATTCAATATGGTTATGCTCTGGCGCGTTTAAAACTAGCACAAGCATTAATTGAAGGAGCTATGTTAAAGATAGCTGGTGGTAACTTCTCGCTTGATACGGCTTTACCAATATCTTGTCAACAAAACCAAAGACATAGAAACAGAAGACATGGTTTATGATATGAGTGATCAAGTTGAAATTGCCGTATTGTCTGAAGATCATGCATCGAGCTTACCATATCATTTTGAACATGGTTTAAGTTTGTTTATTAAGATTGCCAATGATGCAATCCTTTTTGATGTAGGTCAAAGTATGGTTTTCTATGAAAACGCAAAAACTCTTGATATCGACATAGCAAAGATAAATAAAGTAATCATATCTCATGGTCATTATGATCATATCAATGGCTTAGTAACGTTTTTAGATCATAATAGTAAAGCTATGATATATTTGCGCAAGCAAGCAATAAATGACTATTACTCAAAACAGTTAGATGGCAGTTTTCGCTATATTGGTGTTGATAGTAAGATACTAGCAAGCAAACGTCTATCATTTACTAGCTCACAAATGATGATCAATGAATATTTGACCGTGTTTACCGTTTGCGATAAGATAGTTGAACTACCAAGCTTGAATAATTTTCTGTTTAAAAAAGTAAATAACATCTACTTAAACGATGACTTCGATCATGAACAGAACCTAATGATCGATCATGATCAAGATCACATATTGATAGTTGGATGTTGTCACATGGGAATCATTAATATTCTTAATGAGTATCATAGAATAAAAGGGTATATGCCAACTCATGTTATCGGAGGCTTTCATTTATACAGTAGTTCATTAAAGTTGAGTATAGATAAAATAGCGTTAGCTAAACTGGCACAACAATTGTTAGAAACCAACACCAAGTTCTATACTTGTCATTGTACAGGTTTAGAAAACTTTCAATTTCTTAAACATAAGATGAAATCACAAATAAGCTATTTAGCAGCTGGAAGTCGTTTCTTGATTTAAACGATTTATCGTCATAGTAACAACCAGTAATCTGATTAGATGAATAACGAAATACTTTTTAACAAAATAATAGCTGAAATATGCTGATATGGTAAAAAATGACATTAGGTTTGATATATTGATCGCATAAATCAAAGGCATTCATAAAGCCTTTTTTATTTTAAAAAGATGAATATTATTGCATGTCGAATAAAGATATTTATAATAAAGGTAGTATGTCAGCAATAAAATAGGGAAAATAGTATTATGATGTGGGGTAAATGATGAAAAAGATAAAAAATAAACATGGTTTTACGCTTATTGAAATAATTATTGTTTCACTAATTTTAGCTATTGTGTTAATGATCTTGATACCAAAAATCAATTTATTTATAATCAATGCAAAACTTGCTAGTGATCAAGCAACTGTTAAGCAACTAAACTCCGCAACCTCACTCTACTACATTAAAGAGCATAATGATAATCCCTTTGAAGATAGTAGTAAATCAAGCGAATATTTACTTAATGTACTGCTTAATGAAAAGCTAATAACACACATTGTATCAGCGCAAAGTAAAGATGCAAAATTCATTTGGGTTTTAAGTGATAAAAGTTGGTATTTGCAGTTAGGTAGTAATAGTTATGTAATCTCATTTACTGATGGTATATCATTAAACACTGATGGATACTATATTGGTCGTATATATGGTTCTTACTCATCTTTTTCACAAGCCATTACTATACCAACAATGCTTGATGGTATTACCGTTAAGCGTATTTGGCAAGATGTGTTTAAAAGTAAAGGATTGACTAGTGTTGAGTTTGAGCTTGATAGTCAGATTATCCAGATTCATGCTAGGGCATTTTATGACAATAACATTACAAGCATTATCTTTCCTGATACCCTTGAGCGCATTGATTTATGGGCTTTTAAGAATAATCAACTAACAACAATAAACTTACCAGCAAGTATTAAAACAATCGAGGCGCAGGCATTTAATGGCAATGCTATTCAAACAATAACTATTAATAGCGATTCTGTATCGATTGGTGATCAAGCGTTTGGTGACTATACTGAGCAGTTTAAGCAAGCTTTCGCCATTGGTAAAGCCGGAACTTATATTTTAGTTGATGGACAATGGATTAAACAGACTGATTAATGACATCAACATAAATTGATTGAATTACATATGCAAGTATACTTTTTAGATGTGTTAAAATAAGACCAAAGGGGAAAAATATGACAATAACAGATAACAATATTCTCGACTTGATGCATAAAAGATATGCTTGTAAAAACTACAGAAATGATAAACGAGTGAGCGATCATGATTTAACACAAATACTTGAAGCGGGTAGACTTGCTCCATCATCGTTTGGTCTTGAACCATGGCGCTTTTTAGTGATAGATGACCAAGAGCTTAAGGATAAACTATTTCCCCATGTTTGGGGAGCACATAATAGCTATAAGGGATCAACAAGAATCGTTATGATTTTAGCTAAATATAACATGCGCTATGATGATCCTTATGTGCTTGATATTGTTGAGAATGTTCAAGGATATGTTGGCGTTGAAGCGAAAGGGCGTTTAGATAGATTGACAAAGTTTCAAACTAGCGATTTTAACTTGTTAAATGACAAGCGTAATCTATTTGATTGGACTTCAAAACAAACTTATATAGCTTTAGCCCATATGATGATCATGGCAACTGCTTTAAATATCGACTCATGTGCGATTGAAGGATTTGATCAAGAAACAGTCAATAAAGTTCTTGCTGATGCGAAGATAATCGCTTTAGATGAATATCGTGTCTCAGTCATGGTAAGCTTTGGTTATAGAGATGAGCCGATAAAACCAAAAAAAAGAAGAAATCTAACTAATGTTGTAAAGTGGTTATAATATTTAAGTAAAATATAACTTAATGAAAACAATAAATTTACATATGTTGAGTATAATGACTTTGAATCTATAAGGAGCGAACTAAATGATCAAGGTGTTATTTGTATGTGTAAAGAACTCAGCTCGAAGCCAAATGGCAGAAGCTTTTCTAAATCAACTTGGACAACCTGATTTTATTGCTGAAAGCGCTGGTATCGAAAAGGGTACATTAAATCCAATAGTTGTGAAGGTTATGGCGGAGATAGGCTATGATATTAGTAACAATAGTGTTGATTCTGTATTTGACTTTTTAAAACAAGGTAATCAATACTCTTTAGTAGTTAAAGTATGTGATCAAGTTAATGGTCAACGCTGTCCGGTATTCCCCAATGTTTTAAAAACACTAGAGTGGAACGTCACAGATCCAGCAACACTACAAGGAAGTCCTGATGAGATAATAGAAAAAACGCGTCAGATTCGTGATGAAATCAAAACGCGTGTAACAAACTTAATTGCTGAATATAGAGAATATGCGCAAAATCGTAAGGATTAATGATTATAATGCGATTGTTAAACCATTCAATTGATCAATAAACAACTGATCATGACTAACAACAATGATGGCTAGTCCATCATTTTTTAGATTTTCAATCGTTGTTGCTACTTGTGATGTGGCAGTAGCGTCAAGAGCTGATGTTGGCTCATCAAAACATAGAATTTGAGGGTCAAGCATTAATGCACGAGCGATAGCAACCCGTTGTTTTTGACCACCTGAAAGATGGTTAATACGAAAGTCTTTCTTTTCACTAAGTCCAAATTGCGCTAAAAGATTAACGGCTCTTTCTTCATAATCATTAATACGATGATACTTTGCTGCTAAGGTTAAGTTTTCAAACACTGATAAATGCGGAAAAAGTTGAAAGTCTTGAAAAACCATACTTATTGCGCCATTTATTTCTAACTTTCCATCTGTTAGTGGTTCTAAATCACATAAACAACGAAGTAAAGTTGACTTACCAACACCACTTGGTCCGGTGATTTTCAAGAGTTGCCCTTTATCAAGGGTAAAACTTAAATCTTTAAATAAAAGATTATCAGAAAACCGTTTATTTAAATTGATCGCTGTTATCAACATAACCTATCCCCTTCTTTCTAAGTAATCTTTTTTCAATGACAGCCAGAATGTAACTTAAAAAAGCATTCATGATCAGATATATAGCACCAACGGTGACAAAAGGTATAAAAGTTGCGGTTGCGTTAACAAGACTTCTAGAAACCTTTAGTAGATCACTCAAGCCAACTACTGATATCAAAGCTGTATCTTTTATCAGCGTTAAAACTTCATTACTTATGGCAGGAAAGGTATTGATTATTGCTTGTGGTAATATTATCTTTCTAAAGACAAAAAGTGGTGGTAAGCCTAATACTTGACCAACTTCACTTTGACCTTTATCCAAATTGATAATACCACCTCGCAATATTTCAGCGAAGTAAGCGGCGTAATTAAGGATAAAAGCAATAGCAGCTGCCATCCAACGATCAAATACAATATTGAAGAAAGGTAAGCCATAAAAAATAAAGATTATTTGTAATAATAATGGTGTAGCCCGCATGATGTAAACATAAATGCGAATGACATATGCTAACCATTTATAACGCAGTAACCAAACTAGGATAAAGGTTAGAATGGCTGAGCCTCCAAGGGTGACTACAAACAACGTTAAAGTTGTTTGTAGTCCCTCAAGATAAGCGTTAGTCATTGAACCATTTGGCTTTTATTTGATCAAAGGTGCCATTGTCGATCAAGGTTTGAATAGCGTCATTAATCTTCGTTTGCAGTTCGACATCGGTTTTTCTAAAGCCAATACCATATTCTTCATTACCGAAATCTTCAGCTAAAACACGGTATGCTGAAGGATCACGAAGTTTGATCGTGTAATCGGCGAAGATTTCATCAAGAATGATAGCATCACTACGACCAGTTTCAAGATCGACGAATAAATCAACGTTTGAATCAAATTCTCGTACTTTGCCATCTTTAAATGTTGCAAGCAGATCAGGTTGATTTGTCACAGCCTCAAGCGCTGAGGAATCCTTTTGTACAGAAACTACTTTGTCAGCTAAATCGCTTAGTGTGGTTATATCAGAATTAGCTAATACAACTACGATCTGACGATTGTTTAAATATGGTGTAGAGAATAATACAATTTCTTTGCGACTATCGGTAATAGAATAACCATTCCAGATCATATCAATATTGCCTTGATTAAGTTCTGTTTCTTTTAATGACCAATCGATAGGTTGTAATGTAAACTTTAATCCAGTTAAATCACTTACCGCTGCTGCAAGATCAATATCAAAGCCAACAATTTCATTTTGCTCATTACGAAAGCCCATTGGTACAAAGGTATCATCTAAGCCGATAACAAGTGTATCTTCGGTAGGTTTTTTGGTGGTGCAACCACTTAAGGTTAGCACTAGAATAAATAGAATAACTAATAACTTTTTCATTTTTTCCTCTTTCTATTGCAGAAAATAAAAAGTCCCTAACAAGCTAATGTTGTTAAGGACGATAGTGTTGACTTCGTGTTCCCACCTTAATTCACAGATACCTCACGATATCTGCCTCTTCGAGTTCAATCAAACTCTAGTCTGGTTAACGGTCGACAAGGTTTCCGAGTTAGACTACTATAAGTTCGCCCAACCTGCTCTAAGATGTGTTCGATCACTGTTGCCTTACCGTTTCGCACCAACCAACGGTTCTCTTATAGGTTTCAGTCACTTACTATTTCTTATCACTGCATTTGTTTATAGTTTGTATAATACACACCTTTCAATAAACTTGCAAGAGTTTTCTGAAAATATTTAACAAATTTACGTTAAATGGTTAAACTCGTGAATTCTTAAAGTAATTTCCAGTTGTAAAATAAATCAAAGGATTCTTAGACTTATTGCTGGTTTTTGTATCAGAAACGGAAATAAGTATGAGAATTTCATAGGATATAAAGCTGTTTAAAACACGCCGAAAAGAACCGGTTATTTCCGTTTCTCAGACTTATTTCTGTTTCATAAATCTGTCCTTGTAGCTTTGATGTATTTACTTATATAACTTATCTAACATAGATTGACCATACAACTTAGCGAAAGCCTCATTAGGACTAAATCCTGATAAGGAAGGGACCTTGCGACTATTTATGCTCATCATATGAACTTTCATATCATCATTGGTATAAGAGTCCACAGATTGTTTCTTAGGAAAGAATTGCCGCAATTGCTTGTTAATGTTTTCTACAGTAGCTTTCTGGTTTGATTTAAAGGCATCGCAATAAAAGAGTCTTGTTCTTTCTTCACCCGAATCACAAGAATATTCAAGTGCCTGAAAATCACTGAAGGAAGGATCACGATCAGTTAAGATCACAGGGAACACTTTTCTAAAGGGAACTGTTCCTAATGAAGTTTCCAGATGATCAAAAAGATGATTAACCTTTGAGGCGTTCTTATTTTCAACGATAAATAATATGACAAAATGTAATTCGACAATGATTAGTGATAAAATGGAATTACTATCTGATCTGATAGATCCTAAGAAATCCATTTGAGTGGTAAATGTATTCGAGCGATCATTAATGAAGGCCAGATAGTCGATAAAGGTACGATTACTGCGGTCAATCTTGCGATTCTCGTGGTATTCGTACTCTTTTATTTGTTTCTTACGCTTTTTATAGGTGCAGGCATATGGAAGATCCATTTTGGAAGTGGTGAGAAGATAATCGTTTATCAAACGATATACCGTTGATACTGAAACCGGTAATTCCTCATTACTCTTAATGATATGATAGATTGATTGTTTGTTTAAAACCCCATCCTTGATCTTTCTATCTAATACATCAAATTCCTCTTTGGTAAGATTGATGCCTCGTCTTGGCGCTACTAGATTGTAATCAGCTTTTTGTTGCGCTGCCTTGGCTTCATAACGATATTGCTTGTAACGACAGTGATACATATCACTACAACTATTACAGACATAAGGAAATCTAAGAGTTTTCTTACAAATAGTGTTAGTTACATTGCTAGGAGCTTCTTTTGCGATAACTCTATTTCGTTTTACTTCCTTTGACACCGAACTGGGATCTAATCCTAATAAGTTGCCAATATCAACCGCTGTTGCTTTAAAGCGTGTGATCTGATTATTGATGATCTTTCTTTGATCGAAATTAATGTGTTCAAACTTCATGATATTTTACTTCCTTTCTTCGCTACAAGAACACATCTATATCATAAGTTTTCTCACACTTATTTCCAGTTACTTTTAAAAACGGAAATTACTTTAAGAATTCACTTTAAATGGTTAAACTATTATCTTTTTCCTTTTTTTATTATATAATTTAGATATGATAAAGACGCTAGTTATAATAAGATAGCGATAAAACAGGAGATAATCAATGGGTTATTATTTAGTCGATTACGAAAATGTAAAGAAAGATGGTTTAAACGCGATCAATAAATTGACAGAAAAAGATAAGGTATGTATTTTTTATAGTCAAAACGCAGAAACAATGACGTTTGGTCTACATCGTAGATTAAATGAATCAGTTGCTCAAATAACATTTCAAAAGGTTGAAGTTGGCACCAAAAATGCATTAGATTTTCAACTTGTGACTTTTTTAGGATATATTATTGCGAAAAATGAAGAGAAGAACTACTACATCGTAACAAAAGATAACGGTTTTAATAGTGTTTGTTTATATTGGGCTAAGCGTAATGTTAATGTTACGATCGTAGCTGATGTCAGTGGTCGTAATCTTAAAGAAGAAGAAGATGAACTTATCAATGAAGTTGATAAGCTGTTAACTGATAAAGAGATCGTTAATAAAGTTGCTGAGATTATTTTGCAGTATAAAACAAAGCAAGGCATTAATAATGCCTTGATCAAGAATTTTCCAAGTAAAGATCATAAACAAGCCAGTGAAATCTATAAAGCAATAAAACCGCTTTTAAAGGATAAAAAAGGTAAATAACCGATACTGAAAGGATACTATGCTGGAAATACCTGAATGTAAGAACTTAGTTAAGCAGATTAAAAGCACATTGATCAATAAAAAGATAATAGAAGTGATCGTAGCTAATAATCCTCATAAGTTTGCGTTTTTTTATGATGATATTGCCACCTACAAAAAGCAATTGCTTAATAAACGCATAACTGATTGTCGCTGTTTTGGTGGTCAGCTTGAGATTATAATTGAAGATAAATCATTATTACTTAGTGAAGGCATAAATTTGCGTTATCAAACAAAAGAAAAAGCATTACCAAAGAAACATCAATTGTTTATTGGCTTTGATGATGAAAGTTGCTTATTTTTAACCATTTCTATGTATGGTTTTATTGGGGTTTTTGATACTGGGACCTATGATAATCAGTATTACACGATTGCTTGCAGTAAGCCAGATATTGAATCAGTTGCATTTGATGAAACTTATTTCTTAGATCTTCTTGCAACACAAGACGAAAAGACTAGTATCAAAGCAGCTTTAGCAACTAAACAAAGTATACCAGGACTTGGAAATGGGATATTACAAGACATTCTATTTAATGCCAAGATCAATCCTAAAACAAAACTTGATAAAATTGATCTTACTATGCGTAAAGAATTATTTAAAGCGCTTAAAGACACAGTGAATGAAATGATTCAAAAAGGTGGTAGAGATATCGAAAGCGATCTTTTTGGTGTGAGTGGACTTTATCAGACAAAAATGTCAAGCAAAACACTAACTACGCCGTGTTCTTTATGCCATAATACCATCATTAAAGAGGCGTACTTGGGTGGCAATGTCTATTATTGTCCTGTTTGTCAGCCTAAAATATAAGTTATAAGGAGAAGAAATGAAAGAAATAAAAGAACAATTTCAAAAATATTTTGATCAAGAAGATAAAGAAAATGCGGTATTGTTTGTGCTTGATTGTTTAAAGAGTAATAAAATTGATGTTGTAGATCTTTATGCGCAGGTATTAACACCAGTACTAAACGAACTTAAATGTGATATGGAGGATAAGCGAATTTGCATATGGCAAGAACATGTTAAAACAGCAATCGTCAGAACGGTGGTGGAAAACTGTTATCCGTATGTGATCGCAAAGAAAGAACAATTAAATAGGAAACTGAATAAAAAAGTAGCTGTTGTTTGTCCACCTGACGAATATCATGATATAGGTGCTAAAATGATCGCTGATCTATTTACTATCAGTGGTTTTGATACAATTTTTGTAGGCAGTGGGACGCCATATCAAGATTTCTATAATGCAATAACGCTTATCAAACCTTGTATGGTGGCAATCAGTGTTTCCAATTATTTTAATTTAGTAGCAGCGAAAAGAATGATTGAAGAAATTAAAAAGACTGTCGACTATCCTGTCAAGGTTATTGTTGGTGGTCATGCTTTCAGTCAAGATGGTGAAGCTAAAGCTAAAGCTATCAGTGCAGATTTGTTTGCTAAGGATTTTGATGATGTATTAAAAATGACAGAATGTGGGGTAATCGCATGAAGTTAGGTTTACAATTAGCGCTGCGTTTTCTACGTTCTAGTAAAGGACAAACGGCATTAATAGTTGTTGGTATTGCGATTGGCGTTTCAGTGCAGATTTTCATTGGTTCTCTTATTCAAGGCTTACAGAAAAGCTTGGTTGAGACTACAATTGGCAATTCACCACAAATAACAATTACCGCCGAAACAGCTACGGATAAAAAGATTAATGACTATCAGAAGCTCATAACAAGCGTAAATGCGATTGATGATAATATTATCAATGTCACAGCTGTTTATGATAGTGCAACTTTTATTAGTTACAAAGAGGAATCGCAATCATTATTATTAAGAGGCTTTAATATAAGTGAAGCTGATAGAATTTATAATATTTATGATCGCATTTATGAAGGTAATGCTCCGATTAATGATTATGAGATAATATTGGGTAAACAGCTAAAAGAAAAATATGAACTAAACATAAATGATGAAATCAGTATTACTACAATTAATCGTGAGGCAAAAATCTTTAAGGTTGTTGGCTTTTTTGATTTTAAGGTAACAAGCTTAAATCTTAATTGGGGTATAACTACTATTGATAATGTACATGCTTTACTTAATGATGATAAAGCAACCGCAATTGAGATGCAAATTAAAGAATCGGCCATATTTGAAGCGGATGTAATAGCTGCTAAAATCATTACAGAATTAAATAATCCCATTTATAAAGTTGATAACTGGAAGGATAGTAATCAACAGTTATTGAGTGGATTACAAGGACAAAGTGTTTCAAGCTATATGATTCAAGTATTTGTTATGATATCAGTAATTTTAGGTATTGCTAGTGTATTAGCGATTACAGTATTACAAAAATCAAGACAGGTTGGAATATTAAAGGCTATGGGGATCAAGAATAGTACTGCTGGCTATATTTTCTTGTTTGAGGGATTGATATTGGGGTTTTTAGGAGCAGTGCTTGGCGTATTGTTTGGCTTAGGTTTGGCCTATAGCTTTACTATCTTTGCGGTAAATCCTGATAATACTCCAGTAGTAAATTTATTTATCGATTGGCGTTTTATTATCATATCAGGGCTTATTGCGATGATAGCGTCCACATTAGCTGCCGCATTTCCCGCAGTACGCTCGGGCAAGTTAAATCCAATTGATATAATCAGGAATAATTAGGAGTATAACATGAACAACATTTTAGAAATTAGAAATATCAATAAGATATATGGAACAGAAATAAAGAATCAAGTATTATATGACGTTAGTTTTAATGTTGAAGCAGGTAGTTTCAACTCAATCATAGGTCAATCTGGAAGTGGTAAGTCAACGCTATTAAATATCATTGGTACCCTTGATAAACCAACAACAGGTGATGTGATCATAAATGGCAAAAGTACAGTAACTATGAATGTTAATCAATTGGCGGAATATCGCAACTCAATGATTGGTTTTGTCTTTCAGTTTCACTATCTTTTACCAGAATTTACAGCTTTAGAAAATGTTTTGATTCCATATCGCATTCAACATGGTAGAATTGATAAGGCAGCAAGAGAAAGAGCTGAAGAACTGATGGATTTAGTGGGTTTAAATAAAGTAAAAAACAACCTTGCGACTAAAATGTCAGGCGGCCAACAACAACGTACAGCGATTGCGCGAGCGCTTATTAATCAGCCAAAAATGATCTTAGCTGATGAACCAACTGGAAATCTTGACTCTGATTCAACAGAGATGATCTACGAACTATTACGTAAGATCAATGAGGAACTGAAAACAACGTTTATTATAATCACTCATGATCGACGGATTGCTGAAAAAGCCGATCGCATTATTGAGATCAAGGACGGCAAAGTGAATCTTGATATTAAGAAGTAAAGATCATTAAGGAGCGAATATGGAAGAACTATATCAATTAATATCTAAACGTAAATCTATTAGGAAACATAGTGACGAAAAACTATCTGCTTTTGAACTAGCTTTTATAAAAGCACAGCTTAATCATATTAAGCCCCTAGATAATAGTATTAAAACTAAATTTGTGATCAAGCCTATCGTTGAAACAAAGGCAAAGTTTGGTGAGTACGGTCTACTTGTTTACTGTGAAAAGAAAGATCATTACTTATTAAATGTAGGATATATGCTTGAACAGTTTGATCTATTAATGACAAAACACGATATTGGTACTTGTTGGTATGGCATGACTTTGGAAAAGGATGACTATGATTTAAGGTATGTGATCATGATTATTTTTGGAAAATGTGATACGAGTACTTTTCGTGATAATACAAGCAAGGTCAATCGCAAAGCAATAACTGAAATTTGGAAAAACGACTTTGATCTTGATGTAGTAAACGCAGTGCGTTTAGCACCAAGCGCCGTTAATTCACAACCATGGCGGTTTGTTTATAAAGATAACAAGATTCAGGTATTTCGCGAGACAGCGTTAAGAACATTTATTCCACCTAATAAAAGACCATATTTTAATACCATTGATGTTGGTATTAGCTTGTTGTTTCTTGAAGTTGCTTTGATGCATAAAAAGTATCGCTTTACGCGTAAGTTATATCATGATGTTTATCATGATTCACAAGAATTGTTAGCTGAATATCAAATAGATTAAAGGTGGAAATATGTTTGAATTAGCATTTATCGAACAAAATTATAACGGTCAACATATTAGTGAACGAAAAGCTGTAAGAGGAGTTGTTTTTCATCATGGGAAATTGTTGATGATAAATGATATAAGTAATACGGTTAAATTCCCAGGTGGTGGAATTGAAAGCAATGAAGATCATTATTCGGCTTTAAAAAGAGAGATCGCGGAAGAGACAGGTTACATTAATTTTCGCATCATTAGATTACTTGGCAAAACCATCCAGCAAAAACTCGATATGAACGATGACAAGAAACTATTTAGGATGATATCGTATTACTATCTTTGTGAACTACTAGATGAAGAAAACATTGGAACAACACTTGATCAATATGAAGAAGACTTACACTTTAAGTGTCAGTTTATGACAATAGCACAAGCGATTAAGCAAAATGAACAGAATGATACTATTGATAGCTCATTATTCAAATGGGCTAAACGTGAACTAGCGGTATTACACGAACTAAAAAAAGGTAATCTTGATAGGGATAAAGACCTTAGGATAAATTTAAACAAGACAGAGGCCATTGGTGATCTATGAAAGAAAAATATTTTGATAATTGGCGCAGATCAATGATCTTTTTAGCAGGGGCTGGTAATCTTTGGGCAATCGCTAGTTTTGGATTAACCATTGCCCACCATACAGGTAATATGACTTTGATTGCTTTTTTGTTAGTTGATCATAAGTCTAATTTGTTACCATTTATACTATTAAATGTTAGTTTGTTTGTGGTTGGTGGTATTATATCTGGTAGTTTTTTTTATGATCGAGTGGGAAACATAAAAAAGCAATATTTGTATCTTACGCTTGGATTTGGAGTGTTGCTTGGATTAATTAGAGTAGTATTTGTTAACCCGCTTTATGTATTAGGTTTTTGGGCTTTGGGTATGGGGGTTTTTAATGGTATCCACATTAAGCAAAATGACCTCATTATTAGATTAACCCATGTAACAGGTTATCTTACGGATTTAGGTGTTAATCTTGCAAGAGTGTATCGTCGTGATGATTTAGCTAAAAAAAGGCTTAGTATTGCTAGTGAGATGTTGCTATGTTTCTTTCTTGGAGCATTGTGCTCAGCATTGCTTTATCAAATATTCGCAGGTAATATTATTTATCTTATAGCTTTGCTTTATATTGGTTTAGGTTTAATATTTGTTCTTAATTATAAAATCGATAATATCAAGACATTACAACAATGATAATGATTAACCACCTAGGTGGTTTTTTATTTGATTAAAAAGGTAATTAACATCTATAATTAAAGCGACAAGTGTAGATAGAAATAGTAAATATTAAAGTAGGAGGTTATAATGTCTGAGTACAATGCGTTAACTCATAAGTTTGATAACCAAGACGTAAGCACAAAAATAAGTGATAAGCAACATTTCAAAACGATTGGTTTTAGTAATCGTACTTTACATTTAACCTTTGTCATAAATGAAATAAAACCATCCAATAGATACATGATAATTCTACAACAGATAAATAATCTTGTACGTTTAAAACACAAGGTAACTTTGATAACTTATACAGCTAAGCCAGAATGGTTTCCACTTGAGCAAAGGATTAACTATATACAAGTAGCTTTGGATAAAGATTATACCAAATTCATAGTCATGTGTGATCTTGTCATCGTGACAGATTTAGACGATATTGTAAAATGTATAGGAAATAGTGTAGCACCAGTCGTATATTATGTTTATACAAGCTGGCATAATGCATATTGGCAGAGCTTAAGTAGTGAGAAAAAGGCATATGTATATCAACAATATCAGTTGCCATCTTTTATTTTGACATTTTCAGAGTATAATGCCAATCAGATTGAAAAGTATTTTGACGTTAAGGCAACAGCGATAACAAGTGGCATTAATGAGCGTATCTATTATCATCAAACTAATAAGAAAACAATTAATAAGGAAATTATTATCACCGTTATTGCTAGTGATCAAAGACACTCAAAACAGATTAGTATTATCAAAGCAGTGCTTGATCTATTAACAAAAGACAAGATAACCTATCAATTTAATTGGATTACACCATCAAAACCACGATTACCGCTTGGATATGTATATGTTAATCCCAAACAAAGTAAGATTGGTGAGATTTTAAGAAAAACCGATATTTATATCGCTGTTGATTTAGGTACTAAATATGATATGAGTATTCTTGAAGCAATGGCTTGTGGTTGTGTCGTTATTACTTGTAAGAGCGAAATAATGAGTGATCATATTAATTCTAAAAATAACTGTATGTTAATTGATGAGTTTGAAGCGCAACCACTGTATGATCAAATATCTTTACTTGTAAATGATGAGATAGCAAGAAGAGAACTTCAACAAAACGCTATCAATACCGTAAGTGCATTAGGTTGGTCAAAAGTGATAGTCAAGTTTATTGCTTATTATCAGAAGGTTGCTACTTACAAAGTAATGCAAAAAAACAAATGAAACCAATTTAGAAGTTTTGTGAAATAATTGACATATGCCAATAAGCGTTGTATCTTATGAATAAATAAAAGGAGATAAAATATGAAAGTTATTAAGATTGGTGCTGTTTGGTGTGCTGGCTGTTTAGTTATGAAACCAAGATGGGCTCAAATTGAGTCAGAACTATCATGGCTACAAACCGAGTATCTTGATTACGATAGTGATCGTGAAAAAGTAGCAAAATACGAAGTCAATGAGCTTTTACCAGTTTTTATCTTTCTTGATAAAAACAATAAAGAACTAGTAAGACTAACAGGTGAACAATCTAAAAAGAAATTGCTTAGCATTATTGATCAATATAAAGGTTTATAAATGTATAAACGATTATGTGGTTTTTTAGCTTCGATATTGTTTTTTACTACTTTTTTTATTGTGCCTATTTTAGCTGATGATAAACAAGTAGTCATAGATTTTTTTTATGGAAATACTTGTTTGCATTGTGAAAAGCAAAAAGTTTTTTTAGAGCAATTAGAGCTAGAACATGAGGGTGTTGTTGTTAATTATCATGAAGTATTTGATAGTGAAGAAAATTTAGAATTGATGAAATATCAAGCTGATCGGTTAGGCATTATCGTTAAAAGTGTTCCATTTACGATCATTGATGATCATTACTTTATTGGATATAGTGAAGGTTATACTAATATAAAGATACTTGAGATAGTTAATAACGCTATTGATGATAGTGAAAATAATGATATTAAATTAAAGCTTCCATTAATAGGTACTATAAACGCTAATGATTTACCGTTGCCAGTATTAACAGTAGTATTAGGAATAGCTGATGGATTTAATCCATGCGCGATGTGGGTGCTTTTATTTCTTATCAGTCTATTAATCAACACGCAAGATAGAAAACGATTGTGGATATTAGGTATGACTTTTATCCTTACCTCTGCAATCATTTATTACTTATTCATGGCGGCTTGGCTCAATGTAGCGCTATTCATTAGTACTATTTTTTGGTTACGTTTAATTGTTGCGTGCGTTGCTTTAATTGGTGGAGGATATAACCTTAAAAAAGCAATCTTTAAAAAGGGTGATGGTTGTGAAGTTGTTAATGAAAAGCAAAGAGATAGAGTATTTGCGAAGATTAGAAAATTCACTCAAGAACATAATTATGCTTTAGCGATCATTGGAATTGTTGGTTTAGCTATAACTATCAATATGATTGAACTTTTGTGTTCGGCAGGATTACCAGTGATATATACCCAAATATTAACATTGAATCAACTTTCAAATACTAGTTATTATTTATATTTATTAGTTTATGTTTTGTTTTTCATGTTAGATGATATCATTGTATTTTCTATCGCAATCTTAACAAGGAAATTGACTGGTATATCAACAAGATTTATGCGTGTAACAAATATTGTTGGTGCATTAATAATGATAATAATTGGTTTACTTTTAATCTTTAATCCAGCTGCTTTAATGTTTGTTTGATAATTGACATATGTCAATTAAACTTTATAATAGTTAATGTGAACAAAGATGGAGGACTACTATGGCAAGACCTAGAAAATGGCGTCGTGTTTGTCAAATGCCAGATCAAACTGCTTTTGGACCACAAAATGGCTCTAATGATAAAGCTGAAATAGTAAGATTGACAATAGATGAGTATGAAACAGTACGCTTGATCGATCAACAAAACATGACACAAGAAGAATGTGCTTTACGAATGGATGTAGCTCGAACAACAGTTCAAAAAATTTATAACGATGCTCGTTATAAGCTTGCTAAAGCACTAGTTGAAGGCTTAACCTTAATTATCGAAGGTGGTGACTATCAACTTTGTAATGGTAAAAGTCAGTATTGTCATAGTTCTTATTGTCATCGTCATAGTATGAAAGAAAAGAGAGTAAATTATGAGTGAAAGTTGTAATCATGTTTGTGAAGGATGCACGGTTGAATGTGATGAGCGTGAAAATCCAAACGTTTTCGCTGTTAAGCAAAACGCAGAAAGTAATATTAAGAAAATAATAGGAGTTGTAAGTGGTAAGGGTGGTGTTGGAAAATCTTCAGTCACTTCACTTTTAGCTGTAAGTATGAATCGAAAAGGTTACAACACTGCTATTTTAGACGCTGATATTACTGGGCCATCGATTCCAAAGGCTTTTGGCTTAAAACAAAAGGCGGTAGGTAATGATCAAGGTATTTTTCCAGTGTTAAGTGATACGGGAATCAATGTAATGTCGATAAATTTCTTACTTGAAAATGATACTGATCCAGTATTATGGCGGGGTCCTATTTTGGCATCAACGGTTAAACAGTTCTATAGTGAGGTGTTGTGGGGCGATATCGATTATATGTTTGTGGATATGCCACCTGGAACTGGTGACGTACCTCTTACTGTCTATCAGAGTCTACCTATTGATGGCATTGTTATTGTTACTTCACCACAGGAACTTGTATCAATGATTGTTGCTAAAGCAGTTAAGATGGCAGAAATGATGAATATTCCCATTATTGGCATTGTAGAGAATATGTCATATTTTCATTGTCCAGACAATGGTAAAGACTATCAAATCTTTGGTGATAGTCATATTGAAGCAATTGCTAGTGAACATGGGTTATCGGTATTAGGTAAATTACCAATTGATCCAGTATTAGCTAAAGCGTGTGATGATGGTACAATCGAACAGTATGATGATAAGAATATCTTAAGTATCACTGAACAAATCTTGGCGATATAAATACATGAGCACAACAAATATCGTTTTTTATGTTATTACGTCAATAGCACTCACAATCTCATTATTTAAGGATATAAGTAAGACCAAACAAGCTCTTATCAAGGCTTGGAAATCGTTTGAAAACATATTGCCACAGCTTTTAGTAGTGCTGATGATCATTGGTTTAGTATTATCAATTTTAACACCTGAGCAAATTTCGGCATTAATTGGAGCCGAATCTGGTGTTATAGGAATACTATTGGCTTTGAGTATTGGTTCGATCACTCTTATCCCGGGTTTTGTGGCTTTCCCTTTGGCTGCGGCGTTACTTAACAATGGTGCTGGGCTTACACAAATCGCTGCTTTTATTTCAAGTTTAATGATGGTAGGAGTAGTAACACTACCTATGGAGATTAAATTCTTTGGTAAAAGAGCAGCTTACACCCGTAATGGCTTAGCAGTTATATTCTCTTTGATCGTTGCTTTATTGATGGGGATTTTATTATGATCAAGTACTTGAAACGTTATCGTTTGTTTATTGCCCTTTTGCTTATTGAACTTTTACTATTTTTTATCAAACCTGATCTTTCAGTTAAAGCATTTACATTAAGTTATAAGAGTTTATTTGAAATGTTGAGCGTATTACCACCTATATTTATTTTGTTAGGTTTAATGGATGTTTGGATGAAAAAAGAAACATTAATGAAGTATATGGGTGAAGATTCAGGACTGGTTGGTATAATTATTGCTTTTGTTTTAGGTTCTATCGCTGCTGGTCCTTTATATGGGGCATTTCCAGTAGCAGTCGTATTACTGAAAAAAGGTTGTAAGTTAAGTAATGTTTTTGTCATGATTGGTGCGTGGTCTACTACTAAAATACCTTTACTGATGTTTGAAGCATCATCGATGGGATTGCGTTTTATGTTATATCGACTTATAATAAATATAATAGGTATTATCGTAATGTCATATATCATCACAAAATCATTGCCTGATTATACAAAAGAAGAAATATATCTAAATAGTCTTAATGATCAAAAGTAGTATTACTTAATTGTTATAGAATTTGGTTTAATTTTATAGATATAAGTAAAATGGGATGAATTATAGTACTAATTATGATGCAAATTTAAAAATTTGATATTTTATCGCTAATTTAAATGCAGAACAATCTAATTAGTGTCAATATTTATGGCTTTTTTGTATAAAAATCTTCAAAAATCTTTCAATTAGATGTTATTTGTATTATAATTAAGATAAATTCTTAATCATGAAAGAGGGATATATATGAATAATGATGAATCAACAAAAAAGTCCGGTTGGTTTTTAGCTAAACCAAAACCAAGTGACGAGGACGGAAACAATGATTTAACAAAATCGGATATAGAATCAAACGATGAAGTTGAAGATACTGATGGTGTTTCGTCACAGACTGGTAGTGAAAAAGGTGTATTTGAATTGTTTAAAAACACAAGAGCTCAAGACGTAAAACAAGAAATTAAGCTTTCGATAATCCATCAGGATGTTGTTATTACTGGTGATATCAAAGCGTCGGGGAATATTGAGCTTTACGGTACTATTACCGGTAATGTTGATTGTGGTGATTTGATCGTTAAACACAATGGCAGAATTGAAGGCAATGTTACTGCTCGTGCATTAACTGTTTTATCTGCTGAGTTTAAGGGTAACATTGAATGTTCAAAAAATGCGACTATCCATAAAGATGCTATAATTAATGGTGATATCGTTGCTGAAAACATTCTTTGTGAAGGTAAGATCAACGGTAATGTTAGCGTAAGTGATTTCCTTGAGTTGAGAGCTTCAGCTTCAATCAATGGTGATTGTTCATTCGATACGATCGCAATTGAAAAAGGCGGTATGGTCAACGGATCATTGAAAGTACAGAAGAGATAATTAGGTATATAGTCATGAACAACTGTTCATGGCTTTTTTTATGTCCTATAATGAAATAGGGGTAAATTATGAAATATGCATATTGTTATCAAAGCCCAATTGGGGCGCTTCGTATTATAGAGACAGATGATAAGATCATAGGTGTTGACTTTTTTGACAAATTAAGTAAAGAGCACACACTTATGGAAACAGTTCTTATCAAAAAAACTTATCAACAATTATTAGAATACTTTGCTGGTAAAAGACATATCTTCTCAATTGATATCAAACTTATTGGTACTCCTTTTCAGGTTGCTGTTTGGAATCAATTGATCAAAATCCCGTATGGACAAACATGTAGCTATAAATACATTGCTCAGCGAATTGAAAAGCCTAAAGCATATCGAGCAGTAGGTATGGCTAATAATCGTAATCCAATATCAATTATTGTCCCATGTCATCGCGTTATAGGCGCTAATGGTAAACTTGTGGGCTATGGTGGGGGATTAGATGTAAAAGCGAAATTACTTGATTTGGAAAAAAGTGTTTTGGACAATCTTGACATTTGATCTAAAAAGTGATATTTTAATAGCGCTCGTGAGGGAGTAATTGGCATGTGAAAGCATGTGGAGAAGTCAACACCCGGCAGAAATGCTTGGCTGACCTTAAATGATGAGACTCATGTTTGGCGTTTTGCTAAGCATGGGTTTTTTTATAGAAAAACAAGATGAGGGAAAATATGCAACATTATCTAGAAGATAAAGAACAAGTCATAACTGGGGTTGATAGTTTTGTTGGTGGCTTAAGTGAACAAGAAGCTCAAAGACGATTGATCGCTAATGGTAAAAACAAACTGATTGAAGCTGATAAAGAAAGTTTACTACATCGCTTTATCAAGCAGTTGTTAAATCCAATGATCATTATTCTTTTAGCGGCAGCTTTTGTATCGGCAATCACATCAGCTTATGAGAACGAGCCATTTACAGATGTATTTGTCATTTTATTTGTTGTGGTCGTAAATGCTTTATTAGGAGTTTATCAAGAAAGTAAAGCAGAAAAAGCGATTGAAGCTCTAAACGAGATGGCAGCTGCTACTTCAAAAGTGTTGCGTGATGGTCATTTACAACATATAAAAAGTGAAGATTTAGTTGTAGGTGATATCATTGTACTTGATGCTGGGGATGCGATACCAGCTGATTCAAGAATAATTGAATGTGCTTCAATGAAAGTTGAAGAAGCCGCATTGACTGGTGAATCAGTGCCTGTTGATAAAACTGATGAAAAGCTAGAAACAGATGATGATGTGCCTTTAGGTGATCGCTTAAACATGGTCTATATGGGAAGTAATGTTGTTTATGGTCGTGGTAAGGCAGTTGTCGTCGCCATTGGTATGCAAACTGAGATGGGCAAAATCGCTACCGCCATTGCAATGGCTAAAGATCAGGAAACCCCGCTTCAATTAAAACTAAATCAATTAAGTAAGACACTAAGTTATTTAGTCTTGGGCATTTGTTTATTCATCTTTGGATTAAGTATCGTAAGAGCAGGTTTTGCGACTGATACCATTATTGAAACATTTATGATTGCGGTAAGCTTGGCGGTTGCAGCAATACCTGAAGGGTTAGCTGCAGTAGTAACGATCGTATTATCAATTGGTGTAACTAACATGTCACGTCGTAATGCGATCATCAGAAAACTGACTGCTGTTGAAACACTGGGTTGTGCTCAGGTAATATGTAGTGATAAAACGGGAACACTGACCCAAAACAAAATGACAGTTGTAGATCATTTCCCAGATGATGAAATATTGCTAGCTAAAGCAATGACATTGTGTAATGATGCTGAAATTGATAATGATAACGTTATTGGTGAGCCAACCGAGAGTGCATTGATCATATATGCTAATAATCTTGGTTTAAATAAGAACAATTTAAAGTTTGAATATGAGAGAGTTTCTGAGTTGCCATTTGATTCAAAACGTAAAATGATGTCTACACTTCATCAATATCAAAATGGTTATATACAGTTTACCAAAGGCGCACCTGATGAAATAATAGAACATTGCGACTCTGCTATAATAGATGGTATAAAAGTTAGTTTGACTGAAAAGATCAAAGAAAAACTGATTGCTGAAAATAAACGTATGGCTAATCAAGCATTACGGGTACTTGGAGCAGCATATAGCGAGCATGACACGATCAAAGAACCATTAGTGGAAGAAAAGCTTACTTTCATTGGTCTTTGTGGCATGATAGATCCAATCCGTCCCGAAGTGAAAGATGCTATAATCCAATGTCGTAGTGCTCATATTAGACCAATCATGATCACAGGTGATCATCTTGATACAGCCGTCGCTATTGCGAAGCAGCTTGATATTATTAATGAAACAAGTCAAGCAATTACGGGAAGCCAACTAAATGAGATGGATGATATCGCATTAGCGCAAAATATTGAACGTTATAGTGTATATGCTAGAGTACAACCAGAACATAAAGTACGAATTGTCGATGCTTGGCAGAAAAAAGACAAGATTGTAGCTATGACGGGTGATGGAGTTAATGATGCTCCAAGCATTAAGCATGCCAATATTGGAGTTGGTATGGGCATCACAGGAACCGATGTTACAAAAAATGTAGCAGATATGGTTTTAGCTGATGATAACTTTGCGACAATAGTTAATGCGGTTGGAGAAGGCAGACGAGTATATGATAATATTCGTAAAGCCATTCAGTTCTTATTAGGATCTAATATGAGTGAAGTATTATCAATTTTTGTTGCTACGATTTTAGGATTTACAATTCTAAAACCAACCCACTTGTTGTGGATAAACTTGATCACAGATAGTTTTCCAGCATTAGCTTTAGGAATGGAAGAAGCAGAAGATGATATTATGTCGCGTAAGCCACGTGATAGTAAAGAAGGTATCTTTGCGCATGGTTTAAGCTTTGATGTTATTTACCAAGGTGTTTTGATAGCTATCGTTACATTAGCCGCATACTTTATTGGTCATTATATTGAATCCGGAGTATGGGAAATAGCTAATAGTAGTGATGGTATGACAATGGCTTTCTTAACGCTTTCAATGGCTGAGATCTTCCACTCTTATAACATGCGTTCTTCACGTAAATCAATATTCAGTATTCGTAAACATAATTGGTATCTATTTGGGGCGATGATACTGTCATTTATCTTAACGGCTGTTGTAATTTATGTACCATTCTTTGCGCAAGCATTTATGATTCAACCTATTAGTTTGCTTGAATATGCGATTGCGATCGCTTTAGCATTAACGATGATTCCAATGGTTGAAACTGTGAAATACTTCCAACGCAAGTTAGGGAAATAGATTCACAAATAATAAAATCATAATAAGGTCTGATTCACTTAATGAGTCAGACTTTTTTTGATGTGTATCATATTTATTAGAAAGGAATGTAGTTGTTTAAAGTTAGAATAATTATCAATATGCTTAATATATAGGTTAGAAAATTAATATTATTTTAAAAATATTACAAAAATATGACTTTTATGATATTATTGAGTTAATGAAGGGTTTGGTTCATTAGTAGCATGAAGAAAATCCTAGCTATCGTTGTAATTGTATTCTCAATAATAACTTTCAATATGGCAATGAAGAATTTTGATAATCTTGTTGTCTTAAATACTTTTGATGTCTATGGTTTTGAAAACAATAACACGATGACTAGTAGCGAATATTCAACAACAGCTACATTATTAGCGATTAATGTTAGTTATGATAGATACGCTGAGTTTAGTCAATATTTCATCAGATTGTTAAATAAATATGATCTGAATGCTTATCAATTCAGTAGTAGTGATTATCGCAATGTGATTTTTGTTTATTCAGCTGATTCAAACTATATTAGTAAGATCAAAACTTATCATGTTATAGATCAACTGACTGATTTTCATAATTATACAAGCACGTCAATAGACGATAAGACAAAGATTCTCAAGCCATTAAAGACGTCAACTATTGAGTTTTATAGTATTGCCTCAAACTATAACGATAATCTATTCAATTTTTCGAAGAACACATATTTGAGTGTTAACAGTGGAAGTCTAACGGATAGCACTAATAGATTAGTAAGCGAGATTACTGAAGACTATCCAAATGTTGAAATCAGAGTAAGTAATCATGATATGCATTTTACTCCAAAAACAGCGTTAGCAAATGATGAGATTGCTTTGTTAGTATTAGTTTCTATGTTGATAATAACATTACTTAATACTGACTACCTACGAAAAATAAAGCTAATAACACTAAAATCGATTAATGGGTTCAGTAATTTGGACATTTTTAATCAATATTTCACAAAAAACATTATAACTATTGTTTTGGCTGTTATCGTATTGTATTTGATCCAAATTATTTATCATTTTGGTTTGCATTTCAATCTTGTTATCGAATTATTAGTGAATCTCAGTCAATATTTAATCATTTTGTTTGGTCTTTTACTCATCATAGGTATCATTACATATATTACGATATCGATTGTCAATAGTAATCTGATCATAAAGGGATATAGTAAGCTTAAACCGCAATTAACCTACACATACATGCTAAGAATCTTGACGGTTTTTATCTGTTTTTCTTTTTTAAGTAACGGCGCTGATGCACTAATAACATATATTGAAAGTAGGATTAATGAAAAAAATTATCTTGATCAGATTAAAGGTGTTTATTTTCTTGATGCAGCTAGTTCTGCTATAAATGATTTTCAAATATCTGATGAGTATTACATGGCTCAAGATCAGATAAGTGAATATTTGGTAAAGAATAATGATTCATTTTTATTCAGTGACTCCGGTTATATGCAAGAAGAAAATATCCATTTCTATAATGTTAGTGAGTCTTACATTCAAAAGCTTAATATTATTGGGGAATTTGATGAAGATCTTGGCGTATTAAACGTTATGATTCCTAACTCATATGATGAAAAAACAATAATTAAGATAAAAAAATATATAGAAAGTGAATTGTTTTTCATAAACGAAAAGTTCAACTATGTAGATTACGATAATAGCATTGTAAATTACACACTTAGCCAAACATTTATTAATAATAGTGTCAATCAAGGTGTTTTGATTAAACAAGCAGGTATTCATGGATTAAGCAGTAAAACATTTTTCACTTATCATGGTGATGACGCTAAAGGATATATTAATGATCTATTCAAGTCTTATGACTTTGTTAACCCGTTTAAAGTCACTAGTCTTTTAGATGCATATGAGTTCTATAAAAGTTTTGATGTTTATTATCTTACAAATAGAATTAATTACTTCATGTTGACTTTCATTATCATCATTATTATTAGTATCCAAAACTTCTATCTCTATATGATATGTCATATCAAAAAATTAGCTTTATGTGAAATTGAAGGTTGGTCATATAGGGAAAACATGACTGATTTCATCATCAAAGAATTAGTTGTTATGATATTATGTGGCATTGCCCTTGTTGTTTTTGAAAAAGCTACTATAATAACAGCATTTAGCATTTTACTAATTATGTTTGTAGTAAACATTATCTTTAGTTATGTTTACTTTAAACTACGTTTTATCCGATTATATCGAAGGGAGCTCAAATGATTGAATTAAGAAATATCAGTAAAGCATTCGGTTCAAGAATTGTATTGGATAATTTTAGTGTTGTGATAAACGATGGCGACTATATTTGTTTTTATGGTCAATCCGGTTGTGGTAAAACGACACTACTAAATATCATAGGATTAATAGAAGAGTATGACAGCGGTTTGGTGTTATATGATGCAAAGCCTATAACAAAACGCTATCGAAGAAAGCTTCTTGATGAAAACATATCATTCATTTTTCAAAATTTCGGTTTGATTGATGATCTTACTGTTTATGAAAACTTTGATGTTATCAGATCGATTAAAAACGTCAATAAATCTAAAAAACATGATTTAATTGATAAAACCTTGGGGAAAGTAGGGTTAGCTAATATAGGTAATAAAATGATATATGAGCTTTCCGGAGGTGAGCAGCAACGTGTTGCTATTGCAAAGGTAATAATCAAAAATAGTAGTATTATTCTAGCCGATGAACCTACAGCTTCGCTAGATCCAGATAATCAACAAGTAATCCTTGATGTACTAAAAGACTTGAATGATAAGGGTTGCACTATCATCGTTGTGAGTCATGATGATATTTGTATAAACGCATCTGAAAGGAAAGTTAAAATAGAAAGGAGTTAAAAAATGAGAAAAAGAGTATTAAGAGTTATTGTGTTGATTTTTCTAACATTTGTGGCATCTGTAGGTGTTAAAGCAGAAACAAAATATGAGACTACTTCTTACTATACAGTGATATATCAAGATTTATCATCAACTTATTTTAGAACATATGCGAATTTTGCCTATGGCCAAGTAAATGCAAAAGTAGGGCCATGTAATAGTGAATGGATTGTTGGCGGTTGGGGACAAACCTCCGAAATTTATGCGCATATTTATTCAGGTTGTCATGTTCACGGTGTTGATTGGCGTTAACCCTATTAATATTCAAATAAAATAGAATTGTTTGGGATGAGAACTCACAACGATTATATTTTTGCATCAATGAAAAAGCCGTTCAGCGGACTTTTTCATTTGTTGTCATTGAATTTTTATAGTAGGCAGGATACTTCTTTAAAACTAAGCAAAGTAAAAGTAGAAGAAGTTAATAAAAATTTAATTAACATTCTATAAACTAATATCAGTATTTGCGTATAAAACCTAAGTTTTTAGAATGCGTAGTGAACAGATTACACCCTATAGTTAAATTATTAGATATAGTGTAAAGTAATGAAGGAGTTTTTAAACAGAAAGAAAGATCAATGTCATTGATGTATTTTATTTACTTATCAAATAACAGTTATAGTGTCTTATTAGTCTATTATAAGTACCTTTCAAAAACAGTGTTCTATAGCAAATCAGGTCACATTTGTTTGACAGATTGGTGATATTGCCAAGTATAAAGATAAACTTAAGTGTTCAAAGGTTAATCATTATTATGATTATTTCTTATACATAGTAATACATTATCGATAAGCGTTTTGTTACTGGAACTTTCATTGTATAGTATAATTTTCCATAATTATGAGTTCATGATTATACAAGAATGTTTGCGTTGATGATAACAAGTAAATAACATCTGAAAATTAACTTAGTTAAATATCATGATAATTTAACATATCATTATCTTCATAATAGTTTATAATATATTACATTGATTGGGGGATATGTATGTTTGAGATTATCAATAAAAAGGAATTAAATCCAACTGTTTCTAAGATCGATGTTTATGCTCCTTTAATCGCAAAGAAGGCAAAACCAGGACAGTTTGTCATATTAAGAGTTGCCACAGATGGTGAAAGAATTCCGCTAACAATCGCTAATAGCGATATTGAGCAAGGGTTGATAACACTTATCTTTCAAATTGTTGGAGCCACTACTTATCAATTAAATCAACTTAAAGAAAATGATTGTTTGTGTGATCTTGTTGGTCCTTTAGGAAGGGCTAGTGAGTTAGATAATATTGAAAAGGCCATCGTTATTGGTGGTGGTGTGGGATCAGCTATTGCTTTTCCGTTGGTGAAAGCACTACATGAAAAAGGCAAAAAGGTCATAACAATATTAGGATTTAGAAATAAAGATTTAGTAATACTTGAAGAAGAATTTAAGAAGTATAGTGATGAACTATATATCATGACCGATGACGGAAGTTATCAAGAAAAGGGTTTAGTAACTGATAAATTAAAAGCGATCATAAGCATTGACACTACTATTGATCATGTTTTTGCGATTGGTCCACTGATCATGATGAAATATGTGGCTATTACAACCAAGCCTTATCAAATCAAGACAACGGTAAGCATGAATCCGATCATGATTGATGGTACTGGTATGTGTGGGGGTTGTCGCGTTTTAGTGAATAATGAAATGAAATTTGCTTGTGTTGATGGACCTGATTTTGATGGTCACACGGTTGATTTCGATGACGCCATCGCAAGAGCAAGCTTTTATCGCGACTTTGAGAAACATCGATATGAAGAAAGCTGCAATCTTTTTAGTAAGGAGTTGGGATAATGGAAAAGAAAACACCAATGCCTACTATTGATCCTAAGATCAGAAATAAGAGTTTCATTGAGGTTACATGTGGCTATAGTGAAAAAGACGCGCTTATTGAAGCTGATAGATGTTTAAATTGTATTCATCAACCATGTGTTAAAGGTTGTCCAGTTAATATCAATATACCAGCATTTATTCAAGAGATTAAAAAACAAGATTATCTTAAGGCTTATCAAATAATTGCTCAAGCTAACAACTTGCCAGCAATATGTGGTAGAGTCTGTCCACAAGAAGCACAGTGTGAAGCTGTTTGTGTTAAAGGTATAAGAAATGAACCGGTTGGAATTGGACGATTAGAACGCTTTATTGGTGATTGGTTTAATACCCAAACCAACAACGTAACAAGTGCTTCACTATCAAAAGCTAAAGTAGCGATCATTGGTTCAGGACCATCAGGATTATCATGTGCTGCGGAACTTGCGAAGGCTGGTTTTCAACCAACTATTTTTGAAGCTCTTCACATGGCAGGCGGTGTTTTAGTATATGGCATACCTGAATTTAGGTTACCAAAAAAAGTAGTTGATAAAGAGATAGATAACCTTGTTAACATGGGGGTAAAGATTGTTACTAACACGATAATAGGTAAGACAATCACAATTGCTGAACTGTTTGAAGCAGATTTTAAAGCAATCTATATCGCAACAGGTGCTGGTTTACCTAAGTTTATGAATATACCAGGAGAGAGCTTAAATGGTGTATATGCCGCAAATGAATTCTTAACGCGTATTAACTTAATGAAGGGCTATCAAAAAAACAGTATGACGCCTGTCTATGTAGGTGAAAATGTAGTTGTTGTTGGTGGTGGCAATGTGGCGATGGATGCGGCTCGCTCTGCTTTGCGTAATGGCGCTAAGAAAGTCACGATCGTATATCGACGTTCTATGAATGAGTTACCAGCACGACATGAGGAAGTTGAACATGCAATTGAAGAAGGTATTGAGTTTAAGCTGTTAACATCACCGATTGAGATATTGAAAGATGATAAATATCAAGTAAAGGGTATAAAATGTATTAAAATGGAATTATCAAAGCCAGATGAAAGCAATCGTCAAAGACCTGTTGAAGTTGAGGGTAGTGATTTTGAGATTGTATGTGATATGGTGATAATGGCTATTGGCACATCACCCAATCCCTTGATCAAACAAAGTACCCCAGAGCTTGCGACTAATAAATGGGGTTGTATTATCACAGATGATGATGGCGCAACTAATTTAGCTAATGTTTATGCAGGTGGTGATGCAGTGACAGGAGCCGCAACAGTGATCAAAGCAATGCAGGCTGGTAAGTTAGCAGCTAAAGCTATCATCGCAAAATTGACAAAATAAAAGCGGATATAACCGCTTTTTTAATTATTGTGCTTCAAATGAATCTTTGCCAGCACCACACAAAGGGCAAACCCAATCTTCTGGTAGATCATCCCATTTTGTGCCAGGAGCTACACCGTTATCCGGATCACCCAACTCTTCATCATAAACATAGCCACATAGAAGGCAAGTATATTTGTCCATTATCGATCTCTCTTTCTTAGATTATTATATAATAAACAACAAAAACTGCCAACATTGTTAATATGATTGTTACTTATATATGATTAAGTATTTTAGAATAATAAAACATGGCTGGGGCAGAAGGATTCGAACCTTCGCAATGTCAGAGTCAGAGTCTGATGCCTTACCGCTTGGCGATGCCCCAATCAAACAAATTAATACTAAATTCATAATATACTTTTGTCAAGGTTAAAACCAGTATAAAAAAATAATCAGAGGTATTTACTAATATGTTATACTTTTATCAAATATATTGAGGTAATAATATGGAAAAACTACTTAAGTTGTTAAATGAAAATGCTCGCTATACTAACCATGAACTAGCGACAATGTTAAACCTTGATGAAACTGAAGTAGCTAAGAAGCTTGATCAGTTGGAAAAAGACGGGGTAATCTGTGGTTATAAGCCAATGTATAATTGGGAATTAGCCTATCCTGATAAGGTAAGTGCCCTCATTGAACTAAAGGTTATACCACAAGCAGTAGCTGGCTTTGATGAAATTGCCGAGAAGATCATGTCATTTGAAGATGTTACCAGTGTGTATCTAATGTCGGGTAGTTATGATCTAGCAGTTCAAGTTGTTGGTAGAACATTTCATGAAGTAGCGCTTTTTGTCTCAGAAACTCTAGCCGTAATGGATCCAGTCCAATCAACCACGACCCATTTTGTGTTAAAGCGATATAAAGATATGGGAGTTAGTTTGATTGGTGATAAGAAAGATGACAGAGGTAATATTGTATTGTGATCGATCATGAAAAACTAATAAATAAAAAAGTACTAGCAATGCCAACATCTAAGATAAGACGCTATTTTGATTTGGCAGCGCAAATGGATGATGTTATTTCACTTGGTGTTGGTGAACCAGATTTTCTAACGCCTTGGCATATTCGTCAAGCTGCTATTGAAGCGATTAGTAATGGCATGACTAGATATACTGATAATTTAGGCTTAAAAGACTTAAGAAAAGCCATTTGTGAGTATCTAAAAAGGTTTGATGTTTCATATGATTTTAATAGTGAAGTAATTGTGACTGTTGGGGCAAGTGAGGCTATCGATATAGCACTGCGAACACTTATCAGTGATGGTGATGAGATATTGATACCTGAGCCCTGTTATGTTTGTTATATGCCAATAACCCAGTTAGTAAATGGTAAGGTAGTACCTATTAAGACTTTTAAAGAGGATAATTTTAAGCTTACACCAGAACTATTAACAGCAGCCATAACTGATAAAACCAAAGTTTTGATAATGTCTTACCCAAATAATCCAACCGGTGCCATTATGACTGAAGATGATCTAAGGGCTATTGCCCCAATATTGATCAAACATAACATAATTGTTATTTCTGATGAAATTTATGCTGAACTAAATTACACTAACACAAAGCATTTTTCAATTGCGGCGATTGCTGGGATGAAAGAAAGAACTTTACTTATAAATGGTTTCTCTAAAACATTCTCAATGACGGGATGGCGATTGGGATATGTTTGTGGTCCTAAAGCGTTTATCAGTCAAATGATCAAGATTCATCAATATACTATAATGTGTGCTCCAACTATTTCCCAATACGCTGGAATAGCAGCTTTAGCTAACGCAGATGAGGATATTATCAAGGTTAGAGAAGATTTTGACTCAAGAAGACGCTTTATCACTGAAGGATTTAATCGTCTAAACTTAAACTGCTATGAACCACAAGGAGCATTCTATGTATTCCCTGACATTAGATCAACTAACATGACATCTGATGAGTTTTGTGAACGCTTATTATATGATCAACATGTTGCAGTAGTTCCAGGCAATGCTTTTGGTGAAAGTGGTGAAGGCTTTATTAGAGTTTCATATTGTTACTCAATAAAGCATATCAAAGAGGCTTTAGAAAGAATCGAAAAATTCTTAGCTACTTTATAGTAAGCATATATTTTGATTGCTAGAAGATATTACTGGTATTATCATAGAATACAGGAGAAAAAGTATCATGGTAGTTGTTAAAGAAGTAATAAGTAAGAAAGATTTACGTAAGTTTGTCGATTACCCGAATAAATTATATAGAGATAATCCCTATTTTGTACCAGCTACTTATGCGGATGATCTTGACGATTGGAATCGTAAGCGTAACCCAGCTTTTGAATATTGTGAAGCTAAGTGTTTTTTGGCTTATCGTGATGAGCAAATTGTTGGTAGAATAGGAGCGATCCTTAGTCATAAATCAAATAAAATCTGGCATACTAATCGGATGCGTTTTAGTCAAGTTGATTTTATAGATGATGATGAAGTTGTTGATGCCCTATTTAAAGCGGTTGAAACATATGCTTTAAGTTTAGGTTGTGATGAAGTGCACGGGCCATTAGGTTTTAGTGATCTTGATCGTGAAGGTATGTTGGTAGAGGGTTTTGAAGAACCAAATCTTTTCTTTACTTACTATAATCATCCTTACTATGTCAAACAGCTAACTCGTCTTGGTTATGTTAAGGATGTAGATTGGATTGAGTATCGTTTGTTTGATGAATATAACCCAAAGACCGTTGAAAGTATTGCTTTGATCTCAAAACGAATGCAGTCAATCTATAAACTTAAAGAAGCGAATGTGAAGACACATCTTGGTGCTTATCCTTATATCAAAAAGATGTTTGCTTTGCTTAATGTCGCATATGCGCCACTATACAGCGTGGTAGATCTTAATGATCGTCAGATTAGACGTTATGTAAATAAGTTTTTACCAATGATCAATATGGATTATGTTAGTTTTGTCATGAATGAAGAAAATGAGATGATTGGTTTTGGTATTTGTGCACCAAGTATGAACAAAGCATTTAAAAAAAGTAATGGGCGCTTACTACCCTTTGGTTTTCTAAGAGTGCTTAAAGCGATGAAACATAATGATACATTAGATATGTTTTTGATTGCTGTACATCCTGATTATCAAGGAAAAGGAGTCAATGCGATCATTATTGATAAGATACTACAAAACGCGATCAAGAACGGTATCAAGTTTGCTGAGACTGGTCCTATGCTTGAATTAAACGAAAAAATTCAAGCACAATGGAAACGTTTTAGTAAGATACAACATAAAAGAAGACGTTGTTTTATAAAGAAACTATCGTGATAAAATGACAAATAGTGAAAATGAAAATAGCTTGCCAATAGAAGCTTTAAGTAAAGATGGCTTTATCATTGATCAAGCTTTGACTAAAGGACTTAATTATGGCAGGCTAAGTTCGGATATCAATGGTTGCGGTTGGATTGCGATGTATAATATGATGCATGCTCTTATGTTAAAAACATCATATCAAAACGTATATCAAAAGATGAATGACATCTTAATCTATCATGGCTATCTTGGAACACCAATGAAAACGATGAAGGCTTTTTTAGATATGAGTGAATTATCTTATCAGATAGTAAAAGGTAAGAATAACGCTTTAAAAAGTGCCTTAATAAGTGAAGTTGGGATTATAAGATATTTTGAAGGGAATGAACTACACTTTGTTACATATCAAAGAAAGGATAATGACCAGTATCGCTTCTTTAATGCGATAAGTGGTAAGCATGATCATTTACTATCGATGAATGATTTCTTTACTCAGCATTGTCGCTTACCATTTGTTTTGGTTATTGTATTAAAATAAAAAACGCTTGTAGGCGTTTGATTGTTATGGTAGTCCGTACGGGGCTTGAACCCGTGTATGCCAGATTGAGAATCTGGTGTGTTAACCGCTTCACCAACGGACCATGCAGGATTAGTATAGCACCATTATTTAGCTATTTAAAGCAGAATATTATTGGTAAATTTCACATATATTTACCAATTATTAATTAAGGTTGTGCTATGATATTTATATGCTTAATCTAAGATTTAGCCGTTAATGGTAAGTTGTCGGTTTATGATATAATGTTGAAATGATTTTTGAATGTGGTTATAATTGAAAAAGAGGAATTAAAATGAGTAATGATTTCAAAGACAGAACGATAAGGATCGAAGATGTACCAACTGAAAGTAAACGCTTACTTGAACAAGTAAACAAACCTTATTTTGCGTTATCGCTAGTAATGGCTATTGGTGTTATCATGGCTGTTTATACCAATTTACGTTATGTAGGAATTGCGATTGTTATTGTTATATCCTATGTATTACTTTTTACCAAAGAGCGTAAACTGTTTACGATTACTGGAGATTACATTATTGTTTACATTTATAAAAATGATCGTGAATGTAATATATACTATCTTGAAGATATTCTTTCGTGGGAATTTAGCCCGGGTAAGAATACGCTTGATGTTATCAACTTAAGATTGACGGACGGTAGTACTTATAAATTTGAAACGATATCACCAAATCGCTTATTAAAAACGATGCGTACGATCTTGCCAAATCAAGAGATAAAACCGACAAAAAAGCGCTAGTTTATTATGACTAAGGTTCTAGTATTGCCTGATTCATTTAAAGGTAGTTTAACAAGTGAAGAGGTAGGACAAGCTATAAAAGATGGTTTAGATAAAACAGATTTGGCACTTGATGTCAGATCTTTTGTTATCGCTGATGGTGGTGAAGGCACAGTAGCGGCTTTTGTAAGCGCCAAAAAAGGCAGGTATATGCACATTGAAACGCTTGATGCATACCTTAAACCGATTGTTGTGCCAGTTGGTATCTTGGATGATAATACAGTTGTTATTGAGGTTGCAAGTATTGTTGGTTTAACAATGTACAGTAAAGAAGAAGCGAATCTTTTAGAAGCTACCTCATTTGGGGTAGGCTTAGTCTTAAAACAACTGCATGCATTAGGTTATAAGAAGATCATAGTTGGACTAGGTGGCAGTTCGACCAATGATGGTGGTATGGGCTTATTGCAAGCTTTAGGATATGCTTTTTATGATGATAAGGGAAAACTACTTAAACCTAGAGCGTCATCATTAGCTTTGATAAAAAGCGTAGTTACCACAAACGCCATCAATTTCAGTGAAATAGAGTTAATTGTCGCAAGTGATGTTGTAAATACCCTATTAGGAAAAAATGGCGCAACTTTTGTCTTTGGTGCCCAGAAACATGCGGATGATGAAACATTGCTATATTTGGAAAGTGCCATGACTTACTATAACCAAATCATGAGTTGTATTGGTTATCCACTTGATGAAGTCATTAGTGGTGGTGCTGCTGGTGGTATGGGGGCGGCTTTGATAAAAGTACTACAAGCTAAAAGATATTCAGGGATTGATCTATTACTTCAATATCTCACATTTGATAGTATGCTTGATGATAATACTATTGTCATAAGTGGTGAAGGGCAATGTGATCAACAATCGGCTTATGGTAAAGTGATCGCTGGTATTGCGAAATACACTAAGGCAAAAAATGTACCATTATATGTGATCTGTGGTCAATATAAAGAAGGATATCAGCGTTTATTTGAGCTAGGTGTACAAGCAGTATATCAAATATTAGATATGGCGGTTAATATTGATGAGTGCTTTACTAATGCCAAAGAACTGATCATTAGAACTAGTGAAAAACTAGCTTATGATCATATGCGATAACAAGCTTCATAAAAGATTTTATATGTTATAATTACACAGTGGAGGTAAGTATGCCCAATCTATTAAACAATGCTTTTTTCTGGCAAAAGATCGATACGATCTTTTCATCAAATCGACTTATTATTACAAAACAAAGAGGTGAAAGCCATTCAATTTATAAGAACTTGAAGTATCCGGTTGAATACGGAAGCTTGGATGATACCTTACCGGAAGAATCCGGTATCAGTGTTTTTCGCGGAAGTAATAAGGCTCATGCGGTTGATGCAGTGGTAATAGCTGCTGATATCCTAAAGAAAGATATTGAAGTTAAACTTTTAATTGGTTGCACACCAGAGGAAGAAATAAGTATATTACAGTTTATGAATCAAACCGAATTCCAAAAAGGAATATTAGTACGACGTGGTGATGATATTCCGACTTGGGCCATTACAGAATAACTGCTTAAGCAGTTTTTTTGATAGGAGACTAAAAATCAATGGAAATTAAAATAGTTAAAATGGGAATAAACGGCGAAGGTATTGGTTACATCAACAATAAACCAACTTTTGTTATGTCGGCTTTTGTGGATGAGGTGGCTGATATTAGTATTATTGAAGATCACAAATCATATCAAATAGCGCGATGCGATAAAATTATCAGTCCTGCCGTATCACGAGTAAAAAGTGTATGTAGCAGTACAGAATGTCATAGTTGCCCATTGATTGAGATGGACTATAAATATCAATTAATTTATAAAAAGCAATTAGTAAGTGAAGCGCTTTATAAGTATGCCAGAATTGCGAGTCGTCAGGTTCAGGATGTCGTTAGTAATCCATCACCTCTTAACTATCGTAATCAACTAAAACTTCCAGTTAAGACTATAAACAAGCGTTTAGTGAGTGGTATGTATCAACCAGATAGTAATCGTTTTGTGCTGGTAGAGCATTGTGTTGTGCATCAAGAACGCCTTGAAGCGATAAGAAAAGAAATATTGACTGTTTTAAACAATTACCAAGTAAAAAGCTATGATGTAAAAACATCAAGTGGTTTAAGACATTTATTTATCCGTGGCTTTGATCAACAATATCAATGTTGTTTGATCACTGGTAATGATGATTTAGATAATGCGATGCTTGATCAACTTGCTAAGATAAAAGATCTTGTTTCAATTAGCCAAAGTGTTAACACTCAAAGGCAAGGTTATGATCTTTTTGGCTCTAAAGTTAACAATCTAAGAGGTAAAAATTATATTGAAGTCTATTTAGATAATTATAAATATCAATTATCGCCACGTTCCTTCTTTCAGTTAAATAAACTACAAGCTACTAATATCTATCGTTATGTTAGTGACTTTATTAATGCACAGGATGTTGTAGTTGATGCATATTGCGGTATTGGTAGTATGACCATGTTTGTGCAAGCGAAAGCTAAAAAAACCATTGGCATTGAAAGTAGTTCAGATGCAATTAATGATGCCAAAACCAACGCTCGTTTAAATAAGGCGCAGAATACAAAATTTATCTTGGGTGATGCGGCTAAACAACTAATAAAAATTACCAATATGGAGAAAGCTAATGTCTTGATCATAAATCCGCCACGAAGTGGTCTTAGTGATGAGATGATAGATAGTATTATTGATAGTCAGATCAATAAGATGATCTATGTTTCATGCAATCCCAGTACATTGGCTAAAAATCTCAACAAATTGCAATCGGTTTATGAAGTAGAATCAATCAAACCATTTGATATGTTTAGTTATACCCCATTGGTTGAAACAGTTGTTTCATTAAAAAGAAAGGTGAAGAGATAGATGGATAAAGTATATGTAGCAACATGCGATCATTATGATATATCTCTAATTCAACCTTTTCTTGCGAAGGTTGTTAGTGATTATCAAGCTAAACTCATGCTTGATGATACAAAGACCGTATTTATCAAATTAAATCTTCTTACTGATCGTACACCGGAAGAATGTACCACGACGCATCCAATCTTCACGCAAGCTTTGATTAAAGTACTAAAACAATATGGTTGTAAGATTATCTTAGGTGATTCACCAGCTGGTAAAGCAAATAAGGCACGCATGGATGTGATTTATGATAAGACCGGTTACAGAGCTTTAGCTAAAGCTGAGCAAGTTGAGCTATGTTATGATATGACAGCGATAAAGATTAATAATATTCAACAAGTTAAAACAATGCATGACGCTGATATCGTCATTAATGCATGTAAGATGAAAACGCATAGTTTGACTACGTTTACTGGAGCTGTTAAAAATTGTTTTGGTTCAGTGCCAGAAGATGTTAAGTATCATCAACATGCCCTTCATCCTATCACTCGTAAGTTTTGTGAGTATCTGATCAAGGTGGCTGAAACCCTTAAACCAGAGTTTAGTATCATGGATGGTATTATGGCTATGAGCAAGAATGGCCCAAGCAATGGTGAACCTTATCCTGCTGGTTTAATGTTGGCTTCCGATAATCCTTATGCTTTGGATCATTATGCGCTTTTGTTACTACAAATACCTAATAATTTGGTTCATACCGATCTTATTGCGAAAAAAAAGGGATTGTATGGAAAGGTTGAACTTGTCAGTGATAAAGCGCTGAAAGATCTATTACGATACGATTTCCAATTGCCTGATAGTTCTACTTTACTAAACAAGATGCGGGAAACGAAACTACCACGATTTGAACCTGAATTATGTATTGGTTGTCAAGCATGTTATGAAGGATGTCCACAACAGACGATAATAATGGTAGATAATAAGGCTAAACTTAAACCTGAAAAGTGTATTAAATGTTACTGTTGTCAAGAAATATGTCCAGTAAACGCGATAAAAATCGATTAATGAGTTTAATTATTAGTCACAATGTATTAAAATATAGATGAGATAAAAAGGAGATATAGATATGCCGTTAGTAAATTCAAAAGAAATGTTTAAAAAGGCTTATGAAGGTGGATACGCTATTGGTGCGTTTAACGTCAATAACATGGAGATCGTTCAAGCGATCACTGAAGCCGCAAAAGAAGCCAATTCACCAGTAATCCTTCAGGTGTCAGCCGGTGCTCGTAAGTACGCCAAACATGCTTACTTAGTCAAACTAGTACAAGCTGCTTTAGAAGACACTGATATACCAATCGTATTGCATCTTGACCATGGTGATACTTTCGAATTATGCAAAGCATGTATTGATGGTGGTTTTACCAGCGTTATGTTTGATGGTTCAGCTCATAGTTTTGAAGAAAACGTTGCTTTAACGAAAAAAGTTGTTGATTATGCCCATCAATTTGGTGTAACGGTTGAAGGTGAGTTAGGTAAATTAGCTGGTATTGAAGATGATGTCAATGTATCAGAAGAAAACGCTCAGTTTACTGATCCTAACGAAGTTGAAGAATTTGTTAAACGTACTGGAGTTGATTCTTTGGCGATCGCTATTGGAACAAGTCATGGTGCTTATAAATTTAAACCAGGTCAAAACCCACATTTACGCTTTGATATCTTAGAAGAAATTCAAAGACGTTTACCAGGTTTCCCAATTGTTTTACATGGTGCATCAAGTGTACCACAAGAATATGTTAAGTTAGTTAACCAATATGGTGGTGCTATGCCTGATGCTATTGGTATTCCCGAGGAAATGTTAAGACAAGCAGCTAGAATGGCAGTCTGCAAGATCAACATCGATTCTGACTTACGATTGGGAATGACTGCAGCGATTAGAAAGCACTTTGTGGAACATCCTGATCATTTTGATCCTCGTCAATACTTAGGTGATGCTCGTAAAGCTGTTAAAGATATCGTAGCGCACAAGATTAATGATGTATTAGGAAGTTCAGATAAAATATAACAAGTAAACTGCCAATTGGCAGTTTTATTTTTAAGGAGTGGTATTTATAATAACGATCAAAGACTTAAGTGTCAAAACTTTAAAAGGAAGAGTTTTGATCGATAATTTTTCTTTAGTTTTAAATGATGACGATAAGATTGCGATCATAGGGGAAGAAGGTAATGGTAAAAGCACATTACTAAAAATAATTAATCAGGATAAGAGTTTAAATGAGTATGTTACATATGATGGTGAGATCGCAATTAATGAAGATGTTGTTGGTTATTTACCACAAAGAATTGATGTTAATTGGCTAGATAAACATCTTAGTGACTATTTTATTAAACAAGAGCCAGATGATAAAACTAGTGAGTATGACACATTAAAATGGTCAAGAATGCTTGAAATGGCTGCTAAGTTTAGACTTGATAAGCGATTGATCACAGAAGATCATTGTTTAAAGACTTTAAGTGGTGGCGAGCTGATCAAGATACAATTGATCAAGATAATGATTGATGAACCAGATGTTTTACTGCTTGATGAGCCAACAAATGATCTTGATATTAAAGCACTATATTTTCTTGAACAATTCATGTTAACACAAAAGATTCCAATTATCTTTGTAAGTCATGATGAGATGTTATTAAAAAAAGTTGCTAATGGTATTATTCACATTGAACAGTTAAAGAAAAAACAAGAAGCTAAATGTAGTTTCTTGCCAATCAGTTATCAAGAATACCTTGATTATCGTAATCAAAAGCTTATTAAAGACACAATGATAGCGCGAAAAGAGAAAGCTGAATATGATATAAAGAAAGATAAATGGCAACGCTTATATCAAAGTGTTGACTATAATCTAAATGCAGTATCGCGCCAAGATCCACACCAAGCAAAAATGTTGAAACGTAAGATGACAGCAGTAAAAGCGCAAAAACGTAAACTTGATGCGATTGATTTACCAAAGATTCCTGATCATGAAGAAGCAATCAACTTGTTCTTTCCTTCAGTTAACTTACCTAAGCAAAAGATTATTTTGAATCTAAATGTGCCTACTTTAGCGATCAATGATCGCGTATTAGCTAATGATATAAATCTATTTATTAGAGGTAATAGTAAAGTAGTGATCATTGGTGATAATGGGGTTGGAAAGACAACATTATTAAATCTGATCTATCAAAAGCTCATTCAGAATAATATTCGTGTTGGTTATATGCGCCAAAACTATATTGATAAAAAAGATGAAGATTTAAGTTGTCTGCAATATCTTGGGGTTGATAAAAACAAGCAAGAAGCAATCTTAGTTAGGAAATATCTTGGTAACTTGAAGTTTACCTTTGATGAGACGGAGCAAGCAGTAAGAGATCTATCTGGCGGACAAAGAGCAAAACTGGTACTATTAGATTTAGTTTATCATGCTTATCCAGTTATTTTAATGGATGAGCCTACTAGAAATTTGAGCCCACTAACAAACCCCGTCATTCAAAAAATGATCAAACAATATCAAGGATGCGTTATTGCAATATCACATGATCGCAGTTTCATTGATGCAATCGCTGATAAAGTATATGAGTTAAGAAGTGATGGTTTAGTTGAAGTTAACGCTGATTAGCGACTAGGAGAATTTATGCATAGACAAATAGTTTTAGCAAGTCAATCACCACGACGTAGAGAATTAATGTTGATGTGTAAGCTACCTTTTGTGGATGTTAACCCTGGGGTAGAAGAGATAATTGATGAAACATTACCATTAAATGAAGCGATAATGAACATTGCCATGATCAAAGCACAGGCAGTGTTTCAACGCTATCCTGAAGCTGTTGTTGTTGGCGCTGACACAATTGTTGTATTAGATTATGAAGTAATGCAAAAACCAGTTGATGAAGAGGATGCGATTATGATGTTACGCAAGTTATCAGGAAGAAAGCATCGCGTCATAACAGGGGTTGCGATCATTAGTGCTGAAGAGAAAGTTGTATTTTATGATGAAACAAGTGTTGAGTTTTTTAACTTAAGCGATGAAGAGATTATTTCCTATGTAAAAACAAAGGAACCATTGGATAAAGCTGGCGCTTATGGCATCCATGCTCTAGGTGCGCTTCTTGTAAAATCTATCAATGGTGATTACTATAGTGTGGTTGGATTACCGATTGCTCGGGTTTATAAAATACTTAGAAAATATGTTTAGTGATTGCATTTCTCGCAGTTATTAGTTATCATAATAAATGCGATGCCGCTATAGTTCAAAGGTAAAACGGAGCAATGGTAATGCTCAGTTCGCAGTTCAATTCTGCGTAGCGGCACCATTTGAAAGTTACTCACCTCATGGTGGGTTTTTTCTTGCTTTAAATGCATATTGATGTTAAGAATGTATTATGAGAGTAATGTTAACTGGCGCAAGTGGTAGTGTAGGCTTAATGACTTTATCAGCACTATTAAAGCAAGATAATCATCAAATAACAGTTTTTGATCTTGATAATAAGGCCAATCGTAAAAAACTAAAGCCTTATCTTAAGCGTGTTAAGACTGTATGGGGAGATATCAGTAACTATGATGTAGTCAAAGATGCTGTAAGAAATCAAGATGCTATCATCCATCTAGCAGCTGTTATCCCACCTAAAGCAGACCTTTATCCCGACTTAGCAAAGCGAGTAAATTACTTAGGGACGATAAACTTGATCAAAGCTATAAAACAATCTTCTAATAAACCAATCTTGATCTATGCTTCATCTATTAGTGTGTATGGCGACCGCGTTAGTGAGCCGTGGATCAAAGTTACGGATATCTTAAAGCCAAGTGACAAAGACTATTATGCAAGTTTGAAGATTGATGCTGAAGAAGCTATCAGACAAGCAGATATATCGTTTATAATCTATCGCTTGACAGCGATCATGGATAAGCCAAAATTAGATCCACTAATGTTTCATATGCCGCTTAATACTAAAATAGAGATAGCATCAAGTCGCGATACTGGTCACGCCTTTGCGTTGACTCTAGATCATCTTGATGAGCTAAAGAACCAGGTTTTTAATCTTGGTGGGGGACCGCTATGTCGAACTGATTATCAGACTTTTCTAAGCAGGATGTTAATGAGTTATGGTTTTAATCCCAAACATTTATCAAAGCGTTGTTTTGCGACTAAAAACTTTCATTGCGGTTATTACGCTGATAGTGATATCTTAAATAATATCCTTCACTTTCAAAAAGACAGTTTAGAAAGTTATTTAGATAGTGTTGCCTTAAAAACACCACGCTTACTAAAGTTATTTAACCATCTATTTAGTAAGATGATCATGAATTATATGCATTTTAAATCTGATCCTAATCAAGCATTATTAAATAACGATATAGATGCGATCAAGCATTATTTTAAGCAAGAGTAACCCTTATTTGTGGTATAATCATTAAGGAAATAGGTATATCATAATGAAGAAATTAACATGTATTATTGTATTATTATTAGTATCTTTTCAAAGTGTAATGGCTAATTCTACGCCTACATACTGGCAAGGAGATAATCTTGGCGAAGTTTTGATCATGGATGAAAATGTGGATATCGCTGTTATAAATGAAAACATAATTTTTGACTTTACAGATAAAACAATAAGTACGGGTAGTTATTGGTTAACTGGTAAGGTTGATGTTGTATATCAAATGCATAACTCAACAAGTCAAGCAACGACTGTTGAAATGGTATTTCCATTTATCGATAGTATTGATCATTTTAAAAGTGAGTTATTAAGTGTAGCTTTTGATCAAGAATTAATTGATTTCAAATTACTAATTGATCAAAATGAGTATGATGAAAGTAAATCATACGATGATCTTAGTGGACTTAAACGTAATCTGGATGAGTATTGGCTTGATATAAATGATAATGCCGTTTTATATCAGATTGATCTTAAGGTGGATCAGAATTCTTATTTTGTGATTGATCTAAACTATCTTGATGATAGTAGTAAGGTAATGGGTTTTGGACAGATCAGTGGCTATCAATATGTTAATCAAAATAATCACTTATTATCTGGTTGGGTTTATGATGATCAAACGTTATACCTATTGGTATTAAATGGCGATATTGATATAAAGATTAATGGTTATAGCGATTATCAAGCGACTAATAAAATAGAACTTGACCATGTTACATCCAAAACGGATGTAAGTTTGAAGGATCATCTATTAAACTTCATCAGATCAAAGCTTGATGAGAACATATCGCAAAGTTTTGATGATGTACAACTACTTAACTTGCTTGCAGGGTATTTATCGCATACAACGGATAAGTATATGCAAGATTATGATCTTACTAGTCTTTTTTATCAAAAGCGGCTTTTCTTTTTAAACTATGAAGTAACTTTCAATAGCGAACAAACGCATGAGTTGGCGATATCTTACTTAATAAATGGAACAATGGATAAGTCTGAAACGGTTGCGCCAACCCATAGCTTTACATATCTTTTATCACCAGCTAAAAACTGGGCTGGTTTTAATGATCTTACTATTGATATCTATACATCAAATGAGAGTCCATATATTATTAAGAGCAGTTTAGCTTTTGATAAAATGAGTGCGAATCATTATCAGTATAAAAGCGCTTTGTTACCTAATGATGAATTGAGCTTTACATTATATCAAAATGAGAAGATTAGCTTAGGTGATCGTGTGATGTATCGCTTAAATCGTTGGTCTTATGGCTTGTATTTCTTAGCGCCATTTGTTGTTTTTGGTTTTATTGTTGGATTAATCATATTTTTAGTGAAAAAACGTCAACGTTAATATCTAATAATAATGTATAATGATAATAAGTGATAAAGGAGTGTAATAATGAACAAACCGGTCTTAGTAATTTTGGCTGCCGGCATGGGTAGTCGTTATGGTGGTCTAAAACAAATTGATGTAGTTGGTAGTAATCAAGAGTGCATCATTGATTTTTCAATTTATGATGCTATCCAAGCTGGATTTAAGAAAGTTATCTTAATAATCAGAAAAGAACATAAAGAAGCTTTTGATAATGCCTTAAGCGATAAAATAAGACCTTTTATTGAAGTTGTGTATGCATATCAAGATATGGATGATTTGCCAGGTGGCTATAAAAGACCTGAAGATCGCGAAAAACCATGGGGAACAACACATGCGATCTTAGCTTGTCGCGATATTATAAAAGAACCATTTGCGGTGATCAACGCTGATGATTATTATGGTAAAGAAGCATTTAAGACGATCTATGACTTTTTAGTCAATGAAGTCAGTGATGATACTTATGGTATGGTTGGATATGTTATTAGTAATACTTTGACTGATCATGGTACCGTTTCGCGTGGTGTTTGTGAAGTAGATGATGGTTATCTTGCCAAGATTGTTGAACGTCGAAAAATCAAAAAAGAAGAGAACCGACCATTTTATACAGAAGATGATCAGAATTGGGTTGCCTTACCATCTGATAATTTAGTATCAATGAACTTCTGGGGTTTTGCGCCTAATATAATGCAATATCTAGATCCTATCTTGACAAATTTCTTGAAAGATAATTTAGAAGATAACCCTTTAAAATGTGAACATGTTATTCCAACAGCTGTTGATGTCTTGATCAACCACTATGGGATTAAGGTTAAGATGATGCGCTCAAATGATACCTGGCATGGTATTACTTATAAAGAAGACAAAGAAAAGGTAGTTGCTTCATTGGCTGAGCTAAAAGCCAAGAAACAATATCCTGAAGACCTTTGGCAAAAATGAAAAAACCCTGAAGTAATTCAGGGTTTCGTTTTATTTACGACCAGCGCCACCACCACGTGAGCCACCGCCTCCAAATGAACGTGATCCACCAGATGAGCCAAATCCACCGCTACCACGACTTGTAAATGAGCGTGACTTGCCGGCTATTTTTTTAGGGCTTGTAACGCTTGGTGATTGTCTTACGGTTGGTTTTGATGGGGCATAGTAGTTTGAGCTATTTTGCTTTGTTGTAGAAGTTCTTGGACGGTTAGTTGTGTTACGCTGATAAGTATTAAAGGGGCTAATCGGACGTCTTGGCATTGGTGTGATAAAATGATTGTCATTTGAGTAGCGTCTTCTTTTAGCCATAGCTGATAAGATGCTCAAGATAATGATCACCACGACTAACATGATAATAAAGGCTATGACAACATTGATGATATTGGTGAAAACACTATAATAGGTATTTTGATCATCAATTGGTGGTATTGGAGTAAAGAAATCCTGATTGTCTAAATTATCAACTTGATAGATATATTCAAGTTCACGATAAATGGCATCGAAGAACTTACGGGCGCCACTATCATATTGTTGTAAAGCGAAATCATCTTCAAGATAATCTAGTAATAAGCCTTTTAAAACACCACCGGTCAAGGTTGTTTCAAGTCCTTTACCAACCATGACCCAGTAATTATCATCATTGATCACTAAAAGCAGTAATACACCATTATTCTTTGTGGCAGAACCGATCTTGTAATCATTGAACATTTCGTATGCGTAATCTTCAATATCATATCCTTGCGTATCACTGATGGTAACGACTACTATCTGAGCGCCAGTGGTTTCGTAAAGTTTGTCATTTTGCGAAATGATGTAGGTGGCGGTTTCATCACTTATCACATTGGCGAAATCTTGGACATAAATAGAATCATTAGGTGAGGGGATATCAAGCGCAAAGATAGGTTTAAAACCACTTGTGACAAGTGTTGTTAAAACTATGATAACAAACAATACTTTAAACTTTTTCATCGCTACATCCTATCTAAAAGCGGGTAGTTCACCTACAAAGGTAATTTTACTTAACACATTGGCAGGAAACTTTGTTAGTTTAGCATTATATTGGTCAACATAAGTGTTGAATTGATTATGACCAATCTTATCTTTAGCTTCACTGATATCATAATAAAGCGTTCTAGTGGTTATTTTATGAACGTCAGTTAATTGATAGTTATCAAGAGCGTAGTAAAGTAAACTAAGTTGTTGATCTAACTTTTGATAAGCTACGTATTTATCATCAACGTTCTTTGCGAAAACTAATTCTTGTTGGGTTGTGATAGTTTCATTAACTAATGTTTGATCATTGTTTCTAACATAAAGATTGGCAAGACTAATAAGTCGGCTTGATGAATCAATTACGCGATCTAAATCATTTTGAATCCCATAACCGTCATTATCAACGCCTTGATAAAATATATCTAGGGTGTCATTTCGCATTGAAGACAGTGTTTTATAAGAGCCAAACAAAACAGCGATGATAATCATGATGATCATGATCAATTTAGTTAAATTGCGATTTTCCCAAAACTTCAATTTAGTTACCTCTATTTACTAATCTCTAATAATTTTTGTTTTAGATTAGCTTCGATTTTTGCTAGTTCAACTTCAGCTGCTTGTCGTTTTTCACGACCTTCTTTTTGGATATTCATGACATCATCAAGGGTACCGATGAGTTGTTCATTTGTATGTTGTAAGGTTTCAATGTCAATAATACCGCGTTCTGATTCTTTTGCGATCTCGCCAGTTGCCATTCTTAAACGATCAGCGTTGCTCTTTAGTAATTGATTGGTCATATCGGTGACTTCACGTTGTACTTTGATCGCTTCTTGTGAATGACTTAAACCAAGGGCGATAACCATTTGGTTTTTCCATAGCGGAATAGTATTTTGAAGGGTTGATTGAATCTTTTCAACCATTAAAGTGTCGCCACCTTGAACTAATCTAATCTGTGGACCCATTTGAATAGAAATTTCACGTGTTAGTTTTAAATCGTACAGTTTCTTCTCAAAACGAGTACATAGTTCAGCGAAATCATTAGCTTTTTGTGAATCTTCAGCTAATCCAGTTTCTTGAGCGCGTGCTATCAACTCTTTTAAAGTAGTATTTCTGGCTTCATCTAATTTTTTCTGACCAGCTACGATATACATTGATAACTCTTTAAAGTTGATTAAATTCCGCTTGTACATTTCATCAAGCATAGCGATATCCTTGTATAACACATATTGATATTTCTCTAACTTATCAACGATTGTCTCAATATTGGCATTAACATCGTTATAGCGTGCTTTTAATGCTTGAAGCTTATTTACTGACTTCTTAAATAAGCCGACAATACCTTTCTTTTCATCCATGTCAAAACCTTTAAGTTCAACTACTAAGTTGGTGATCATATCACTAACTTCATCCAAGTCTTTGGTCTTAACATTCTGTAAAGCTGATTCTGAAAACTCAGCCATCTTTTGTTGAGCTGCAGAACCATACTGCAAAATGACATTGGTATTGCTGATATCGATCTGTTTAGCGAAATTTTCTACAAGTTGCTTTTCTTCAGGTGATAAATTGTCTTCTTCAACGACTTTTGTGACTGATCCTACTTCCATCTTTTGGGTTTCTTGCATAATTGGATCTAATGTTAAAACAGGCGCTATGCTTTCTTTTGTGTTTGTCATACCTTCTCCTTAATGTTAAATGTGATAATATCTTCATTTAAGCCACGGCTCGCCATCATGTTTTGCATACCGGTAATATCGGTTGCGATGTCAAGTGCTTCATCAGCGAACATGCTGTCTAGAGTCTTCTTAAATGCAATGATCGCGGTATCAAACAGTTCTTCAATTTTCTGCATTGAAGATACAATGTTAGCTCCGTCGATATTCTGTTTTTCAAAAACAATATAATGGTTAATAAGTTTACTAATAGTCGGTAAATAATAGTTCATGAACTGTTTGATCTTTCTTGCATCACTTGGATCATTTTTAATCTGATCAAGTATTTTTGTGAATAAATCAACCAAGATGCCGATCTTTTCTTTTATCCGTGCTTCTTGGATTTGTTTTTTACCTGTAAGTAGTTCATCAATAAACATATTGCCAACTTTCAGTGCTTCATCAGCACTTACAATGCCGGTCAGTAAAGGCTCGTCAGTTATTTCTATTTGCATAATTTTCTTAGGAGCGATTTTATCAACTAAAAAGAAGATTATTAATGATAATAGACTGACGATTAAAAAATCACTGATGCGATATAATGGCAATATCAACACGTATAATAGCCCAAATAACCCGACACATAAAAAAGATAATCCGGTCTTTTTTTCTATTTGGCGATATCGTTTGATATTGGTTGACATTTATTCACCACCTTAACTATATTTTACTTATTTTATGTGCTTTATTCAACAAAGCTGTTTATTGTTGATGTTTTTGATTGATGATGTAGTAAAATCCAATGTCATGATAGCGAGATTGATGAAAGAAATCATCTTTTCTTAATCCTTCATAAGTAAAGCCACATTTTTCCAGCACTCTTTTAGATGCGACATTATCCATGATACATCCTGCAGATATCTTATGATAGTTTACCGCTTCAAATAAGTACTTTATAACCTCACCTAAAGCTTCGGTCACATAACCCTTATTCCAAAAGCGTGAACCAATAGCGTAACCAACTTCAATAGTGCCGGTGTAATCATTGCGATTCTGTTGAAGCATAATACCGATACATTCATGAGTTTCCTTAAGTTCAATGCCCCAGCAATAAGCTTTGGGATCATTTGACAAAAAGACTAAACTATCAATACTTGAAGCGTTGAAGTTTTCATGATAAGGGGCACCAAAATAAGCAAGTACTTCTTGATCGTTATTAATATTAATAAAAATATCATAAGCGTCTTTACTATTGATTGGTCTTAATATAAGTCTTGTTGTTTCTAATCTTTTACTACCATGATGATTTAGGATTGGTTTTTCCATTAGCTAAACAACCTTTCTATTATGTCTAAACCACTGATGAAAGTGGCAAGGGTACTAAATAAGTTTGCGACAATTACAATAGCCAAAATTTTAATGAAACGATTTTTAAATATTCCTTTGATCGTTGTGATGTCTTGGTAAATATTTTGCATATCAGCTACAGTTGGTTTTCTGATCATGGCTTCGACAATACCAGCAAACCAACCAGCGGCTAACAAGGGATTAAGTGAGGTTATGGGAGCTACTAAAAAGGCGGTGATGATTGTCAATGGATGCGCTAATAGTAATAAACAACCAAAAGCACTAAAGGTACCATTATATAGAATCCATGATTTAATTTGAAGCCATCCCATTTGCGGGCTGTTGATAAATGAGTAAGCAATCAGACTGACAATAACAAAAGGAATGATCCATCCTTTAATCTGATCTAAGATTTTGACAGTTGGAACTTGTGCTAGTTCTTGCATATCTTGTTCTAAATATATTTCCTTGGTAATGCCGATCACATGGGCTGCTCCTAAGACTGCAACAATCTTCTTGCCTGGTGCGTTTTTAATCTTATTAGCTAAATATTGATTTCTTTCATCAATCAATACGGCAGCTACTTTTGGTAATTTATCATTGATCTCAGATAAAGCGGCTTCTAGCATATCCTGGGTTTTAAGGTTTTCGATCTTTTCTGCAGTGATCTTTTCATCATCCATGCTTGAAAATAATATTAGATATATCAATTTAAGTTTTTCCCAAAAAGTATGTTTGCGCCAAATACGCATAAAAGTAGTTTGAATATTGCGATCAGCTAAGATAAGCTTAGCGTTGATCTTTTTGGCTTCAATGATTGCTTGTGACATTTCTTGGCCAACTTGTACATCAAGATCTTTAGCGATCTTACGTTGGTATGAACCTAATAACATATTAGCGATCAAAAGAAAGGCTTTCTTTTCTTTAATGACATTTATCACATCGGTTGTTTGCCATTTCTGTTGATCATTTATCGTATCAAAGCGTTGTTGATCAAGCTCGATACAAACACTATCTGGTAATTCTTCGCTGATTAAATCCTGAACTTCAGTGACGCTTTCTTTTGAAACGTGGGCTGTTGCTAGTAAGATAATCTCTTTGTTTTGATAAGTTAATCTTGTTACGTTTTTTTCGTCCATACACTACTCTTCTTTCATTAATATTTTAACATAGGATTGTAAGTATTTGTTAATGGGTTAATGAATATAGTGATTGATGTTATTGTGAGTATGGTGGATGAAAACTTCATTTCAGGACAAAGATTATGTGTTATAATAAACTGAATAGGAGGGCGTTTTATGTTAAGTTATACAACCTTGCAAAATATGATTCAAATCGCAAGGATGGTTATCGATATAGCTATCATTACGCTGTTGGTATATTATTGCCTAAAGATAGTCCGCAACAATTCACGGACAATACAGATATTTAAAGGCGTATTGTTTGTTGTCTTTATGAATGCAGTGGCGCAGTTTTTTGGCTTAAAGACGGTTAAAGTCGTAGCGGATATACTTGTACAATGGGGCTTTTTAGCGGTAATCATCATCTTTCAACCTGAAATTAGATCGATTTTGGAAAAACTTGGTAAATCAAGTGTTTTTAGTCGCATGTCAACATTGTCGGGTAATGAAAGAGAAGCTTTGGTTGATGAGTTGGTTGATGCTAGTATGAATTTAGCCAATCAAAAGGTTGGTGCTCTTATTACAATCGAACAAACGCAATCTCTTAGTGATTATATAAAAACAGGCACACCTTTGAATTCTATTGTTACAGCGGATCTATTGACTTCTATCTTTATGACAACAACTCCCCTTCATGATGGGGCTGTTATTATTCAAGGAGATCGTATTGCTTGTGCCTCAGCTTACTTTTTACCTACTGATCAAGATTTACCAAGACGCTTTGGTGCAAGACATCGGGCAGCTGTTGGTATTAGTGAAATCACTGACTCTATAACTATTGTTGTATCAGAACAAAGCGGCTCGGTTTCCATAGCTAAAGATGGTGAATTAGTAAAGATGAATAAGCATACCTTACATAAATATCTTTTAAAGATCATATGTAATGAAGAAGTTGAATATGGTAATAATCGTTTTGACAATGAAGAAAAATCAGATCGCATTGATACGATCATAAGTGACTTGATTGATCGTGAACCTGAAGAGATGATCATTATAAAAAATGATGAACCTATTGAAGAACCTAAAAAAGAAGAAAACAAAATGGTGCTTAAGATATTTAGAAAGAAAAAGAGTGAAGATAAGATTGAAGAACCCACTCTTGATCTTGATGTGAAAGAAGAGCAACCACATGAGACTAAAAAACCGGTATCCAAGAAGAAAAATGCTGTAACGGTTGAGCCGGAAGTAAAAGAGAAGAAGACAAGAACTAAGAAAACAGCAGTTGATATCGATAGCGATTTTGATATGGAACTTAAAGCGATTGATAACATTGATATCGATGATGTTTATAAAGATAAGAAAGTTACTTTCAAAAAAGGAGGTGACAAGTAATGACTAAAAGAAAAAACCCTGATCGGATGATTTCAGAAGATAAATTAGAGTTAGCAGCGCGTATTGCTAAACAAAGTAAGAAAGTCGCTCATACTTATGAAAGTATTGAAAGTTCATTTTTAAGGATCATTCGTTGGTTGAGTTCATGGGTCGATCGTTTCTTGTTTAATCAGAAATATAGTAAGATAGTAGCCTTTTTGTTAGCTGTCATGCTTTATGTGGTTGTTAACATCAGTAATAGTCCTTTAGGTGCTATCACGCAATCTGGCTTTGTGATCAATGAGATTCCGATCACGGTTCGGGTTAATGAAGAAGTTTATGAAGTTAGTGGTTTGCCTAACTCTGTTTCAGCTAGCATCATTGGTGATGTGTCTGATATATCGATGTTGAAGAATTCAAGTAGTTATAAGGTTGTGGCTGATCTTACGGGTCTTGGTGAGGGAACACATGAAGTTGATTTGGCGGCAGCTGATTTCTCATCACGTTTAAATGTTTCTATTAGTCCTTCAAAGGCAGTTGTAACGATTAAGAAAAAGGTAACATGGCGCTTTAACTTAAGCTATGACTATATTAATACAGATGGCATAGATGCAATGTATCTATTGGGAACGCCCACCCTTTCTACTACAGAAGTAATGGTTAAGGCTTCACAGACTACCATTGATCAAGTGGCGTTTGTGAAAGCACTGATTGATGTTAAAGGCCAATCGGCAACTTTTACTACGGAAGCGAAACTGGTGGCATATGACGCTAATGGTAATCGCATAAACGTTGATTTGATCCCTTCAATCGTTACAGCAACAGTGCCAGTATCATCTCCAAATAAAACGGTAGCGATTTTGATTGAGCCAATTGGAGAGATTCCCAACAATATGGCTATTGATCGTATTTCACTTGATCATGCTTCGGTAACTCTTTATGGACCGGATTCAGTCATTAGTAAGATCAATAACATCAAGGTTCAGATCGACGCTACTACAATCACTGAAAACTCAAGTTATACAGCACCAATCACGGTACCAAGTGGAGTAAATAAAGCAAGTGTTTCAAGAGTGATATTATCGGTGACCTTGGGTGAAAAAGTGAGTCGCGAAATACTAAATATTCCGATAAATGTCTATAACAATACCAACGGGTATAAGTTCTCTTTAGGGGAACAAGAAGATGCGGTTGCTAATGTGATCGTCTATGGTACCAGTAGTAATATTAGCGCATTAACAACGGAGGATATTGATGTATTCTTCAGTATGCAAAACATTCAGCCGGGTCGCCAGGAAATACAGCTTTCAATAACTGGTAAAAATCCGCTAGTAAAATATGAAATAGTACAACCAATCATCACCCTGACGGTAATTGACTAGAAAGAGGATAGATATGGGCAGATATTTTGGAACTGATGGTTTTCGTGGTAAAGCCAATGAAACATTAATGGTTGAACATGCGTTTAAAGTGGGTAGATATATTGGTAACTACTTTAGCGCTGATAAACAAGCAAATATTTTGATTGGAAGAGACACCCGTTTATCTGGTTCGATGTTTGAATCAGCTTTGGCGTCTGGTGTTGTCGCAAGTGGCGCTAATGTTGAACTGCTAAAAGTATGTCCAACACCAGCCATAGCCCATTTAGTTCGTAATGGTCATTATGATTGTGGTGTAATGATATCAGCTAGTCATAATCCTTATCATGATAATGGTATTAAAATATTTAACAATGATGGCTTAAAACTTGATGCTAAGATTGAAGCTTTAATTGAGGACTATATTGATGGTTTATGTGAAATACCTTACGCCAGCAATAAAAGTATTGGCACAATCACTGAGGTTGGCGTAAGCCTTGATGAATATCTCGATTATCTTGCGGGTTTATTTAAGTTTGATTTAAGTGGTTATAAGATTGTGTGTGATTTGGCAAATGGTAGTGCAACCGCTACGGCTGTTAAGTTACTAAATAGATTTAATGCCAATCTTTATGTTATTAATGATAAACCCAATGGTTTGAATATTAATACGGCTTGTGGCTCTACTCATCCAGAACAGCTGATTGAAATCATGAAAAAAGGTGAATATGATCTTGGGCTAGCTTTTGACGGTGATGCCGATCGTTTGATTGCCGTTGATGATAAAGGTGAAATCTTGGATGGTGATAAAGCACTTTATGTATTAGGTAAAAAAATGATTCAAGATAAAACGCTTAATAAGAATACGATCGTTACAACAGTAATGGCTAATTTTGGTTTATATAAGCTGTTTGATGAAGAAAATATCAATTATGAGAAGACCGCTGTTGGTGATAAGTATGTATATGATTGTATGTTAAAAAACGACTATAAACTTGGTGGTGAGCAGTCTGGCCATATCATCTTTAAAGATTTGATGACAACAGGTGATGGTTTATTAACGGCGATGAAACTTATTGAAACGATGGTTTTTTATCAAGCAAAAATGAGTGAATTAGTTGCACCATTATTTATCTATCCACAGTTACTGATAAATGTGCCAGTTAAAGACAAGTCTGTCGCTTTAGCTGATGTACAGATTAATGAGTTGATTGATGCGATACAGCTTGAACTTAATGATGAAGGTAGAATCTTAGTTCGACCATCTGGTACTGAACCTTTGATCAGAGTCATGGTGGAAGCTAAAAGTGATGCGTTGTGTCATGATTATGTTTATCGCGTAGTTGATTTGATCAAAGCGAAGGGGTTATAATAATCCCCTTTTTTTGTTATTATTAGAAAGAGGTGATTAGTTTGAAACGAGTAGTTTGTGTTGTTGAAGATGAAAAAGACCTTAATGAACTTGTTAAACGATATTTAGAACGTGAAGGGTATGATGTTAGATCATATTTGACTTATGATGAAGCATTGGCTCATGTTGAGGATGATGATGTCCATTTATGGATCTTAGATATCATGCTTGATGATAAAAGTGGTTTTGAACTAATCGATGAAATAAAAAATAAAACAAAAGATATTCCAGTAGTTTTTATGTCGGCACGAGATAAAGAATTTGATCGTATCATTGGTCTGGAAAAAGGTAGTGATGATTACATCACCAAACCATTTTCACCAAAAGAACTAATATTACGGGTTAACAATATCATGCGTCGAGTATACAAGGAAGATCAGGCTAACATGCTTGTTGATGGTTATGAAATTGATGAAGGACAACGGGTTGTTTATCATGATGGTAAGGCGCTTGATCTAACAACAAAGGAGTTTGATCTACTTTTAATGTTTGTTCACAATAAGGGTTCAGCTTTTTCACGTGAGCAAATACTAATTAAAGTATGGGAAACTAACTATTATGGTTCTGATCGTGTTGTTGATGATACTTTACGTCGTTTAAGACGTAAACTACCAAAATTAGCTATTCATACGATATATGGCTTTGGGTATCGTTTAGGCTAATGCGCAAGATAAATAACTGGCTTAAGGAGTTAACTCTTACCCAGCAATTAATGAGTTTGATATTGGTCTTTGTGGCAATCTTTGGCACCTTTTTGTTTGTTTATCTAAATGGTAATATAAATAGTTTTGTTAGAAATCAGATGTTTAACATGTTACAAAGGACCCAAACAAGTATTGTTTATAACTATATGCGTAATCCTGGAAATGATTTGTTATTTTTCGCCAATGATGCGAATATCGCTCATGCTGTATATGAAAACGGAAGAGTTCGTTATAGTAGTGCTTTTGACATAAAGGATCAAACGTTATTAATGTTAATGCGTAACAATGCCCAAAATCAAACGGAAACGACTAGAAACTATGTTTATAAAAATGACAATGAATCTGAGACGCTTTATTCAATAACGATTGTTAATGAAGATGTACGTTTGATCAGTTTTGTTGTTAGTTCGTATCAAAACGAGTTTAAGAAAACATTGATCAGTTCAGTCATAAATATAATTGTCTTAGTTGTTAGTATCTTAGTGTTCCTTTTGATGTTATGGGTTATTTATCTTATTCACTCACTTAATCAAATTAGACACTACATTAATAAACTAAGACGAAATGAAGAAGTTGATATCAAAGTTGATCGAAAAGATGAAATAGGGGAGTTGGCTACGGCTTTGGTAGCGATGAGTAATGAGTTAAAGAAACAAGAACAGATCAAAGAAGAGTTAGTACAAAACATTTCACATGATCTTAAAACACCAATCGCTACGATCAAGTCTTATGGTGAAAGTATCAAAGACGGGATTTATCCCTATGAAACCTTAGAGAAAAGTGTTGATGTTATTATAGAACATGCTGGTCGATTAGAGAAAAAGGTACAGAGCTTACTGCTTTTAAATCGTGTTGGTTACTTAGTGACCACTCGTGACACTGGCGAGACTGATCTTTATGATGTGATTGAGAAAACATTATTATCATTAAAAGTTATCAGACCTGAACTTAAGATCATTCGTGAAACGCAACATGCATATTTCTTTGGTAATGAAGAACCTTGGCGCGTTGTTTTTGAGAACCTAATGGATAACGCATTACGCTATGCGCATACAACGATAACAATTAGATTAAATGAAAATGAGCTCAGTGTAGAGAATGATGGACCACAATTAACTAATGAAAGAATTGATAAATTATTTAAACCTTTTGAAAAGGGAACTGATGGTCAGTTTGGCTTAGGATTATCAATCGTTCATCGAATTATCACAGCTTATGAATGTGAGGTATATGCATATAATAGTTATGATGGCGTGGTATTCAAGATAACGAAAAAGAATCCAGTCAAGCAAGATGTTAAAAAGGTTAAAGATGTTAAGAAAAAGAAACCAGAAGAAAAGTAGAGGAAACTCTACTTTTTATGTCTAAACTCTTTCAGTAACACAGCACCAATCGGGATGGTGATCAAGAAAGTTAGGGTGTTGGCTAATGGAATAGTCATTTGGATTGCTTGCATTCCGATATACTG
>JAYFOM010000043.1:0-13902 GCA_034932685.1 Erysipelotrichaceae bacterium
TCCTCATTACTCAACCTTCTCCCAAAACTATTTGAGACGTTACGTTAACACTACTATTTTTGAAGAGATCTTCGCCACAATCCTCGAGTTAGCTGTGTCAAAGAAACTAGTGTCAGGTAGAGATCTATTTACAGATTCAACACATATCAAAGCTAATGCCAACAATAAGAACTTTAAAAACCAAGTACAGGTAGTGGTTAAACAAAGGAAGTTAGAATTAGAAAAGGAAATCAATTCAATACGCCAAGAGTTAGGAAAAGATGAATTAGTGTTTGAAGATGAAGAAGAAACTCAAAACATAAAGGTTAGTACGATTGATGAGGACAGTGGATATTATCATCGAGATGAAAAAGAAAAAGGCTTTATGTACTTAGATCATCGGACAGTAGATGGATTAAACAATTTCATCGTCGATGCTTATATCACACCTGGAAACGTTCATGACTCAAGACCTTATCTTAAAAGACTGGATTACATCTTAAATAAATATCATTTCAAGACGAAAAATGTGGGCTTAGATAGTGGCTATTATAGTTGGGAGATCATGGAAGAACTAGAGAAGAAAGAAGTATTCAGTGCCGTAGCTTATCGTCGATTCAATACTAATAAAGATGACAAGAAGAAGTTCAAATACGTTGAAGAGTTAGATTCTTATGTTTGTCCTATTGGTCATCTAATACCTTTAAGGAATATCGACAAGTTGGGTTATAAACACTATTTCGATAGTAAACAATGTGCAGGATGTCCAATGCTCATGAGTTGTGCTGGAAAAGGTAAGCGTAAAGAGATTCGTAGACATGTCAAACAAGAAGTATATGAGCGAGCCAGAGAGAGAAGACTAAGTGAACATGGTAAGTCGCTATATGCCAGACGCAAAACCACAGTAGAAAGAAGTTTCGCTGATAGTAAGCAGAATCATGGCTATCGTTATGCGACTCATCGAGGTATAACCAAGGTCCAAGATCACGCTTGGTTATCTTGTGCTGCCCAGAATATGAAAAAGATGGCATTACTGCTTCATCAAAGCGATAAGATGGCTATCAGTAATCTTTATAAATCTATCAATTCCTTATCTAAACGACTATATGGTCGTTTTTTTTTCAAATTAAAAGTACACCCTTTTTATAGAGTGTACTTGTCATCAGTCTGACAACTCAGAAGTCTGAGTTGTTTATCTTTTTATCGACATTGCCATGCGACGATAAGTGTGACGAATCCCTCTTATCGCAACGCTATAAGCGAAGATGTTTTCAGGTAAAGCCATCCCAAGATAGCCAGCGTCACCTAAATGGTGAATGTCAGCCCCTGCCATCTTACACATTAAAGCAATCCTTTTAATTGTATCAACATCAGCACCTTCTTGTGATGTGCCAATCGCGGTCATTGCGAGTTTACCACGATGATGGATATAACTGATCAATGATTCGATATAATCTTGGGTTATGCCGCCTATTGTACCAGGCGCTGGTAGTAAGATTATATCAGCACCATTATCAATATAATTAGTTACATCTTCTATTGTAATAAGTTTTGTGTTGGCTTCATTTACAATACCAGACGCATGCATTTTACCTGCGATCAAGATCATATCTTGACCAACTGCCGCTTTTAGTTCAAGTAGTGATGCAGCTATTGCTTGCTTATCTACACCTACCCCCGGATTACCCGTAAGAGTAATAAATCTTACCCCTTGAGCAAGTGCTTTTTTTGCGTTAGCCACCGTTGCCTTACGGCCACTACTTAAAGCCCAGATATTATCTTTTTGATCTAAAGTAGTTTGACCTACAGGCTCTAGGTTAATGCCAATGATGCGACCAGTTAATTCTGCAATCTTACCAATAACATCAGCAGTATCAACTAACCCATTGATAGTTGGATTATCGACATCCAAAACATTGAGCGTTATCATCTCAACACCCATCGCTGCTACAAACTCAGCATTTGTGATATTGCCTAGCATCGGCATAACAGTACCGATGGTCTCTGCCATCATTACTCTACCCTCACTATTAGCGATTGCTTCAAGCAACGCTTTTTTGTTTAGGCTTTGCATACTGTTGCTAGTTAGATCAAGTAATCTATTCATTATTCGCAGCGACGATAACGCGCTTTTAATTCTTCATTGGCAGCTTGATGCTCAACTCCTCTTAATAGCGGTAGCTCATAATCACATTCTTCCATAATGCGACAGATCTCCGTTACTAACGATTGCGCAATAAAAGCACCAGTAATACTTGATATTGAACAGATCTTTTCTATACGGCCTGTTTCTATCAAAGCATCCCCCTGAGGACCACAGTTGTCGATAACAACATCACCAAGTTCATAAAGTTTCTTGCCACTAGGATGACGACTTGGTTCAGCAGTTGTATGTTGCATACTTGTCATCACGATAACTTTCTGCCCCATTTCTTTAGCTTTAATCGCCATATCAATGACCAAGCCGTTAATGCCTGAGTTAGAAATGATGATAAAGGCATCATTAGCTTGTACATTATATAGATCATACATCTTTGCGGAAATACCAGAGCGACGCTCAAAGATATCATTTGGATTCTTAAAGTCTTCTAGGGTAGTATAACCTTTAATAACGAAATCATCGGTACGAATGTGATGAAATGGCACTAATGAACCTACGCGTTCACGTAACTCAAAACCAACACCAACCGAATGACCTGAACCAAAGACATGAACAACGCCACCATTCATCATCGTATCAGCACATAGCTTGGCAGCTTTTTCAATATTTTCACCTTGTTCAGTTTCAAGTACACCTAGTATTTTAATTAGTTCATCATAGAAATATTCCATTGTTATTTGTGTCATTTTTAGCTCCTTCTTACGCGTTCCAGCGTCCAAGATACTTGTCAGATATCGCCCGATTATGGACATCGGCGCCAGTTACATTCGCACTTAATAGTACAGGTGCATCATTACCGTTATCAACAAGATACTTATAAATCTCAGCTGTCAACATTTGCGCGATCGTGTTACCAGTTAAAGTTGCCATTTGATTTATCATTGCACCATTTTTTAATTTGGTCACAACATCCGGATTAGGCGTGCATGTATCAATTACCATATCAGCCAATTCATATAGCTTTTTATTGGAAGGATGTTTACTAACTACCTTTTGTGCCTCTTTCAAAGATGTCACAACGATCAATTTATGACCGTTAGCTTTAACTTTTAAGGCTAAATCAATAACACAACCTTCATTACCAAGATCACTACAGATAATAAACATATCATTTTTTGCTACATTGTACATATCCCACATGATATCAACAATGTCACTACGATTAAGGAAGTTTACATCATCATAATCTTCTTTACTTACCTTACCTCTTAGTACTAGATCACGGGTATTAAACCCATGATAAGGCATTAAGCCCCCAGCACGATAGAAAAGTTCCATCGTAAAAGCGTGATTATGATTAACCCCAAATAATTGGATCAATCCATTATCAAGCATACAATCTCCCATAAGCTTCGCTGACGCTTTGATAACATCTTTTTGTGTTGCACAAACTTCAGCTAAATACTGTTTTCCAACCTTAAACAAATCATGATACGTAGCCATTTTAATTTCCCCTTTTCTTAATTAAGAGGAAGAATTAATCTTCCTCATCCTCTTCTTTATTTCGAGCTGCTTCAGCAATCACTTTATCAGCGATTGGTTGAGGTGCTGGTTCATAGCGATCAAAACTTAGATCAAAACTACCTCTTCCTTGGGTCATTGATCTTAACTCAGTCGCATACTTCTGCATCTCAGCTAATGGAACTTCAGCGTTAACACATTGCACGCCATCTTCAATCATATCCATTCCCATTATTATACCACGACGTTTATTAAAGTCACCAATGACAGTACCAGTATAATCCTCTGGAATATAAACACTACACTTGCCAATTGGCTCAAGTAAGATTGGATTGGCTTTAGGCATACCAGCTTTATATGCTAAACGCGCAGCTGATTTAAAAGCGATTTCCTTTGAATCAACTGGGTGATATGAGCCATCATAAAGCGTCGCTTTAACTCCAACTACTTTATAACCAGCTAAGATACCCTTCTGCATACATTCTCTAAGTCCTGTTTCAACTGCTGGGAAGTATTGGCGTGGAACAGCGCCACCAAATACTGCTTCCGCAAAGACCATCTCTTCAGAATCACATGGTTCAAAGCGAACCCATACATCACCAAACTGACCAGCGCCACCACTTTGTTTTTTATGTTTACCCTGGACTTCGGCTTTACCTCTAATGGTCTCACGATATTGAACTTTTGGTTCTACTAAGGTTACTTCTACTTTATACTTATTTTTTAGACGATTTACTAACACATCAATATGTTGATCACCGACACCATACAACACTGTTTGTCTAGTCTCAGCGTTTTTAACAATTTTACATGTCATATCTTCTTCTAATATTCGCTGTAGTGCCCCTGACATCTTATCTTCATCGTTTTTACTCTTAGGTTCGATCGCTACCGCTAACATTGGTTTACTAAATGTAATAGCAGGTAAGATAACAGGTAGTGCTGATGTTGCTAGTGTGTCATTAGTTTGTGTATTTTGAAGTTTTGTTAATACCCCAATATCACCAACTGTAAGTTTTGTTACTGGATGTTGCGTTTTACCCATCATGACACTTATTTGATTAAATTTCTCTGCTTTATCTTGTTGAACGTTAATAATTGAAGCATCGAGTGTCAATGTACCACTATTAACCTTGATAAAAGATAAGCGACCAACAAATGGGTCAATGATCGTTTTAAATACTAAAGCTGAAAACGGTGCGTTTTCACTTGTTTCAATTTCAATTTCTTCACCCTTACGATTTTTAGCCTTGATTGTCTTTTGCTCAGAAAATGAAGGATAATATTCAAAAATTGTCTTTAAGACGATTTCAATACCATTATGATGTAAAGTGCTACCACATAGTACCGGTCTAACCTCACCATTTAAAACTCCAAGCTTCAATCCTCTTATAACTTCTTCTTCCGTAAATTCTTCACCAGCGAAGAATTTTTCCATAAGTTCTTCATCAGCACTAGCTACTGCTTCCATTATTTGGTCATAGTGCTTCTTTACTGTTTCACTCATTTCAGATGGTACTTCTTTACCTTCGTTCTCACCATAATAGAAAGCTTTACTCTTAAGTATGTTAACTGTACCAACTGTTTTATTTTTTTCAATTATCGGCAGTTCAAAAGCTACGATTGAGTTATGGAATTTACTTCTAAGTTCACCATATGTTTTTTCAAAAGACGCATTTTCTTCATCCATCTTATTGATAAAGAAGACACTAGGAATTTTCTTTTTAGCTACGATTTTCCAAGCTTTTTCAGTACCAGTTTGAATACCATCTTTTGCACTAACTAAAATTAAAAGACCATCAGAAACAGCGATCGCTGCTTCCATTTCACCAATGTAGTCTTGATAACCTGGTGTATCGATAAAATTGATCTTACCGTTTTTCCATTGTACTGGTGCGATGCCAGAATAAATTGAACTACCCTTTTTGATCTCTTCTTGGTCATAGTCCATGGTATTAGCACCATCACTGGTCTTACCCATGCGATCAATCGCCTTTGTCACAAATAGTGCTGCTTCAGCGAAAGTGGATTTACCACTACCACTATGACCCAATAAACAAACATTGCGTATTAAAGCCGCTTCATAATCTTTCATCATTTTTCCCCTTATCTATTTCAAATAATCTTTTAAATCCGAAAATTCTTGTTGACGTACATAGTCAATCGCTTTATTCCCGGCTTTATCGACGATTTCTTTGTCGGCATTATGCTCGACTAACTTCTTGCACAAATCTACATATCCCGAATAACTGGCACGCATTAATGCTGTACAACCGTTTTTATCTTGTTTGTTGATATCAGCACCACTTACTAATAATGTTTCAATAACATCCATTCTAAAAGCCAAACATGCTTCCATTAATGCTGTTCTTCCCATTTCATCTTCAGCATTGATCTCTGCATTATGAGCTAATAAATACTCAACAACTTCATTTTGACCTAAGAATGAAGCACGCATTAGTGCATTACGACCGTTATAATCTGCCGCATTTACATCAGCGTTAGCTTCTACCAACAACTTTACAATTTCAAGATGACCCTTCTTTGCTGCTCCCATGATCGCTGTTTTTTGATTGTTGTCTCTTTGGTTGACTAATGCATTATTAGCCATAAGTAACTTAACAATCTCTAAATGACCACGTTTAGCACTACGCATTAATGCTGAGCGACCATCACCATTTTGATAATTGACATCAGCACCCTTTGTTAGAGCTTCACTAACCGTTTTTAAGTCACCCAACGCAGCGGCATCAAAGAAAACCTTATTAATCTGATCCATGACTTAATCCTCCTTTTGATAAATAAAAAAATGGCATGATCATACCACCTTAAAAAATCATTTTATTAATAAGCTGACGCACGCTAAACGTGCCCGTCACAATGAAAGCATGATTAGTGACAATTGTGTTAAAGACCCCCATATCAAGCACCTCTTTCATTATTAGGCAAGTCAGTTTATACCTATATTTTATAGTATTATATATTTTTCGCAAGTGCTTTCATAAAATTAAATCTTCTTTCATCATATATGCACATATCGCTTTTTTTCCCTTTTGGTTCTATAATCAAGATAAACAAGGAAATTATGATCATGATCAATCTTATTTATTACTTTTTAAAGCGAAGAAATCAAAATGATATGCGTCAAAACTATGGGATGGCTTGTGGTATCCTTGGTATCTTATTGAATGTACTATTATTCGCATTCAAGTTAACCATTGGCCTATTAAGTGGGTTTATTAGCATTACTGCTGATGCCTTCAACAATCTTTCTGATAGTGCTTCTTCTTTATTAACCCTAGTTGGCTTTAAGATAGCTGGAAAAAAAGCTGATAATGACCATCCCTTTGGTCATGGCCGCTTCGAATATATCGTAGGCATGATCATTGCTTTGTTGATAATGTTAGTTGGCTTTGAACTTCTAATTGCTTCTATACGTAAAATCATTAATCCAACCCCTTTTAATTATGATCTAATTGTACTGTTAGTTATGCTCGCAGGAATCATCGTCAAACTTTATATGTCTTATTATAACTTTAAAATCGCTAAGTTAATCAATTCAACAACAATAATGACGGTATTTAATGACAGCTTAATGGATGTTATCAGCTCATCAATAGTGCTTGTTGCCGTATTGATTTCACATTTCTTTACCATCAATATTGATGGTTACGCTGGTATCATTGTTGCCCTTTTTATCCTAAATACAGGTTATCAAAGTCTTAAATCAACAATCAACCCTCTACTGGGACAACCACCTAATCCAACATATATTGAAAAGATTAAGCTCATACTAGCTGATTATCCACAAATATTAGCTTATCATGATTTGATCATTCATGATTATGGTCCATTGAATTTGATGGTATCACTACATGTGGAAGTTGATGCTGATAGTGATCTGCTTGTGATGCATAATATCATTAACGATATTGAAGAAGACATAAAAACAGCCTTAGAATGTCAAGTTATCATTCATATTGATCCGATAGCGATCAATGATCCTGTCACTGATAAACTATATCAAACCGTACTAGCGATAATAAAAGAGATCAACAGCGAACTGTCGATCCATGATTTTCGTGTTGTGAAAAGATCTAAACAAAATAAGGTATATTTTGATGTTATGGTGCCTTTCACCCTAAAAAGCAGCGATCATAAACTAAGTGATATGATACTTGATAAACTACATGAACCATTAAAGGGCTATCAGATCAACTTACAAATTGATCGTTATTAACGTTTCTTCATATGCTTGAAACTATCATCAGGTATAATAACACTAACCAAGCGCTCATTGATCAGATAAAATATGACACACATTACAAGTAAGATAATAAGCTCATAAAAGCGCGATTCAAGATTAAAGAAGAAAATAACCAAAAGCCATAAGCCAAGCGCAATCACACTAACAAATAGCTTGGCTTTTTTTAGTTTGTTTTTATAAAAGCTCAAATAATCATCCGCCTGATATATTATGCCTTCATACTCTATTGCATCCATCGCCTTTGCGTTATTGATCGCTCTTTTAAGATACTTCAAATCTTCTTTGTTCATGATCAAACATTGGCTTTCTGGTTGATTTTTTCAACCTGCAAGATTAAGACAAATCCAATCGCAAACAATAAAACTAATGCTAATATCCCATACTTACTAGCACCAAACATACTAGCTGAGATTGTTATTAGTAATGGACCAAAGAAGTCAGCGAACTTACCGAAAATATCAAAGAAACCAAAATACTCACTAGATTCTTCTTTAGGAATGATCTTACCATAATAAGCGCGAGATAGAGATTGGATACCACCTTGAACTAAACCAACACTAACAGCTAATACCCAAAACTCAAACTGGGTATCAAGACCATAACCATAAATACAGATAAGACCATATATTAAGATGAAAACTTTGATCAATTTGATCGCACCGTATTTCTTAGCTAGGATACCAGCCGCAATGGCACTAGGGAAAGCCACAAATTGAGTCACTAATAAAGCAACGATCATACTGGTAGCTTCTAAGCCGACTTCCGTACCATAGGTTGTAGCCATTGATATGATGGTATAAACACCATCGATATAACAAAAATAAGCAATGATAAAAAGTAATAATCTTTTATCTTGTTTTATCTTCTTTAAAGTTTCAAAAACTCTTTTAAATGCCGACTTAACAATATTTTTAACCGGAGCGACATAATATGTTTGTTTAACATTTTTCAATAATGGGATCGTAAGTGCAATCCACCAAACAGCAGTCAAGATAAACGATATTTGGGTAGCTTGTTGAATCGTTAAGCCAAAGGGTGTAGTCAAGATTAGTGCAATACCGATGGTAAATGGTATACAGCTACCAATATAACCCCAAGCATAACCAAATGACGATACATAATCCATCCGTTCATCACTTGTCACATCAACCAGCATTGAATCATAGAAGATATTACCAGCTGAATATCCAATTCGCGCAATAATGATCAAGAATAGATAAGCCATCCAATCTTGCGTCAAGCCAAGCGATAAAAGCCCAGCGACTCCTATTAAAAGTGATATCGCAAACATTTTTTTCTTCATACCACGATAATCGGCAATTGCCCCAATGATTGGCGCAATGATCGCTACTAAAACAACAGCTACCGTTGTTGTAAAACCAAACAAAGCTGTCTTTAAAGCCGCAAAAGCTTCAATATTGCCAGCTAAAGCCAAATTGGCATTACGAGCGAATAAGAATTGTACAAAAGCATTACTACTAACCGCATTAACTCCTGCACTATCAACTAAAGCCGCAAAAAACACTGGAATGGTAGCGGTCAATACCATTGTGAACGCTGAGTTAGCTACATCATACAAGATCCAGCTTTTTTCCTGTTTATTAAGTTTCATTGTTAATCCTCGCTGATTTATGATTACATTATATAAAAAACAAGTGATATACGATAGTAATATTTAAAACAAAATATTGTTAAATCCGCTTTTGTATCTTATGACTAACATAAAAGCGAAATTATGATATAATTACTTCGATTTAAGGAGATTTCAGATGACCAAAGAAGGTTTTATCAAGGATATCAATAAAATCGGATGTTTGATCAAAGAAAACATTCCATTATACTCATATACAAGTCTTAAAATTGGTGGTAATGCCCGTTTTATCGCTTGGCCAAATGACATCGATCAAATTACAACCTTGATCAGTTTAGCTAACAAACATGACATTCCTTACTATATTCTTGGTAAAGGTTCAAACACCCTTGTTTTGGATGAGGGTGTAGATGGTTTAGTCATAATCATCAGTAAAAACTTTAATAAGATTGAATTAGACGGTAATATCATAACTTGTCAAGCTGGGGCATCACTTAGAGATGTATGTATTTTTGCCTATGAACATAGTTTAAGTGGTATTGAATTTGCCTATGGTATTCCAGCATCAATAGGTGGTGCTGTTTATATGAACGCTGGAGCTTATGATGGTGAGATTAAGGATGTTGTAATCGAATGTAGTTTTCTTGATGAAAACAATCAAATTCAAACCTTCACTAACGAGCAATTAGCTTTTAGCTACCGTCATAGTTATTTTCATGATCATCGCTGTTGCATTTTATCAGCTAAGATTAAGTTAGTGCCAAGTCAAAAAGATTTAATAAAGAATAAAATGGATGATTTCTTCGCCAGAAGAATTGCTAAGCAACCATTAGAATATCCTAGTGCTGGAAGCACCTTTAAAAGACCTGTTGGAGCCTTTGCTGCCAAGCTAATTGATGATTGTGGCTTAAAAGGATATCGCATTGGTGGTGCAATGGTATCTATCAAACACGCTGGTTTTGTCATCAATTACGATAATGCCACCAGCAAAGATATCTTAGATTTAGTCGATCATATTAAAAAAGTCGTCAAGACAAATACTGGTTATCAATTAGAATGTGAAATGCGAATCTTAAAATAACGCTAAGAATTACTTGGCGTTATTTTTTTCTTGATATATTTGGCTTGCTCTTGTGAGTAATTTGTAATGATCGTTTTCAAGTTTATCATCAATCACTTCTATCAATAGTTCATCCAAGATAATTCCTATCATTTGTTTTTCATTTATTAATGCTTGTAAATCACTACCCTTGATAAGTAATTGTTTTAATTGATATATTTCGTTATCAAGTATCAAAGCGATCATATGATTAAATAGATCATGCTGATCTTTATCAAATATCAAGCAACAGTAATTAAAAGCGATGATCATTTTAGTAATATCAAGTCCAACCAAACGCAATAAATGCTTCAATGTCTTCTTATCAATTATTTGATGATCATGATATTTTAAGATCAAACTAGTCTGCTTTATCATTTTGGTTGGCAAACGTAAACGTTTGAGTAATTGTGTAAAAATTATTTGATCATGTGCAAATAGCGGATAAAAGAAAAGTGCAAGTCTTACCGCTAATTCTTGCGTACGATCATAATTTACTTTAAGCTGGTAAGTAAGCCAACATTCACTGATCAATGCTAATTCATCAAAAAGCGATATCCAAACCGGTTGATAATCAATTATGACCGTTTTTATATATGGTCCATCTAGCGCTTTTAAAAACTCACTAACAATGCGCTCAATAGCAATATCTTTTAGTAATGAGATCTTAGTCAATAAAGCACTATGCGTATTAGTTTCAATCTTAAAATCATAACAAGCACAAAATCTTAAAGCCCTGATGATTCTAAGCGCATCTTCATCAAAACGCACATATGGATCATCAATACATCGTAGTATGCTATCATTAAGATCGCTAATTCCATCATAATAATCAACTAATCCGCGCAATGGATGATAAGCTAGAGCATTAATGGTAAAATCGCGACGCTTTAAATCAAGTGCTAGATCGCTTACAAACACAACCTCATCAGGATGTCGTCGATCTTGATAACCATTTTCAATGCGATATGTTGTAATATCGATTACTTGTTTATCAATCACAACACTGATCGTTCCATGCTTAATTCCATTTTTTATACAAGGATATTCATTAAATATGCGTAGTATGTCATTGGGTTTTGCTGAAGTTGTGATATCACAATCAAATGGTGATAAACCTAAAAGTTTATCACGTACGTACCCACCAACAACATAGGCTTGATAACCATTTGTTTCAATCATGTTGATAATCTTTTGAGCTACTGCTGGAATTTCAATTATCATAACTTTTCCCCACAAAATTATTATAACATGTACATAATTCGATATTTATCATCTTTTAATTATCTTTTACTATGTTAAAATGTTTATGAGGAAATGAAAATGAATGACAATATCTATATAACCGGCCATAGAAATCCAGATACGGATACGATTGTTTCAACATTAGCCTACGCTGATTTAAAAACAAGATTAGGATGGGAAGTAACACCTATCAGAATTGGTAATATCAATTCAGAAACAGCTTTTGTTCTACGTAAATTCAATGTTACGCCACCACAACTTGTCTACGATATTAAAACCCGTGTTTGTGATATTAGTTTTGACTATGCATATCGTGTTAAACCAGAAGCAATGATCAAAGAAGCATGGGAAATAATGCGTAAAAATAATAAGAAAGTAATCGCTGTTGTGGATGATGATGACCATTTGATTGGTATGTCAACGATATCAGGAATAACCAGCGGTATCTTAAGTTCATCACTTGAAAACTATGACCTTATCAAAAAGATACCTCTTGAAAATATCGCAACCACCTTACATGGTGATTTAATAGTTACCCCACGACACTATCATGCAAGTGGTGTGATCACAATTACAACCAGTAAATTATTGGAACAAGAAGCGATAAAATATCAAGATGAGATCGTTATCACAAGTAATCGTACCAGTTCACATTTATATGCTATCAATACCGGCGCTGCCTTGTTGATTGCATGTCAATGTGATGAAATAGCACCTGAAGTGATACTTGCTGCTACTAAAGCTCACTGTGCCATTATTACAACCCCATTTGATATCTACTCAACATCACAAAGTATTTGTTATGCTATCCCCATATCCGATATTATGACTAATAATCTTGTTACCTTTAATTATTATGATTATCTTGATGATGTTAAAGCCATCATCCCTAAGACACGTTATCGTAGTTATCCAGTCGTTGATAATGATAATAAACTAAAGGGTTTTATCTCACGTTACCATTTATGGTCACACGAAAAACGCAAGATAATTCTAGTAGATCATAATGAAAGCGCTCAAAGTATCGATGGCATCGAGCAAGCTGATGTTATAGAGATCATCGATCATCATAAGATTGGTGATGTTCAAACAACAATACCCATTCAATTTCGCAATGAGATCGTAGGAGCATGCGCTACGATAATATCACGTCTTTATGCGGAAAACCAATTAGTACCAAGCAGTAAGATAGCTGGTCTATTATGTAGCGCTATTATATCTGATACCGTAAATTTTAACTCACCAACTGCCACTCCTACTGATCGTGTTGAAGCAGAAAAATTAGCGAAGATCGCTGGTATCGATCTAAAACGTTTTGCCCAAGAAATCTTTACCGCTTCAACATCATTGGCAGGTAAAAGCATCAATGAGATCATTAATAATGATCTTAAAGAGTTTAATATGCAATCATATCGAATGATCATAGGACAAATTAATATCGCCGACAGTGATTACATCAAAGAGATTAAAGATGAGATTACTAAATCTTTAGATGAAATGTGCAATAATAACCATTATGATCTAGCTTTAATGATCTTCACCGATGTTGATAAGAAAGGTTCATTCTTAATTGAAACAGGAAAAGATAAATACTTAGTCAATCTAGCATTTGAAAATATATTAAAGGAAGATAATGGTTTACTATATGTGCCAACCTTGATGTCAAGAAAACAACAGGTTGTACCTGCTTTAGCAAGGGCAATCAGTATCTATAATAATAAATAAACTTATCATCACTGATAAGTTCAGACTGTTGACAAAACAAGTCAACAGTTTTTTTATTTGGATAGAAGAATACTATTAAGAAATGCAAGATAATGGTAGAATTTCAGTAGATAAGAAGAGGACAAACTATGTTTAAGAAACGGACGTTCCAACAAGATGAGTTAATCCTTATGACAATGGAACAGATGGTCCCTAAAGATCATCTATTAAGAAAGATAGATCAAACAATCGACCTATCATTTATAAACGAGAAAACCAGAAATCTATATAGTCAAGATAAAGGACGAAACTGTATTGAGCCAGTTATTTTGTTTAAGATTGTCTTACTCCAATATCTATATGGAATCAAATCAATGAGAGCGACGATCAAACAA
>JAYFOM010000044.1:0-4896 GCA_034932685.1 Erysipelotrichaceae bacterium
TTGGCTTTAGAAACTTCGATCGTTTTCGTACTCGTATCTTGATCAACTTTGCTTAACTTAAAAAGTATTCCGGTTTCCCAAAATACTCTTGTTTACTCCATTCTTATTGGTTTACCCCAACATTTGACTTAGAGCCTTTTATTTGTATAACTTATTTGTTGATTAGCTCGATAACTTTTTCGGCGAATAATTCACCAGCACCACGAGCATAGCGACATGATAACACCTCATATCCGCCATCATCAAAGCTTGCGGAATCAGGTAAATATCCAAGACCATCAAAGGAGTATCCCACTACCATTGTATGTTTGGCTTTTGAACCAGCATAAATTTGATCAGCTAATTTTGAAAATAGTTCAAATGGGGTAAAGACAATAACAGCATCACCTAATTTTAAGATACCACAAGTGACATCAGTGACTATCTTATCTTGATTTTTTGAGTATTGATATTCAACATTGATGCCTTGCAGTGCAGTTTCAAATATTCTAAGTTCGCCAGCTGATACTTTTCCTTTTTTATCAGCTAATGTTTGCTCATACTCTTTAATTTGAGCTTGATAATATTCTTCACTTTCATAATGTTTCTTTGGAAGTTTGATGATATGTTGGGTATATTGGAAATCTTCAACACTTACAAACGCACTTTCTTTGACTAATGCATCAACTTCATCAGCTAGAATAAAGCCTATTCTTTCACATTCTTCAAAGCTTTGTGCTGTTCTAGTGAAACGTGTTGAGATATCACCACAAGCTCCTTGTAAATACATTGGAAGATACTTCTCAGCAACCAATTTATCCATTGTATAACCTTGGAAGTCACGTGATACCTTCATATTGCTTGGTCCCATTAGGGTTGGATGACAATTAAAGTTAACAGCAACTCCTGTTTGATCATTTTGTTTGAACGCTAAAACATTTAAAATGGTATTAACATCAATCTTGGAATCACGACGATTTGCACCAACACCACGAACAAGTTTACGATTAAAACACACTTTTGATACAGTAGCTTTGCTCGCTGCTTCTTTGATTCCTTCAGCAACTTTCTGAGCAACTTCTTCAACTAATGCGTCATGGTTTTGGTCGTATTGTGATTCTCTTATAGCTGGTGCTGAATGGGAATGAACACATGATATAACAACATCAAGATTTTTTATATCAACTCTTTTCTTGATATTAGCGATAACTTCCGGATAAAGACCAGTATAAATACCCAAAATGTCGCAACTGACTACAGCTAAAGAACAACTATCGTCTGAAATAAACAAAGTATTCGCAAACAGATCATCGTGGATTTCATTAGCGTATTCAGTACGGGCACCATATCCAGATAAATAGATTGGTAATGGAGTATTGATTTTCTTTTTTGCGATTGCAATTTTAATGCTCATAATTTACCTTCTTTCCTTATGTAAGATAAGTATATCATAAAAGCAGAAGGCAGTTTTAAGCAATGAATTATTTATGCATACTTAAATCAAATGCATGGATTTTAAAACGATTATAAATATAAATATTGTGATCATACAAAAAACATAACTATATACAACAATACCACTGGTTATCTCTTTATCAGCACCCATTCTAGCTGCCATTGGAAAACATGAAACAGCAACTGGTGCAGTGAATAAAGTCATGATCACTACTAAATGATCATTTCTGTAATTTAAAAATACAGCAACTATTACTACTAATAATGGAACTAAAATGAGTTTATTTATAACACCAAGAGCAATCATTTTAATATCGTTTAGTTCTTGTCGGAAGTTGAAGGTAGCACCAAGTAAGATTAAAGCTAAAGCGGTTGTGGTATCACTGATCATGACAACACTTTCATCAATAAATAAGGGAAGATTGATTTTACTTATTACCAAGACAATCGCAATAAAAGCCGCAATGATCATTGGATTTTTAATCACATCAAATACAACATGTCGAAAATCAATTTTTTGACCATTAAATAGTCGTAAGCATATTACAGCACATACATTAGAAATAGGAACCAAAAAAGCAATAACAATACTAGTCATGCCACTAATACCATAACCATAAAGATTGATCGCTAATGGTAAGCCAAATATTACAAAGTTACCTCTAAATGATGCTTGAATGACAGCAGATCTTTTACTAGGTTCTTTTATTAGTGATAGGGTTATGATTATGATCACTAGGATTGAGACTAATAGTGCAACTATACAAAAAATGATCAAACCTAGATCAAAATCACTTTGAAAATCACTTTGATAAATATTCTTAAAAAGGTTTATAGGTAAGAGTAAACCATAAATGATATTGTTTAACTCACTTATCGTTTTAGTTGATATAAAACCTTTATATCTTAGGAAGTAGCCAATTATCAATAAGATGATAAGCGGTGCGATGATATTGAATGACAGGATTACAGTATTCATTGCTCACTCTTTCTAATTAGTTAAATCCATGTAATTGTATATAATATATCAGCGTCTGTAAAGTATTTACATTATGATATTTAGTTTATCATCATTGTATGATATGATAGTTGCGTTAAGAAAAAGAGGTAAAAGAATGGCTAAAAAAGTTTATAAGTTAGAATTCTGCGGTCGCAATATAACCGTAGAAACAGGGGAAATAGCCAAACAGGCCGGTGGGAGTGTACTGGTCAGATATGAAGATACGGTAGTGTTATCTGCCGCTACCTCTTCAAAAGAGGCAAAAGATGTCGATTTCTTCCCATTAACGGTTAGTTTTGAGGAAAAATTATATTCTGTTGGAAAAATACCCGGTGGTTTTTTAAGAAGAGAAGGTCGTCCAAGTGAACATGCAACATTGACTTCGCGTTTGATTGACCGTCCAATTCGCCCATTGTTTGCGGAGGGTTTTAGAAATGAAGTTCAAGTAGTCAATACTGTTATGTCAGTTGATTATGACTGCTCACCAGATATGGCAGCTATGTTTGGCGCATCATTAGCTTTATGTGTATCTGATGTTCCATTTAATGGTCCTATTGCTGGGGTTACAGTTGGTTATGTTGATGATGAACTTATCATCAACCCAACAGTTGCACAAATGGAAAGATCAAGCCTTAATTTAGTTGTTGCTGGTACAAAGCATGCCATTAATATGGTAGAAGCTGGCGCTAAAGAAGTCAGTGAAGAACTAATGGTAGAAGCATTGATGTTTGCTCATGAAAACATCAAAGTCCTTTGTGATTTTCAACAGCAGATCATGGATGAATGTGCTAAAGTCAAAATGGAAGTTAAGTTAAATATACCTAATGAAGATCTTGAAAAAGAAGTCAAAGCTTTAGCTCAAACTGAACTTGAAACAGCAGTACGTATAAAAGAAAAATTGGTTCGTTATCAAACAATTGATGATGTTACGGATAAGACTGTTGCTGTATTTGAAGCACGCGAGTATACAAACGAAAAAGTTAAGGACAAAACAATTAGTCAAGTTAAAGAAATCTGTCACAATATCGTCGCAACTGAAGTACGACGTTTGATCACTGTTGAAAAGATTCGTCCAGATGGTCGCGCAATTGATGAAGTCAGACCGCTTGATTCGCAGATTGATTTATTACCAAGAGTTCATGGCAGCGCTTTGTTTACCCGTGGAGAAACACAGGTTTTATCGATAACAACCCTTGGTGCTTTAGGTGATAATCAGATCATTGACGATTTAACTGAAGTTGAATACAAACGTTTTATGCATCATTATAATTTCCCGCCATATTCAGTTGGTGAAGTTGGCAGAATGGGTGCTACTGGTCGTCGTGAAGTTGGTCATGGTGCTTTGGGAGAAAGAGCTTTACTACAAGTTTTACCAAGTGAAGAAGAGTTCCCTTATGCAATTCGTACTGTTGCTGAGACCCTAGAATCCAACGGTTCAAGCTCACAAGCGAGCATTTGTGCCGGTACGATGTCACTTATGGCAGCTGGAGTTCCGATTAAAGCGCCAGTTGCTGGTATTGCGATGGGTTTGATAACATATGATGATAAATATACAATATTGACTGATATCCAAGGTATGGAAGACCACTATGGCGATATGGACTTTAAAGTTGCTGGAACTGACAAAGGTATCACAGCACTACAGATGGATATCAAGATTGAAGGCATTAATGCCAAGATATTAAAAGAAGCGCTTGAACAAGCTCATAAAGCACGTAAAGTGATTATGGCTAACATGTTGGCGGTTATCAAAGAACCACGTCCACAAGTAAGCAAGTTTGCACCAAAGATTGTAAAAATGATGATCAATCCTGATAAGATTAGAGATGTCATTGGTAGTGGTGGCAAGATTATTAATCAAATTATCGCTGAATGTAATGATGTTAAGATTGATATTGAAGATGATGGCAGAGTATTGATCTATCATCATGATCAAGCATCTATTGATAAGGCTAAAGAAATGATCGAATCGATCATCAAAGTAGCTGAAGTTGGACAAATCTATGAAGCAAAAGTAGTAAGAATTGAAAACTTTGGCGCTTTTGTTGAACTATTCTCAGGAACAGATGGTCTATTGCATGTATCAAAGATCGCATATGAACGAGTTGAAAAACCTTCAGATGTATTAAAGATTGGTGATATCGTTAAAGTAATCGTTACTGAAGTAGATGAAAAGGGAAGAGTTAATGTTTCAAGAAAAGCATTGTTAGAAAAACCTGAAGGCTATGTTGAACCAGAAAAAACAGCACGTAAACCGTTTGTTCGCAACAAAGACCGCAAAGGTAAAGAATAAACTACATCAAAGTGGATAACGTTATCCACTTCAGACTGTTGACAAAATAAGTTAACAGTCTTTTTATTTGGTTAGAAGAATACTATTAAGAAAGGCAAGATAATGGTAAAATTTTAGTAGATAAGTAGAGGACAAACTATGTTTAAGAAACGAACGATCCAACAAGAGG
>JAYFOM010000045.1:0-24734 GCA_034932685.1 Erysipelotrichaceae bacterium
GTTGATCATTTTCGCTTCTCATAATCTTAAAAAGATGGCAAACTGGAGCTGGAATAGGTCTACCTTTTATCATAAAAGCTTTCTCTTTTTAGACTTTTGGATCAAATCATCGCTTTTTATCAAGAAAAAAGTTGTACTATCATCTTAGATGTACAACTTTGTCAACAAGCTGAAACATAGCTTGAGGCTATGTTTTATTTTAGCTTTTGTTTGATATTAGTAATGATATCAAGATAACTTTCTTTTTGATTAAACAAAACGGAAGTACCAAGGACAAAGCCATCAACGCCAAGTGGATGTTTTGATGTTATAACATCCATTGAACAAGCACCATCAATAACGATCTTAAAGTTATGATCATTTCTTATTGCCAATAGTTCTTTTATTTTGTTATCAACAGCGTTGATGTATTTCTGACCAGCAAAGCCGGGATTAACAGTCATTATCATAACATAATCAACCAAAGGTAATAATTCTTTAAACATGCTTAGTGGTTCATGAGGATTGATCACAATCCCACATTTACGATTAGCATCTTTGATCTTGTTTATTAATCTTAATGGAAATTTGCTTGTAAATGGGTGAATATAAATTAGATCAACACCAATATTAAGAAAGATATCAGTAGCTAGATCAGGATTGCTAACCATTAAATGAACATCGACCATTTTAGAAGTGTGATCACGAATCACTTTAACATCATATGGGCTAAGTGCCATATTAGCGACATAATTACCATCCATGATGTCACAATGGAAAATATCACATCCGGCTAAATCAAGTCTTTTGATCTCATTCACTAAATTCGCAAAATCACAACACATCATACTTGGACATAATAAGGAATTACTCATGTCATTAACCTCACTATCATGTTAAAATGATATCATGAAATTAAGTATTTTTCAGCAGATTAATAATAAAGGAGAACAATATGGAACTAGTTGATTTTAATCATAACGCTACGGTCAATTTAGATCAGCTTTATCCAACAGGCGCTTTTCTGACGGCGGGTCATTTAGATGATGCTAACACTATGACCATCGGTTGGGGTCTTATTGGTATTGCTTGGAGTAAGAAAACATTTATTGTTATGGTTACCCATTCTCGCTTTACCCATCATCTAATTGAGAAGTATCAAGAGTTTACAGTTACGATACCATATGAAGATATGAAGGATGAACTAATGTATGTTGGTACCCATAGTGGTAAAGATCAAGATAAATATGAAGCAACTAAGCTTAAATTAATGACGGGTCAAACGATTAAAACTCCGCATATAAGCTGTAAAGGGATGACTTATGAATGTCGAGTGATCTTTAAGAATGATGTCAATAAAGAAGCGCTTGATCCTGATATATACGCTAAGCGTTATCAAGTAAAACAAGATTATCATACAGTTTACTATGGTGAGATATTAGCAAGTTATCTAACCGAAGAACATGAGTAAAAGAGCACTGATGGTGCTCTTTTGCTTAATTGACAAGTTCTTTAATAAAATCGATAATTTCATTTAAATCTATTAGTTTTAATTCAGTTTCATTTCTTAGTTTTAGTTCAACTTTATTATCAGCCAATGTTTTTCCGATCGTTATCCTGATTGGGATACCGATTAGATCCATATCATTGAATTTAACACCAGCTCTTTCTTCGCGATCATCAAGTATTACTTCAATTCCTAGCTTTTGTAGTTGGTCGTATAATGCTGAACCGACTTGCACTTGTTTTTCTTCTTTCGTGTTGATAATAACGATACCGACCTGATATGGGGCGATTGACATCGGCCATATCAAACCTTTATCATCATTGTTTTGCTCAGCGATAGCAGCCATACAACGTCCAGGACCGATACCATATGAGCCCATCCATACATCTTGTAATTGATTGTTTTGATCAAGGTATTGTAAGTCCATAGCTTTAGCGTATTTAGTTCCAAGCTTAAAGGTGTTACCAATTTCGATACCTTTTTCAAAATGGATATGACCTTTACAGTTAAAACAAAGATCATCTTCTTGAATAAGTCTAATGTCAGCTACCATTGTTGGGGTAAAATCTTCAATGTTAACATTAATATAATGATAATCAGTTTTATTGGCACCAACAACGAAATTTCTCATTGTCTTAATTTCTTCATCCATGATCAAAGTCATTGCAAGACCAATAGGGCCAGCAAAGCCAACTTTAGCGTTAGTCGCAGTTTCAACAGCACTTTGATCGGCTAAAACGATAGTGTTAGCTTTTAATAGTTTTTGTAGTTTAACTTCATTAACATCTTTATTACCTTTGACCATACAAGCGACTAGTTTGTTATCAACAGCGTAAATAAGTGTCTTTACAAACTTATCTTGTGGTAGGTTTAAAAAAGTCGCAACATCAGCGATAGTACCAACATTAGGTGTATGTACTAAACTATATGGTATTTTATCAAGAACATCTTCAGAGCTGTTATTAATACAAGCTGCAATTTCAAGATTACATGAGTAACCACATTCATCACAAATAACTAGTGTATCTTCACCAATGGGGCTTAATGCTTGGAATTCTTCCGATAAAAGACCACCCATTACGCCAGTATCGGCAGTAACTATCTTGTAGCTGATATGCATTTGATCAAATGATGCTTTATAAGCATCAAACATCTTTTGATATGATAAAGCTAATCCAGCTTCATCAAGATCAAAGGTATAAGCATCTTTCATGATAAATTCACGAACTCTTATTAGCCCAAAACGAGGTCTTGGTTCATCACGGAACTTGTTTTGAAATTGATATAGATTAAAAGGTAGATCCTTGTATGAACGTATCTTCATTCCAGCTGCGATCGCAAATAGTTCTTCGTGGGTTGGTCCAAGTACAAATGGTTTATCAAAGCGATCCTTTAAAGCGAACATGCTGTTACCAAAACCTTGTCTACGACCACTTGCTTGATATACTTCCTCAGGGATCAAAGAGGGCATTAAGACTTCTTGAGCACCGGCATCATTCATATTTTTTCGAATGATTGCTTGAATATTGTTCAAAACTTTTAAACCTAGCGGTAAATACATATAAACACCACTAGAATTTTTCTTGACAAAGCCACCACGTACTAATAGATTACCACTGATACTATCTTCATCTTTTACGTTTTCTCTGATTGTGTAAAAATAACTATTTTTAAGCTTCATAATTGATTATCCTTCTTATCTAAATGATTATATCATAAAGATTGATAATATGGTAAACAGCGTGTTTACTGATTGAAATATAAAAGGGGTTGTGGTAAACTATCATAGGCATCAAATCGGTGCACATCGCACACTATGGATCCAATGTTCCGTGCCCATTTGGGTTAACATTGAACTGAAGTAGTGGAGGAACAACGGAAGAGAGGTAAATTAAACAATGTCAGTTGTCTCGATGAGAAAATTATTGGAGAGTGGCGTTCATTTTGGTCATCAGACCAGACGCTGGAATCCTAAGATGAAACCCTACATTTATACCGCCAAAAATGATATTTATATCATTAACCTAGCTTTGACTTTAGAGAAGCTAGATGTAGCTTATAGTGCTATGAAAGATATCGCTGATCGTGGTGGTAAAGTACTATTTGTTGGAACTAAGAAACAAGCACAAGCTACTGTTATGGAAGAAGCTTTGCGTTCAGGTTCATTCTATGTCAATCAACGTTGGTTGGGTGGCATTCTAACTAACTATCGTACTATCCAAAAAAGAATTAGACGTTTACTTGAAATCGAAGAGATGGAAGCAAACGGCTCAATCAATATTTATCCTAAAAAAGAAATTGGTCAACTTCGTAAAGAAGCTTTACGCTTAGAAAACTTCTTAGGCGGAATCAAAGAAATGAAGAAAATACCGGATGCGGTTTTCGTTGTTGATCCAGTTGAAGACCATATTGCGGTTGCTGAAGCTCGTAAGCTAAAAATACCAGTATTTGGTATTGTTGATACTAATACTGATCCTGAATCAGTTGACTATGCTATTCCTGCAAATGATGATGCTGTTAAAGCGATTAAGTTAATCGTTGGTTTAATGGCTGATGCTATTGTTGAAACCAAGGGTGGTTTATTGACAGCTGCTTATCAAGAAGGTGAAATTGTTGATGATATTACAATGAAAGATGTCATCATAAATGTTGTACAACAAAATGAAGAAAATGATAGAAGACGTCGTGCTCGTAATGAAGAACGTCGTGCTCAACAAAATACACGTCGTCCATACCAACGTCGTAATGAACCAGTAAGACGTGATTACGATGATACAAGAAAAGAAGTAGAAGTTAAAAAAGAAGTTGAAGTTAAGAAAGAAGTTGTTGAAGAAGTAGTAGCAAAAGTTGAAACGGAAGTTAAACAAGAAACTGTTAAAAAAACAGTTTCTAAAAAAGTAGTTGCTGAAACTGCACCGGTTGCTGAAGAAGCACCAGTAGTTAAAAAAACAGTAAGAAAAACTAAGAAGACTGAAGCTGAAGCTGAAAAAAGTGAGACAGCTACTGCTGAAGAAGTGAAATAGGAGGTTTGAAGTGGAAATTACAGCAAGTTTAGTTAAAGAATTGCGTGATAAGACCGGTGCCGGCATGATGGATTGTAAGAAAGCTTTACAAGAATGTGATGGTGATGTTGCTCGTGCTGTTGACTGGTTAAGAGAAAAAGGCATTGCCAAAGCTGCTAAGAAAGCTGGTAGAATTGCTGCTGAGGGTTTAACTAGAGTATTGGTTAGTGGTAATCGTGCTGCGCTGGTTGAAGTAAACTCAGAAACTGATTTTGTTGCTAAAAACGAACAATTCATCAAATTACTTGATGATACAACAAAAGCAATCTTAGATAATAATCCCGCTGATGTTGATGCTGCTTTACAACTAACTGTTAACGGACAAAAATTAGAAGATGTTATCGTAAGTGCAATCGCAACTATAGGTGAAAAGATCACATTAAGACGTTTTGTCGTAGTTGATAAAGCTGAAAGTGATGCTTTTGGTTCTTATATGCATATGGGTGGTAAGATTAGCGCGGTTGCTGTTATTAAAAATAGCACTGATTTGGATGTTGCTAAAGATATGGCAATGCAAGTTGCTAGTATGAGCCCACAGTTTATTTCACAAGCACATATGGATGCTGAATTTATTGAACATGAAAAAAGCATTCAAATGGAAATCATTAAAAATGATGAAAGCTTAGCTGATAAACCAGAAAAAGTTCTTGAAGGTATCGTAAGAGGTCGTTTGAGTAAGTCTTTACAAGATATTAGCTTAATCGATCAAGTATATTTTAAAGATCAAGATAAAAAAGTTAGTCAATTTTTGAAAGAAAACAATACCGAAGTAGTAACATTCGTTCGTTACGCTGTTGGTGATGGTTTAGAGAAAAAAGAAGACAATTTCGCTGAAGAAGTGATGAATACATCATTTTAACAATTAAACGGACACTTATTTGTGTCCTTTTTTAGAGAGGATGTCATATGTACAAACGAATCTTACTTAAGTTAAGCGGTGAAGCATTGAGTAGCAATAATCGTAATCTTGATCCTGTTGTTTTAAATAAGATTGCTTTAGAAATCAAAGAAATCTACGATATGAAAGTAGAAATAGCTATTGTCGTTGGTGGTGGTAACTTTATTCGTGGTAAATTTGCCAGCGAAATGGGAATTGATCGTGTTCAAGCAGATTATATGGGCATGTTAGCAACAGTGATCAACGCGATGGCTGTACAAGGTGCATTAGAGGCACTTGGTGTACCAGCACGAGTTCAATCCGCAATCGAGATGAATAAAGTTGCTGAACCTGTTATAATTCGTCGCGCTATTAGACATTTAGAAAAAGGTCGTATAGTAATATTTGGCGCTGGTACTGGTAGTCCGTTTTTCTCAACAGATACAACAGCCGCTCTAAGAGCTTCTGAGATTAAAGCAGATGTCATATTAATGGCTAAAAATGGTGTTGATGGTGTTTACACTGCTGACCCTAAAAAAGATCAAAGTGCTACAAAATATGATATACTAAACTATATGGATCTATTGCGAAATAACCTTGCGGTTATGGATGCAACAGCTACCAGTATGTGTATGGAGAATGATATTGATTTGATCGTATTTGATATGAATCAAACTGGAAATATCAAGAAAGCCGTTATGGGCGATACTTTAGGAACTAAGATCACAAAGGAGTAAATTATGGTTAATGAACATTTAGACAACACCAAAGCAAAAATGGAAAAAGCGATTCTCGCATTTGAGCATGCACTTAAACAAATTCGTACTGGTCGTGCTAATACAGCACTTTTAGACGCTGTCAATGTCGATTACTATGGTATGGCTACCCCCTTAAATCAAATTGCGGGTATATCAGTAGTTGAAGGTAAACAATTAGTTATCAAACCTTTTGATCCGACTTCGCTTAAAGGAATCGAAAAGGCAATCTTTGAAGCGAATATTAACATAACACCAATCAATGATGGTATCGTAATTCGTTTAAATGTACCACAGTTAACAGAAGAAACACGAAAAGAATTAGTTAAAACGGTAAACAAAGACGCCGAAGAAGCTAAAGTTGCAGTTCGCAATATTCGCCGTGATCAAAATGACCTAGTAAAAAAAGATGATAGTTTGACTGAAGATCTTGAAAAAGACGCTTTAGAAAAGATTCAAAAGATTACCGATGAGTTTATCAAACGAATCGATGAGATAGCCCAAGCAAAAGCTAAAGAAATAATGACAGTATAAAAGGCGCTCACAATTGTGAGCTTCTTTAATAAAGGAGAACATGGAAAAGATAAGACATGTAGCCATTATCATGGATGGCAACGGTAGATGGGCTCAAAAACAAAAAAGAGAGAGAACATATGGCCACTACCAAGGTGTTGAAAATGTACGCAATATTGCGATCATGGCAAACAAGTTAGATATTGCAGTTTTAACATTGTATGCATTTTCAACTGAGAATTGGCGGCGACCAATTGAAGAAGTAAATTACTTGATGAAGTTACCGGAAGTATTTTTTAATCGCTTCTTAGATGAATTAATGAAAGAAAATATTCGCATCAAAATGATAGGTGATTATAAACTAATACCTGAAGATACTACTAAAGTATTACAAGCAGCAATCAATAAAACAGCTCATAATACTGGTATGATATTAAACTTTGCGATGAATTATGGTGGTAAACAAGAAATCCTTGCTGCTGTTAATAGTTGCGTTCAAGATATGGTAGAATTAAATAGCTTGCAAGAGATAGATGAAGCACAGTTTAATAGTTATCTTGATACGGGTGATCTACCAGATGTTGATCTGATGATTAGAACCGGAAAAGAATATCGTATTTCCAATTTCTTACTCTGGAAGTTAGCTTATGCTGAACTTACTTTTATCGATGAACCATGGCCTGAGTTTACTCCAGAACTATTCAAGAAAATCATTGAAGACTTTTATCATAGAGAAAGAAGGTTTGGCGGCTTAAAATGAAACAACGGATCATAACCGCATTTTTGATCATTATGGCAATAATACCACCAATCTTACTTGGTGGAGTTTATTTGGATATTCTATTGATAGTATTTGCTTTAGCAGTGGTATATGAGTTTATTAAAGTAATGAAACAAAAAGACTTCAAAAGCGCTTTTTTGATCATTGCGATTTATGTATTGTTCAATCTTTTAGTAAATCAATATTATTTATTTGAAAGTACTATCGTTTTACTTATTGCTTTATTTTTTCTCAATGTAGTTGATGCGCATTATCATGTTGAGCAAATCGCTTATTTATTTATGTTTAGTTTCTTTACAGTAATCGTATTAAGAACTTTTAAAGATATTTATCTTTTAGGAATCTTTAATATCGTATATCTATTATTAGTTACCTATTTAACTGATACCTTTGCGTATTTTGGTGGTATTAAATTTGGTAAACATAAATTAAATGAGCGAATATCTCCAAAGAAGACCATTGAAGGAGCTGTGTTTGGTTATTTGGGTGGTGTGATAAGTGGTCTTATCTTTGGCTTAAACTACCTAAGCTTGCCAAGTATTTTAGTAATTATAGCAAGTTTGTTGATTCCTGTTTTTTCGCAACTTGGTGATTTAGCAATGAGTTCGGTTAAACGTCACTTCAATACCAAGGATTTTAGTAATATTTTTCCTGGTCATGGTGGTGTTTTAGACCGTATTGACAGTCTTACTTTCGCTATTTTAGTTTTCAATGTTTTAATGAAAGTGTTTTTAGTATGAAGAAAATTGGTGTTTTAGGGATAACGGGATCAATTGGAATTCAAACATTGGATGTTGTCTTGCAACATCCAGATGATTTCAATATAATCGCAATTAGTGCTGGTAGTAACATTACTCTTTTACAAGAAATACTATTAAAGTGCAGTCCTGATTTAGTATGTGTATTAAATCAAGAAGATGCTTACATGTTAAAACAAATGTATCCCAATATTGAATTTGTGTTTGGTGATGAAGGTTTAATTCAATTAGCTACTTACCAACCAATTGAGTTATTGATCAATGCTTTGGTAGGTTATGTTGGATTAAGACCAACATTAGCTGCGATTAAAGCTAAGAAAGATATCGCACTGGCTAATAAAGAAACTTTAGTTGTTGGTGGTAAGTTTGTTATTAAGGCAGCTAAAGAGAATAATGTTAATATCTTACCAATTGATAGTGAGCATTCAGCAATCTTTCAAGCTATTGCTGGACGAAAACAAGGTATTAGTAAACTCATCATAACAGCTAGCGGTGGTAGCTTAAGAGATAAAAGTCGCGATGAACTTGTTAATGTGACTAAAAAGGAAGCACTTGCTCATCCTAATTGGACAATGGGTGCTAAAATTACGATAGATAGTGCTACTATGATGAATAAAGGTTTAGAAGTGATTGAGGCTCATTGGTTGTTTGATATGGAATTTGATGATATTGAGGTAATCATGCATCCAGAAAGCGTTGTTCATTCAATGGTTGAATATGTTGATGGTAGTGTTATCGCCCAATTAGGAACTCCTGATATGCGTTTACCTATCCAATATGCTTTAAGTTATCCTAGACGACTACCACTTGTTGCTGATAAACTAGACTTAATCGCTATTGGTAAACTGCAGTTTAAACAACCTGATTTGAAACGTTATCCATTACTTAAGTTGGCATATCAAGTAGGTCGATTACAGGGTAACTTACCAATAATCATGAATGCGGCTAATGAAGAAGCCGTGCGATTGTTCCTTGATGATAAGATTTCATTTTTAATGATTGAAAACCTGGTATTAAAGGCATGTAGTGAAATATCATATGTAAATGAAATTACACTTGATGATATTACTTACTATGATCGTATAGCCAGAGAATTTGTACTAAAAGAGGTGTGAGATAATGGCTGTTGTATATTTCGTATTGATCCTTGGCGTAATAATATTGATCCACGAGTTGGGTCATTTAGTTACTGCTAAACTATTTAAGGTATATTGTCACGAGTTTTCTTTTGGTTTTGGGTATAAATTATTCTCAAAAAAAGGTAAAGAAACAACATACAGTATCAGAGCTTTACCCTTTGGTGGCTATGTTAGAATGGCTGGTGAAGAAAAATTAGAAGGTGATGTTGATGTACCATTTGAGCGTACTTTAAACGGTGTTAAACCGCTTAAACGTATGATAATAATGTTGAGTGGTATTTTTATGAATTTAGTCTTAGCGATAACTTTTTTCTCATTGTTATTGCTTTTATCAGGCTATTACGTTAAATATCCTGCACCAATCATTGCATCAGTAACACCAGGCTCACCAGCAGCTTTAGCTGGTATGCAAGCTAATGATCTTATTGTTGAGATTGAGTATGAAGATGGTGTTAAGATCAAACCAAAGTCATTTGCGACGATTGTCCAGTATGCTCAAAGTTACCATAATGAAGCAACATACTTAATTAACCGTGATTCAAGTATGATCTATATTAGGGTCAAACCAGAATATGATTCTAGCTTAGAGCGTTATCTGTTAGGGGTAACCATGAATGATATTGAGTTTTTACCAGTAAATGTACTTAACGCATTTTATTATGGTAGTATATATACGTTTGATACCACTTCTGATATTTTTAACTCTTTGATAAATTTAGTTCAAGGTCGTGGCTTATCTAATTTGTCAGGTCCAATAGCTATTTTCAAGATTACGGGTGAAACAATGGAAAGTGCTACTTCATTTAAAGAAGGGGTAATATATTTTCTAAATATTGTCGCTATTTTGTCTTTAAATGTTGGGATATTCAATTTATTGCCAATACCAATGCTTGATGGTGGAAGAGTATTACTGACATCAGTTGAACTTTTTACTGGTAAACCAATCAGTAAGAGAATAGAATATGCTTTAATTAACGCTAGTGCGATTTTGATCATGTTATTGTTTGTGTTTATATTATGGAATGATATCATTAAACTATTCAACTAAGGAGAAACAAATGAAAGTTTTAGTAACCGGAGGAACCGGATTCATTGGCAGTCATACTTGTGTGGAGTTGATGAAAGATGGACACAGTGTCGTAATTGTTGATAACTTAAGCAATTCAAGTAGAGAAGTATTAAATCGAATCGCTAAGATAACAGGCTCACTTCCTAAGTTTTATCAAGAAGATCTTTTAGACAAACAGGCTTTAAATACAATTTTTGAAGAAAACAAGATTGATGCTGTAATTCATTTTGCTGGTTATAAAGCAGTAGGTGAATCAGTTGAGAAACCATTAATGTATTATCAAAATAACATCATTTCAACATTGAATCTGCTTGAAGTAATGAATCAATTCAATGTAAAACGTCTTGTATTTAGCTCAAGTGCAACTGTTTATGGTGATCCAAAAGAAGTTCCTATTACCGAAGAAAGTGCTTTAATGCCAACCAATCCGTATGGAAGAACAAAACTAATGATTGAAGATATCATGCGTGATCAAGCATTCGCTGATAAAAATTGGCAAATTGTCTTATTAAGATATTTTAACCCGATTGGTGCTCATGATAGTGGTTTGATTGGAGAAACACCAAACGGCATTCCTAACAATCTATTACCTTACATAGCACAAGTTGCGACTGGAAAAAGAGAAAAGTTGCGTATTTGGGGAAATGATTATGATACGATCGATGGCACTGGTGTAAGAGATTATATTCATGTAGTCGATCTTGCGATTGGTCACTTAAAGGCATTAAGATATAGTGAGAAAAATAGTGGTATTGTTGCGATCAACCTTGGCCGCGGCATTGGATATTCTGTTATGCAAGTTAAAACCGCCTTTGAAGAAGCAACAGCTCAGACTATTCCATATGAAATATGTGTTCGTAGACCAGGCGATATTGCCACATGTTATGCAGATACTACAAAAGCAGAGCAATTATTAGGCTTTAAAGCTGAACGTGATATTAATCAGATGTGTAAAGATTTATGGCACTTCTACCAAATAAACCCAGAGGGAGTCAATGATTAAAGTATGCTTTGCATACTTTTTTAGTATTTATGTGACAATTAATTACCATTAGTAGGGGTATGTATAAGTAATATATATATATTTAAAATCGACCAGGTATATGGTATAATCTTGATGGAGTTAATATGGAACGTCAAGATCAATTACATTTGTATGCAGAAGAAAAAATAGGTAAAGCTATTTTTTTATTGGCGATACCTTCTATTTTATCTTCACTAATAACTTTAATTTATAATCTGATCAATTCAATCTTTATAAAAATGCTTGATAATACGGCTATGATTGCGGCTACTACCGTCGGCTATCCTATCATGACATTTATTCATGCATTTGGTAGTGCGGTTGGGGTGGGAGCTTCAAGCTATCTATCACGCCAGCTTGGCGCTAAATCGTATGAAGATTCCAAAGCTACAGTTAAAACTGCGATCACAATGGCGGTCATCATATCATTAACTCTTGCACTAAGTTCGTTTGTTTGGCTAAAACCAATTTTAAGCTTATTATCTGATGATCCTGAAGTATTAAAATATGCCTATATTTATAGTTTGATTACTGTTCTTGGTGGTATCACAGCAATATTAAAACAAGTATTAATGGGGCTATTAAGAACGGAAGGCGATATTGTCTTTCCAATGTATGTTTTACTTTTTAGTGTGCTATTAAATATTGTACTTGATCCTATTTTAATGTTTGATTGGGGCTTTAACTTACAAATTGGTGGTGCTGCTTTAGCAACTGTTTTAGTACAACTTATTTCAGTAATGATCCTATTTTATCGTCTTTGCGTTAAGAGTAAGTATGTTAAATGGCGCTTATTTGACTTTGGTATTAATATGAATTCATTAAAAGAGATAACTAATGTAGGATCCGCTGTTTTCATGCGTAATTTATTACCAAGTATTTCTTCTGGTATTTTTGCAAGTTCAGCTAATATGTTTGGTACGGCGTTTGTGGCTGGTGCCGGTATTGGTAAAAGAGCAACCCACTTTGCTTTGTTTGCGATACAAGGCATGGCTAATGGTTACTTAGCATTTGCTGCTTATAATTATGGGGCTAAGAATTATAAACGTTTGCGTGAATCAATGTGGTTATTGATCAAGAATTTAACCATATATTCCTTTATCGTATCTATTTTATTCATTGTGTTCGCTTCAAATATTAGTTCAATTTATAGTAATGATCCATTGGTTGTTCAATATGGGGCAATGATGTTGAAGTTTTACACTATATCATTGATCAATCAAGGAGCTTATAACATCTTATTGATCGTATTACAGGCATTTGGCCGTAATAGAGATTCGATGATGGTATCCATTGCTCGGGGAGCTATTTATTATATACCTCTTATTTATTTACTACCAAGAATCATTGGTGAAGCAGGTATTTATTTAGCACAACCAATAGCGGATTGGTTAACTTTGTTTACGATATTATTCATCGCTCGTGATATGATCGTTGCATTGATTAAACATAAACCTCTTGCATAAAAAGTACTTAGCGATATAATAGTTTAGATAAAAGGGGGAATAGAATGCAACATAATGATCAATTATATCTTTATTCCACGGAAAAGATAGGCAAAGCAATCGTATTGTTAGCAATCCCTTCAGTCTTATCTTCACTGATAAACCTTATTTATAATCTTATCAATTCTATCTTTGTTGGTATGCTTAAAAATACGGCAATGATTGCGGCAATAACAGTATCAACACCATTAACTACGGTCATTCATGCCTTTGGTAGCGCCTTAGGGGTTGGAGCCAGTAGTTTTTTAAGTCGTCAACTTGGTGCTAATGAACTAGAGAATTCAAAGGAAACAGTAAAAACAGCTATTACCTCAGGTATCTTAGTTTCTATTTTGATCATTATCTTAAGTACATTTTGTCTTAGACCTCTTTTAAGTTTACTAACGGATGATCCAGCAGTATTGGAATATGCATATGTTTACTCTGCAATCATTTTCTACAGTTCAATCGCGATTAACTTAAAACAGATCATCATTAATCTACTTAAAACAGAAGCTGATATTTTGTTTCCAATGTTTGTTTTATTAGGTAGTGTCTTGATCAATATAATATTCGCTCCTTTTTTCATGTTTGATTGGGGTTTAAATCTAGGTATTAGTGGTGCTGCACTTGCGACAATGTTAGCAGACTTAGTATCTTTAGTAGCCTTGTTATGGCGTCTTTGTTGTAAGACCAAATACGTTAGATGGCGTTTTGGAAGTTTTGGTTTTAAGCTAAGTGCGTTTAAAGAAATCATCAATGTCGGTTCAGCTGTTTTTGTACGAAATGCCTTACCAAGCTTTTCAACTGCTATTTTTGCTAGTTCAGCAGGAATGTTTGGAACAGCTTTTGTGGCAGGAGTAGGGATTGGTAAAAAGGCATCATCATTAGCTTTGTTTGCGATTCAAGGAATGGCAAGTGGCTTTTTACCTTTTGCAGCATATAATTATGGTGCCCAAAATAAACAGAGATTACGTAAATCAAGCCTTATGTTGATCAGTGGCATGACGATATTTGCCATAGTCATGACAATAGTATTTCAGTTTTATACTGAGCCAATTTGCTCATTATATGCTTCAGATCCACAAGTAATCCTATATGGTAGTCAAATGTTAAGATTCTTTAATATATCATTAGTGACTCAAGGAGCCTACAATGTATTATTAGTAATGTTACAAGCTTTTGGACGAAACAAAGATTCAATGATGGTTTCACTTGCCAGAGGGGTATTTTTCTACATACCGATTGTGTACTTCTTACCAAGATTATATGGTTCGCTTGGTATATATCTAAGTCAACCAATAACAGACTGGTTAACATTGTTTGTCATACTATATATCAGTCGACATATCATAAAACATCTGTTGTTTGATAAATAAGTGCTAAAAAGCACTTTTTTATTTGACACATATAACATAAAGATTTATTATAAATATACACAATATCTAAGAATTAGGTACATATATGACGATAATACAAAACAAAGGCATTTATTCAACAAACTACTTAAACAACCTTGGTTATACTAGTAATCATTTAACCAAGCTTATTCGAAGTAAAAAAATCACAAGAATAAAACACGGTTATTACACATTAGATCCTAACATTGAACAGTTTTCACAAATCATAGCACTATACCCAGAAGCTATCATATGTTTAAGATCAGCATTATATTGGTATGGTTATATAAAAGAAAAACCAGAAATAGATACGATAGCAGTTAGTAAAGCTCATAATCGATATAAATATCAAAAAGCTAATTTAAATTTAAAAGCTTACTTTCGAGATGATAAATATATAAATCTTGGTGTTAAGAAAATGTATCATGAGAATTTACCATTTTATATTTATGATAAAGAAAGAACAATTTGTGATTGCTTAAGAAGAAAAGATCTTCTTGATCCAGAAGAATATAAACAAGCGATCAAAGCATATCTTGATGATCCATCAAAGAACATCGAACGATTATCCAATTATGCAAGTATCTTGAGAATAAAAAAGAAAATTGATTTTCTTTTAGAAGTATGGCTTTAAATAGTGCAAATAAAAGTGAAAAACGATATGATAGAACCAGGTGATAAAATGAAGGATAGAAAGACAAAACTCTTAGTTACACTAAGTGCGATAATAGCCTTGATACTAATTATTGTATCAGTATTTTTCTTTTTCTTTAAAGATAAGCCAGGTTCAACAAATGATCCGGATTTACCACCTAATCCAAGTATTAGTCAAATAAAATGTGATATGGTCTCTTATGAGGTTTTTAATCTAAGCGAATTAAATTTCAAGTTTGTATTAGTAAAGGTTCGAATTAAAAATGATATTCCGATCAATGCATCATTGAATAGCTTTACATCTTCTGAAGGATTAAATCTAAACGATGTTAATGATTATATCTCTGAACTTGCTGAAAATAGTGTATTTCTAGGCAAAGCAGGGGTAGATTTTGATTTAGAAAGTGATGAGAATAGTGCAGTTTTTACCTTATTTGTGCCATTATTACAAAGAAGTGCTTCGACAATTTCGCTTTTTTATCAAGATGAAAACGTAGCTGATATCGACTTAACCTTAAACGTAACGGGAACACCAGAAAAGATTGGATTGATCAAAAATAAACAATTAAGTGATGATCGTACATTTAATGTTACAGTGAATATGGCGATTGATATTTCAGGAGAGGCTTTATACCAAAATAACGAGTTAACTACTTATCCATCAACAGCGCAATTAATGGCATTTAAACTAACATTAACTTCAATTGATGGTCAACAGGTTGTGATTGAAGAAGCAGAGTATATTACTGAAGCTAACAGTGATACTTTCATTGCTCTTGATCAGAGTTATGAAAAAACCGAAAAAAGAAGAAATATTATCAATATAAAGACCACCAGTAGTACTGATGGATATCTGTTTTTTATGACATTGAATCCAGATCGCGTTGAAATTACTTATACTGGTATTCTGCGAGTTAAGATCAATGGTCAGTGGAGCAGTGTTGAGATCAAACTTTAGGAGTTAAGATGAAGCGTAATTTATACTTAAAGACAACAAGCGTAATAATTAGTACGATCATGATAATGTTCATGAGTTTGTTTACCCATGTCTTAAATGTTAGGGCAGAGGGAAATTTTGTTGTCAAAGATATCGCAACTAATGGTGAAGTCACAACCATTGATAGTTATGCGACCTTTGATCAAGCATATAGTGTTATGCTTAATTATCAAAATGGCGTAATCACTCATCAGGCTTCATTAAGCCCAACTAAGATAATTGCTATGACAAGAGGAATCGCGGTTTCTTATAGTTTTAGATATGGTAGTTTAACTGATGGTGTTTATAAAACTAATCAAACAATGACGATAACCCAGTTTGCAACAAATATCCTAAATCAAAAGGACACCTATGTCGCAAGTCATTATGATATGCAATATATCAATACCGTTTCATACAATGAAGCTAATGGTAATGGTCGCGTTCATGTTGTTATGGCTGGTTTTGATGGTTATGCGGATTTACATCAACTTGACTTAATACCTTTAGTATATCTTGAAAACAATCTATCAATTCAGCTTGGTGGTAATACCTTTGATCCTAACTATGAATATGCCTTTACATTAGAAGCACCAAAACAGGTTCAATATATAGTAAGTGGTAATGAAGTAATCTTTCAACGTTGGAGTTTCTATAGTGGCATCATTCGCAATAATGTAGCAATTGGTTTAAAAGCCGATTGGATGGTTGATGGCGCTATTTATTATAGTTATGATCTAAATACCTTTTATCATGATCGTGCTTTAACTGATCTTGCTGGTGTTTATTATAATTACTACCAATATTTACCTTTAAGAAGTAAGACCAATATATCAACTGCACAATTAAACGCATATCTATTAACCAAAAAAGATAGTGGACTAATGAAGGATAATGGTAACTTGTTCATTAATGCCCAAAACACTTATGGCGTTAATGCTTTATTGCTTTATGCGATCGCTGCTCAAGAATCAAATTATGGTACAAGCGCCATCGCGCTTAGAACTAATAATCTGTTTGGAATAAATGCGATTGATAGCGACCCTTCACAAGCAACAACTTTCCCTGATGTTGAAGCGTGTGTCAATGATATGGCTGGTTGGTTTTTACGAAGATACATGGATATAAATGATTGGCGTTTCTTTGGTAGCCATTTAGGAACTAAAGAAAGTGGCTTTAATGTTAAATATGCTAGTGACCCTTATTGGGGTTTGCAGATCGCTGCTATTGCTTATAATATTGATCGTACATATGATTTAGTTGATTATCAATATTATGGGGTAGGTGTTATCAATGAGTACAATGTTTCAATCAAAAAAGAAGCTAATGCAACTTCAGCTAATTGGTACACTTCAGCTTATGGTGCAACTTACCAACAAGATTTCACTGTTATATTAAATCAAATAGATAATGGTTTTTATCAGATACCAACTACTAATCCCATAACTGGTGGAGTTATGACAAGTTTAAACACTACACGTGAAATATATGGATTTATTGAAAGCATTGGTTATATTGATACAAGCAAGATCACATTATTATCAAATAGTAGATACTATGAGACGTTGGGATTAAATCCTATAACCTCAGTACTATATCCTGAATATATTACAGATGGTAATGTTTTAAAGATTAATAACTTCAGCTTTGATACTAACGGACTAGATGTAAGTGGTTTTGGATTTAATAAAGGCATTGGAATCTTTAATTCGACCAATGTTAACCATTCATTAGTTTTTGTAAATACAGAAACAAGTGTTGAAACAACATTTGCTCTTGATGATGATGTCGCAAATACAACAATTGATCAAACCTATCCAATCAAAGATCTAAGTTTTAGCTCATCAACCTTTAAAAAGGATAATATAGATTTATCATCATTAGCTAATGGCGAATATGAAGTCTTGATTAGAGTAAGCTATAATCGCTTCTTAGAACCATTTGATGTCAACATCAATCTTGAAACCATACCTGATATTAGTGCGATAACTTCTGCGCTTGTATTTAGTGAGCTTGAAGATAAACTTTATTTGGCTGTTAATAGAAAAATTGAGAAACAAGTTTTAACTGATATTGATGTCTTTACATGGGGAACAGAAGAGCAAAGCGAGTTATTGTTTATACAAGGTGTTGCAGCCTTAAAAGGAATCAATCACAATGATCGAGATAAGATTACTCATCGTTTGATAATTTATAATATTGATACATTGGAAGAGTATGAGTATCAACTTGATACCTATAACAATAATGAGTTAGATACTTATTTGTTCTCGATTGGTGATGATGCTAACTACTATTATTCCTGGTTTAGTAATTATATTGATGTTTCAGAGTTGCCGATAGGAGATTATCGTGCAAATCTTGAAGTAGAGATTATATCAAGTACTGGTGATCTTACATATTATGGTAAAAAACAGCTAATGAATAACCTTGTCGGAAATATACCTGTCATTAAAACCATTAATGATAAAACATTTATCATAAATAAAAATGGTAGATTTGTTTCAAGATATGAGTTAAGTATAATTGATGGATTAGATGAAGAATATGCTCAAGTAAGAAAACCTACAAATCGTTTAACAAATTTCAATATAGATAACTTTGAAATAAACGACTCTATCCTAAGTGGAATAGGATTTATGTATATGTTCTATACAGATCATAATGACAGCCAAAAACCAACTTACAAATTATATTTTGTTAAAAATGGTAATATTGTACAAGAAAATGAATTATCAACAATAACTGGGCCATATGAATTAACATCAATTATAAATTCTATTCACAATTACAGCAAAGCCTGGTTTAGTTTCGATGATATTGATCTATCTGAACTTGATGAAGGTACATATGATGTTTATATTTCGATAAGTTGTGGTGATTACTTTGATATTATTCAGATGTTTGACTATTTTAAATCAATAAATGAAACATATACAAATAGTAATAGGATTTATGAAGTTGTTGTGATGATTAAAAACTACGATAAAGTTAAACTAATCATAACGAATATCGATTAGGAAGGTACTTATATGCGAGACAAAAGAACACTTATATTATACATACTAGCCGGAATAACGACTTTAGCTATAATAACATTGGCAGCTTTGAGTTTCTTCTTTTTGAAAGCAGATGTTGTGGTAGTTGATTTTAGTGAGAAAACTATTACTGAAATAGATCAATGGGCAATAGAAAACAAAATTGATATTGACTATGATTATCAATTTGATGAAATAGTTGAGAAGGGAATGGTAATATCTCAATCGGTATCGCCACAAACAAAGATTAAAAAAAGTGAAAAATTGTTTATATTGATTTCACTTGGACCAAATCCTGAATTAGAAATAACATTGCCCGATTTTACCGGATATTCATACTTGCAAATAGTAGAATTCGTTGATACTAACAAACTGTCTGATGTTACATATGAGTATGTTGAAAATGATAAGATAGAAACCGATATCTTTATTTCCCATAATATTTCAACGCCAACCATGAAAAGAAATGATATGATCATATTCACTTTATCCCTTGGTCAAAATAATGAGCAAAAAGAAATAATAGTCCCTGATTTCAGTACTTATTCACGTATCCAAATTACAAGTTGGGGATCCGTTAATAATATAATTATTAGGTTTGAATCATCAACCAGCACAACAATTGAAAAGGGTGGCTTTATTAAACAATCCCCAGTTGCTGGCGCTATCACTTATGAAAGAAGAACAATCACAGTTACATACTCAAGTGGTTTGCCTATTCAAGCTATAGATTTAAGTGGAAAAACCAAGATACAAGTAATTCAATGGTTAGATCAAAATGATAATCGTGTAAATGCAACATTCATTGATAAATATGATAACAATGTTAGTAAAAATATCGTTATAAGTAATAGACCAAATAGTGGTTATTTAGCGGATGGTGCAACGATAACTGTGAATTTATCACTTGGTAAACCTAATTTGCCCGATTACAGTAATCAAAATCATAGTTTAATTGTAACGAAAGTGAATGAACTAAATAAAGATGGTGCAAGTATTACTCTAAGGTCAACCACAGACTATAGTGAGACCATTGATAAAGGTAAGATTATTACACAAGACATAAGCGGTGATATTAATGTTGGATCAACTGTTAATGTTGTTTACTCACTTGGAAAAAGAATCACTTTGGTAAGTCAAGTTGGAAAAACACTTAGTGAATTTAGAAGTTATTTAACAACCAACAAGTTATTGGAAGGTGTTAAAACCGAACGCTATCACGATACTTTTAGCAATAATACTATTATAAGTCACACGCCAGCTGCTAATGCAATCGTTGATGAAGGAACAAGAATTGATTACCAACTTTCTCTTGGTGTATATACTCCAGAAAATTTTGTTGGTAAAACATACACATACACTAGTAATGCGATCAATGCAGCTAATGCTAAAAGCGCTGGTTGGACATTAGTAAAACAGGAAGATTATAATAACTCATACGCTAGTGGTGTAGTATATGAGCAAAGTATCGATTCAAGAACCTTAACTGTTAAGGTATCAAGAGGGTCATCAGTTACTATTGATGATTACACAACGAAAAATATCGGGGAACTACCATCTATTACTGGCGTTACATTTGTATTGGTAGCTGGTGATTATGATAGTAATCCTAATGGATATATAACTAGTCAAAGTGTAGCTGCTGGCACATATCCAAGTCCATTAAGTGTAACAATCACGTATTCTAGAGGTGCATATCCAACGGCGAATATACCTGCATATATGTCGATTTATGATAAAATTGGTGATCCAAATGAGCGAGCTAATTATATACGAAATGAATTGACTTCTCTTGGATTCACTAATTTCCAAGTTAATATTATAACTAATGTTTCAGAGATTACAAGTCCAGGAGTTGTTTGGCATCAATCACAAAAAGGTATAAAAAGATTGGATGTTGAGATAGTAATAAACATCGAACCTTATTAGTATTCTAGACTCGTTTCACTTGACATCACTACAGTATCTCATTGCATCTTTTTCATTCATAACAACGGGCATACGATCATGGATCACTTTAAGTTGTTCGTTAGCTGCTTTGGTTAATATACAATAATGATATTTATCATTAACAATACGATATATCCCTGCTAAGTAAATTATCTCTTCGTGGGGATTTTTTATGAAATGACGTTTTTTATCTTTATCCCATTCATAAAAACCAGTACATGCGATAACACAGCGGTTTTTAAAGTAATCATCCTTGAAGTATTTGCTATTTTTGATTGTTTCAGTTCGAACGTTTATGATAAGTTCTTTGGAGTCCCATTTGGGATAGCCCCACACCATAAGTTTAGGTTTTAAGATTTTATCACAGGTTAAAACTACACTATAGGCGCTTGGATATATTTCATCCCAAGCTACTAAATCTAGCTCTGCTTGTTGGTAAGATTTTTTTGTTTCTGCGATGATCTCTTTTATTTTTTTACTATTATTATCGTTGAATAAATATCTTCCGCACATATTATCTCCTTTCGATAAACCATTTGTTCTCTTCAAGAAAGAGATATCTTTCTTGGTTGTTTATCATGCATGTATAGCGAATACCACAGCCACCGGCCTTTAATGAAGCGGCGCGTGTAATATTTTTGACTTTATCAATGGCGTATTTTTGACCGTTTTCCCATACGATAAATAAGGGTTTGATCGTACCACTTTTATAATGAATACTCACAACATCAATATAAATCTTGTTATCCATATTATACCTCTAATAATAACTTACGGGGAATATTACATGATCGTTTTTAGGATTGAATTCACTTAATCCTTGATCAGTTAACATAACACCGCGTTTGATAGTAGTGAAGCCATAACGTTTACGAATCAAATCAATTGTCTTATCTAGCTGTCGTTGTTTTTCTATTTGTTCATGATTGACAAATAAAGACAGTTGACGATTGGTTTCACCATGGCTCAAATCAGAAATACTAACACCAATGCTTCTGATTGGAAAGACGTTTTTGGTATTGTGATAAAACAGTTCAATGGCTTTATTGGCAATTTCAAGGTCACAATCGGTATCAAAGTTTAATTTCTCTTGACGAGTAAAACCATTAAGATTAGTATCACGAACACTTATAGTAATAATTCTGCCTTTTAATCCTTGTTCGCGTAAGCGTGCTCCAACACTTTCTGCTAATACGTAGGCTACAATCTTAACATCATCCATATTATTGAGATCTCTTGGCGTAGTGGTGCTATTACCAATTGATTTGATACCACTATCAGCGCCATAAGGGCTTACAGGGCTGTTTTCTAGGCCATTTGCGAACAACCAAAGATATTCGCCATGCTTACCTAAATGTTGCTTTAAAAAGCTTATTTTAGCGTTAGCAATATCACCAATGGTAAAGATGTTTAAAGTGTTTAGTTTTTGGCTTGTAGCTTTTCCGACATATAGTAGTTCGCTAGCTTTAAGTGGAAATATTACTTCTTTCATATTTTCTTTAGTAATAAGGGAGGTTGCATCAGGCTTTTTTAGATCTGAACCTAATTTAGCGAAAATCTTATTAAAACTAACACCAACAGAAGCGGTAATACCTAGTTCTTCTTTGATCCTGCCTCGAATAGTATCGGCGATTTCAACCCCATTACCTTTAAAAGTACTATGAGTAACATCAAGCCATGCCTCATCAATACCAAATGGTTCAATCAAATCACTGTAATCAGCTAAAATATTACGCACTAAAGCAGAAAATCGTAAATAAAGGTCAAAGTGTGGTTTGATAATAACCAAATTGGGACATTTAGCACGAGCTTGCCATAATGCCTCACCAGTTTGAATATTAAATTGTTTCGCTATTTGATTTTTAGCCAATATGATACCATGCCTTTTATCAACATCGCCACCTACGACAACTGGCAAATGTCTAATGCTTGGATTATGAAAACACTCAACTGAGGCGTAAAAACCATTAAGATCACAATGCAAGATAACTCTTTCCACATACTTCACCCATCTATATGATACTTGAATATAATTCATGTTGCAAGCCTTTACTTGAAAAATAATAAAGTAATAATTGCGATTAAAACTGTAAGATGATATGATAAAAAGGGTGAAAATATGTTTAAAACAAATATAAGACATTTAAGACGTAAGCATGGTTTATCACAACAAGATATGGCCGATGCTTTTGGCTATAAATCATTTACGACAATACAAAAATGGGAAGATGGTACATCAACACCTCCTTATGATGTGCTTGAAAAAATCGCTAAAAGTTATGGCATTGGTATCTTACAACTTATGCATAATGATCTTAGTAAACAAAAACAGCGAATTCCTGTATTGGGAACAGTAAGAGGTGGAACCCCAATTTATGCTGAACAGAACATAATTGATTATGAAGACATTGAAGGAATAGAAGTTAGCGATGATGATCACTTTTATTTAGAAGTTATCGGCGATTCAATGCGTGATGCACGAATTATGCCTGGTGATCGTATTTTTGTACATAAACAAAATTATTTAGACAATAACGACATTGGGGTATTCTTGATCAATAATGAAGCTACTGTCAAATATGTTAAATACGATAAAAATAAGATGATACTTGTTCCTGCTAATCCAAATTATCAACCAATTGAGATTTTAGATCAACAATTGATTGAAGAAGAAGTCAAAATTCTTGGAAAAGTTATCCATAATAAGATTAGTTTCTAATAATGATAGAGTATAGTTATTTTTATTGCATGTTAATTCCAATAATTATTAGCGTTTTCATTTGAAAAAAACGCTAAAAAGTATTAGAATGGTGGTGTAGCATATGGAGGAAAACCCATGGATGTATCCGGAAAAACCGAAATTAGGCATAATGCCATCAAAGAACTATTATTGATCAATAATTTCTACTCGATCGATGATTTCTGCCACGACTTAAAAGTATCAGAAGCGACCATTCGTAACGATTTAACTTATCTTGAAAAACAAGGAAAGTTAAGAAGAGTTAAAGGTGGAGCAATCGCCATTTTAGGAACAATGTATGAAACAGTCTATGCTAGAAGAAGCTCTATGCATACAGATGAAAAGTTAAAAATTGCTCGATATATCGTTGATAACGTTATTAAAGAGGGAATGTTGATAACTTTAGATTCTGGAAGCACTTGTCGCATGATTGCTGAAGCAATCGTTCACAAAAAACGTAAATGTACTGTTATCACTAATTCTTTAGCAACAGCTAGTTTTTTGGTTAAATCACCAGTAGCTAGTGTACATTTAGCGGGGGGCAAGTATAATCGTGAAAATGATAGCTTTCATGATGAACTAACAGTTGAAGCTATCAGTAGATTCCATAGTGATGTATTCTTCTTATCACCAGATGGAATTGATACGGATTTAATCACGACTGAATATAATACTGAACATTTTGTAAAACAAGAGATGATCAAACAATCTGGAAGTATTATCGTTGTTGGTGATTACAGCAAACTTGGCGTAAAATGTCTTAAAAAGATATGTGAAACAAGAATTGTTGATAGGATCATTACCGACGATAAAGCCAGTGATAAGATCAGAAAGAAATTCAAAGAAGCTGGAGTTAGTCTAGAAATCGCAAAATAAAACATTGTCGCCAAGCGACAATGTTTCAGCTTGTTGACAAAGTTGTACATCTAAGACGATAGTACAACTTTTTTCTTGATAAAAAGCGATGATTTGATCCAAAAGTCTAAAAAGAGAAAGCTTTTATGATAAAAGGTAGACCTATTCCAGCT
>JAYFOM010000046.1:0-7741 GCA_034932685.1 Erysipelotrichaceae bacterium
ATTAAATTCTTCATGTGCTATCTTTGCACCTTTGGGTATAGCATCTTCAATGGCTTTCTGTTGCGCTAGATAATCTGCTTGTAGTTTCTCTTGTACTAAGAAACGCCATGCTAAGTTAGTATTACTTGGTCCTGGATTATATGAATCAATTATGTCATTGATTTGGTTTTCGGTTAATGGTTTATCAACAGTTGGTACCGTGCTACTACTCGCACTTGCTTGTCTTTGTGCTGCACTACCAGCAATATATACCTTGTATCCTTCTAAGGATATGATGAAGTGTCCACTTGGATCACTATACTTATAAGGGTTATTACTCGCAAAGCTATATCTATTCTGGGATAAGGGGTTACTGTCATTTCCCCTGTAGGTGTCTATTGCGATAAACTGAGTTAGTTTAGTATGATAGTATCTAGCTCTTAAGTATTGTAGTGCTTGATTATCATGGACTTCGCCTTTATACCCATATTCATTAAACCCATCAATAATGCCCTCACTTAAGCTACCATATGGACTATAAGCGTATTCTTCATCATCATGGATGATGACATTGCCATAACTATCATAGATATAGGCTTTATCATCCTCATATAAACGTTTTAAGCCATAAGTTAGTTTGAAAGTAGTATTTAAGACAGTATATGTTAATACTTGCTCATTTGCCTTACTGGCGTCGTTAACATACCTTATCTCAATGCTATCTACTTGCTTGCTTATGCGCTTACCACTGCCATCATAGCTAAATTGATAACTTGTTCCATCGTCATAAGCTATTAAGTTATTATCTAGATCATAGCTGTAATTGATTTGACTTGTCCCATTATCTTCACTAACAAGATTACCATAAGGATCATAGACGTAATTGACTAATACACTATCAATCGTAGCGCTAGCTAATTGATGAAGATGATTATAAGTATAGGACTTTGTATTACTACTTGTTAAGATATCATTACTGTAGTATTTGATCACTTCATTCTTATTACCAAAGGGATCGATAACATAGTTATACTCGACCTTATCAGTACCTGCTGTTTTAATACTACTTAGTAATTGACTACGTTCATCATAGGTATTTAGGGTTGTGGCTGTTACACCATTTTTAATCAAGGTATCAGTTAAGACATTACCTGTTTCATCATAGGTAATACTTTGATCTACTAAGGTTACTAATTGATTTAACTGCGTATCAAAGTAAGTTGTTAGCTTGCGTGTTACTTTACCTAGTTGGTAAGTAGTAACAGTTATCTCGCCACTTGGCAAAGTTTCTATTAGTTCATTATCAACGGGGTCATAGGTGTATGTTGTTGTTCCATTTTGATCAGTAACACTACTTAAGCGTTGTAGCTCATCATATTCATAATCAACTCTTGTATTATCGGGATAGATGATCGCTGTTTGATTATGATAGCTATCATAGCTATAACCTACCGTTTGACTTGTTTGATCAACTCTTGTTAGTTCATTGTGATCATTATCATAGGTGACTAGCTGATCAACTCTTGTTATTTGGGTTAGGTTTTTGCTCTTATCGTATGCATAAAGCGTCTTGCCTAATTTATCACTTATCTCTGTGCGTTTACCACTTTGATCATAAAGATAGTTAACTGTGTCTTGAGCACTGATCACTTCTTGATCATTGATCATGTGACTTAAAGTGTTTACTTTACTGCTTATCTGATCATCTTGGTAATAGTAGTATACTTTCTTGGTTTCGCTACTGCTGTTAGCTGGTTGATTGGGGACATATAAGCGTAGTTTACCATCACGGTAATACTCATATGTCTCGGTTATAGTAAACTGATTATATAGGTCAAGATTACGGATTGAATAAACGATTTGGATTAATCGATTGTTTTTATCATATTCATATTCAATTTCATTTTGATCGCCATAATCAGCGTGGATCTTGTTACCGATCTATGATGGTAGTTACTCCTATCGATAGTGATTCCTCCTATTACTAAGAATCAAACAAGTGTGATAGGTTCAAATTCAATATCTTTATCCATACCACTACTCTTAATCAATTGATATAGTTTTTGGGATATAATTACTATTCTTGCACAAATATGCCCAGCTCCAAAGAATTCGTCTGTTTTGAATATATCCAAATCTATGCCTTCAAAAATTTCTTTTTTGAAAGTTAAGCCCTTCCCTGAATAGACATATTTTATAGTTCCACAAAGATTGCAAGTTTTAGTCGCTTTAACAGATTGTTCAAAATTGATTAAACCTGAATTTAGTTTGTGTTTTACATATATCTGGTGTATGTCCTCAAAAGGTAAATTTTTTTTATGATTCATAACTTCTAAGAAATCTAATCCTTTAATTTTGTTATTCACTAGAAATTCTTTTGCTATTGTATTAATGAAAATTTCATCCTCAATCCAATTAAGCATCAAAAAATGACGTTTTCCCCACTTGGGTGACTTAGCAATTCGAAAACTATCCTTTTGAACAAGTCCACTACCACAATTGTCACAAAACTTAGTACCATCGTAAGTCATCGTTTTGTATTTAGACTCATCTTCAGGTTGTGGGTACTCAAATCTAAATTTCGGGCGAAAACTTAGCCACAGAGTATTATCATATTCATCTTGTGTATAAACAACGTCAATTATTGGTGTAATCTTTTCCTTTTGATAAAACAGGCTCAATTGGCTCAAGTATTCTTCTTTTTCAAAAATGTAAGCTACCCCAATGAAACTATTAGTATTATCGAATCTTGCATTATTTGTAAGTAAAAAAGCAATAAAATCTTTACTTACTGATTCTTTATTATAAGCGATTCTATGTCTAACTCTCATATTGATTTTCTCCTATTTGAAAATAGTTTTTCTGGCAGCTTCAAGTAGTGCAGGGTAGTTATTATATATTTTTTGAGTAACATCCCATATTTCACCTGGTTCTAATTTTCTGTAGTTAGTACCATATGGAATTATCGCTCTCCAAGCATTTGTAAATGCTTGATGCTCTGCTTCCGTTACTGCAACACATAGCATAGACCTAGCATTTGATATACCCAGCGCTTCTGCTAATCTCTTCTCTACGATATGATGTGCTTCGAGGGCTGTTTCTTTTAGTTCTTTTTGTAATATTCTATATGGTTTAACACCATAATTAGCCGCTTCACTTAAGTCACCAAATATGTTTTTTCTATCTTTATTTAATACAGTTTTATAGACTCTATCTACTTTTTCAATTATATAATCCTTAACCCTATCATACCCAGCAGATATATAACTATTAGCTTTTCTAATTCCACTAACAGCTAAGTTCTTCGGCTCATGATAGATGTTAGTAACACCTGTCTTTACAGAGTTTACTACTCTTCGTCCAATATCTTTAGCTGTGCTTACTGTCTTAGCTACTGCACTATCAATTGTATTGGTAATACCTGTTAATATCTTACTATTGTTTTGTGTTAGTTTCAATCAACGCTTAAGTTGTCAATTACCTTTGTTTCTTATAATAAAATCGTAAGTATTCATAACTTACGATTTAAGTGATTATTATTTAATGACGCTTATTGCTTCACTAATTGTTTTTTCATATGCTAGTTTACCGTATTTATCAACATCAGCTTTATTCTTAGGACCATGAGTCAAGCATCCTGCACCGTTAATACATCCATCTACACAAGCCATACCTTCAATAAAATTACCATCAAGCATGTTTTTTGAAGCTTTTAATAAAGCTTTCTTACATTCTTCAATACCATCACATACGATTGGTTTAAACGCAAAGTCGATTTGTTGTTCAGTTAGTGCTTGTTTTATCGCATCACTAAGACCACCACTACGAGCAAAGATACGACCATAGTATGAAGCGTTATCCAATACATCATCTTTTAAGGAGTCAAGTGGGATACTTAAACTATCAAAGAGGGCTTGAAGTTCTTCAAAGGTTAAGACACTATTTACGTAAGGTCTGACTTCAGGTTTTTGAAACTCCATCTTTTTAGCAGTACACGGACCAATAAATACTACTTTGGCGTTTTTATCGTTTTCTTTAATATATTTAGCGATTATCGCCATAGGTGAAAGATTGTGTGATATATGTTTTTCAAGTTCAGGAAAGGCTTTTAAAACATAACTAACATATGCTGGACAACATGAACTACTCAAAAATTTCTTTTCAGCTAATTCTTGTGCCTCTAGATAAGCAGCTAAATCAGCACCTAGTGCTGCTTCAACAACGCTGTAAAAACCAAGTTGCTTTAAACCACTAACTACTTGACCAAGACTAACATAACTAAACTGGCTGGCAATAGATGGTGCTACAACCGCATACACTTTATATTCTTTATTATTATTACTATTCTTTATCAGTTCAATAACATCAAGAATAAACGAACGATCTGTAATAGCCCCAAATGGACATTGGTAAACACAAGCACCACAAGCGATACATTTTTCATCATCAATAACTGCCTTTTTATCTTGATCCATTGATATTGCTTTAACTTTACAAGCTTTTTCACATGGTCTTTGATAGTTTGCGATCGCATTATAAGGACATGCTTTAGCACATAGTCCACATTCTACACATTTAGACTTATCAATATGGGCTTTTTGTTGAGCATCAAAGGTAATTGCGCCTTTAAAACAAGCAGATGCACAATAATGAGCGATACAACCACGACATGAAGGTGTAACTTCATACCCACCAACTGGGCATTCATCACAAGCGATATCAATTGTTTGAATAACATTTTGATGATCTTTAAAGCCACCCATTGCCATCTTTACTCTTTCACTTAAGATTGCTCTTTCTTTATATACACAACAGCGCATCGTTGGTTTATTACCTGATACGATATCTTTGGGTATATCCACGATATGATCAGTTAAATCACCCGCAAAACTATGCTTAGCGACTTCTCTTAATACCTGATATTTTAAATACTGAACTTTTGTATCAAATTTTTTCATCTTTACACCTCAATTGTAGTTGATTGTTACACTCTTGCCCATTTGTCTTAGGTTTATTGCGATGTTTTCAACTATTCGCATTTTCATATTTATATCAATCGGTAAGCTTTGATGGGCAATGTTGATACTTTGTCCAACATAGAAATTTATATGCGTTGCCTTTTCAAACAACATATCTGCTAATAATGAAGCCCCATCTTTTGCCACATAGCGCTTATCCTTTAAACTATCAACTGCCAAATAATCATCCGATAACATTAGTAACTTTCTTAAAGTTAATACACCTTCAGTAGTAAGATCAATACCATCAATATAACCAATTGGTGGAACATCTTTATCTGGATAATCAAATAGTGTCTTAACATCCTTATTTAGATAGCGCGCTACGATCTGTGAGCTAGTACCACCACATACGATCTTTTTATGATCATTAGCCAAAAAAGCAGCGACATGATAATTATCTCTTTCTTTATCAATTGGTGGTCCTACCATTAAATCAACTTTTAATGTTTCTCTAACTCTAACAGCAGCTATCGTTGTATCATCACCAGGTTTATTAAGATAAAGATCATTACAAGCGATAGCCACTAAACATGCAAGTGCTCTGGCACTTATATCTTTACTAAAAGTACTTTGTATATAGTTTTTTATATCCAAACGATCCCAACCAAAGTTCAATGTAGTTCCAACACCAGCATGAATTGCTCCATCACTCATGGTCAAGATATAATCATTTTTTTCTAACTGTAGTTTCGTTTTATAAACACGCTTTTCCATGATCGTTAAACATTCGCGATCAATATCATGACATTTACCTTTATGAATAATGATTGCTTGTGGATTATCAAACTCAAACAGATAACCCTCACCATTATTATCAATATGAACGATTGAGAAAGTCGAATAAGCGATCTTTCTAATTTTACATATCGGTAATGATTGGATGATCGTTTCAATACATTCATCAATACTAATTTGATTAGCAATCATCGTACATAATATTTTTGATGTTAAAGTTGCTAGAATATTAGCTTTAACACCACTTCCCAAACCATCAGCTAAAACCAATGTAATTTGATCATCTTTGATAATTGTCTCAACTTTGTCACCACACAACTCTTCATCTTTTTTATTGATTGAGGTATAACCCGTTTCAAGATACAGACTCATTAGATCGCTCCATCATTTTGTAACATTTGTTTCAACTTGACCAAAGCAACCTTGGTTTCTGCTGTTGTCTCACCTAATAGTGACGCTATTTCTTGAGCAACGCGCATTTGTTTTTTAATGACATCATCAGTTGTACGTAACGTTTCAATCTTCATATCCTTTAAGCGATTATCATAATCTGTCTTTTCGGTAATGTCCTTAAAGATCGCAAATGATAGATTTTCTTTTTGTAGGTAAATGATCGATACTTCCACAAAGGTATTAGTCTTAGCGATATAGTCTTGTTTATGATAAATGTTCTTCTTTTCATTTAACACCACCATAAAATCCGCAACATCATAGTAATCATATAGCTTGCGCCCTTCAACATCCTTATCATCAACCCCAACCATTTCAATCGCTTTTTGGTTAATCTCCACGATATTAAGATCATTATCAACCAAAATGATACCATTGGGGCTATTTTGAATTATCTCATATGACATTGATTCAGCTCTTTGGCGCATGTAAGGAATACACATTTCAATGTCCGCATAACCATTAGCTACAGCCCAAGCTTTCTCTTTACAGCTATCATATCCACAAGCGCCACAGTTATACTCATCTTCAGGCTTGTTTTTACCAGTTTGACTTAAGATTGCTTTAATCTGAGCTTCACTTGGGGTATATTCTTTAGCCTTGATTGGCTTGAAATTATATGATAGATCAAGATGTTGATCGATCATAGGTTGCTCATTAACGCTATTTTTCTTACTAGCATAATGGCGTATATCCGCGTTAGCTTTTACCGCTGAGCCTTCTTTGATCAAACTACAAGGACCATTGACACATGAATACTCACATGCACTTAGCTCTAAAAACATCCCTGATAAGCTATCAATATTTTCAAGTACTTCGCGACACTTATCAATACCATCAACAGCCACAAACTCATAGTTATCAATATAACCATTAAATGATTTAATGATACCTCGACTTATCGGATAATATTTAGCTTTATTTTGTTCACCATTAGATTCTATTTGTACTTCGATTTCATCTAATTTGATATTAGCTTTTTTAAAGAGTATTGCTAGGTCTTCAAAAGTTAATACGCCATCAATGATACTACTTTGATCAGCTTCCTTTTTCTTAGCAATACAAGGCCCAATAAAGACAACATGGGCATTGGGATAACGTTTTTTAAGCATCTTAGCATGAGCTACCATTGGTGATACTACTGGCGCAAGATATTTGATCGCTAAAGGATAATACATACAGATCATCATGTTTACAGCTGGACATGCTGAACTTATGAAGTTCTTATACTCTTGTTTCTGTAGTATTTCTTTATAGCTATTTGTTACACTAGCTGCACCGACGGCTGTTTCTTCAGCTTTCGCAAAGCCTAAACTTTTTAATGCTTGCTCCATGATCGTGAAATCATCAAGTTTAAAACTTGAAACAAAGGAAGGAGCGATACTAGCGATCACAGGACGATTATCCTGAAGTAGTAATTCTATCTTATCAATATCACTATGAACACTCTTAGCGTTTTGTGGACACACCGAAGTACATTTACCACAAAGAATACATCTTTCATATATGATCCTTGCTTGATGATTTACGACTCTGATCGCTTTAACCGGACAATT
>JAYFOM010000047.1:0-30234 GCA_034932685.1 Erysipelotrichaceae bacterium
CCTCTTGTTGGATCGTTCGTTTCTTAAACATAGTTTGTCCTCTACTTATCTACTAAAATTTTACCATTATCTTGCCTTTCTTAATAGTATTCTTCTAACCAAATAAAAAGACTGTTAACTTATTTTGTCAACAGTCTGAATTGAGAGTTAATCTCAATTTTGTTTTTCTTCGATGGCTTTGATCAAAGCAATGCGTTTATCATGACGTCCACCTTCATAAGTCGCATCTAACCATTCATCAACAATCATTTTGGCCATCTCTGTGCCAATAACGCGACTTCCCATAGCTAGGATGTTACTATTGTTGTGCATACGTGAAAGCTTAGCAGTGTATGGCTCAGAACATACAACAGCTCTTATACCATTTACTTTGTTTGCTGAAATAGAAATACCAACGCCTGTTCCACACATTATGATACCCAAATCAACTTCATGATTTGCGACAAGATTGGCTACTTTTTCACCATAAATGGGATAATCTGTTTTCTCATCATTGTAACTACCAACATCGATCACTTCGATGTTTCTTTGTTTTAAAACTTCTAGTACCGCTGCTTTCAGGGTATAACCTACATGATCGTTTCCTATTGCAATTTTCATATGATCACCTCGTAATTTTATATTAACATAAACCATAGTTTAATACATCAACAGTACAGCTAATATGATAATATTATATCAATGAGGTGGATTATGGATCTGATCAAAGCAAGACACAGCCTAGTTAATGATATCATGGTGATAATTACCGATGCTCAAGTATTTTTACGTGAGCAGGGAATAGATCAATGGCAAAATAACTATCCAAATCAAAGAACAATAGAAAATGATATTGATAATGGGTGGGGTTATGTACTTATCGATCAAAAAGAAGTAGTGGCGTATGGTGCAATCATCAATGCTGAAGAACCAACATATAAAGTCATCGATAATGGTAAATGGCTTAATGATAGAGCGTATCTTGTGATACATCGGATTGCTGTTGCGAAGAATTATCGTAATCGTAAAATCGCACAACACTTTATTGATCAAACGTGTATCTTGGCTAAAGAGAGGGACGTTTATGACATAAGAATTGATACCCATGCGGATAACAAGATTATGCAAAAGATGGTTGAGAAAATGGGTTTTGTTTATTGTGGTATTATCTATTTAGCTAATAAGGATAAGCGCTTGGCTTATCATAAAATATTGGATTAGAAAGGATAGTTATGAAGGAACATGTGTTTCGTTTAGTAAATGGGGATGATCTAAGAAACAGCATCGTTGATTACTGTGTCAAAAACAAGATCAAAGCGGCGGTTATTTCATGTGGTGTGGGTTGTCTAAAAGCGGTTTGTATTAGAAAAGCTAAGGCAGAAGAAATTTATCGTGATTATAATGATTACGAAATCGTTGCACTACAAGGAACAATAGCCAATGATAAAGCTCATATTCATATCGCATTATCAGATAAAAACATGAATACGATAGGTGGCCATCTTATGGTGGACACAATCGTTAATACAACAGCTGAGATTGTACTTTTTGAACTGGAAGAATATATTATTGATCGCAAATATGATGAGCAAACTGGTTATGATGAACTGGTGGTAAATAAAAAGCCCATTTAATTGACAATGATTGTTTATTTCAATAATATATTATTTGACTATTATGCCGGTTTAACTCAGTTGGCAGAGTAGCTCATTCGTAATGAGCAAGTCGTAGGTTCAAATCCTATAACCGGCACCATTCTGATATCAAACACTCAAATTAAACGAGTGTTTTTTATATTTGAATGTCTTTTACATAGGCTAGTTACATCGCTAAAAAACGATTGCTAAGCATAACTTCAAATGATAATATTACAAAGAAAGAAAGAGGAATTTTATGATTATATGGGGTTGGCGGAAGACGCGCAAAATATTATTAAAAGTGGATGAACAAGAATGTAGTAATTGTCATAATACAAATCAGTTTGATCTTGTTAGATTGACTTCGTGGTTTACTTTATTTTTTATACCAATAATACCGTATAAAAGAGAGTATTTTATTGCTTGTCCAATATGTGAGTTTGGTCATAAAATAGATAAATATGAAAAAGAAAGAATTATGTTACTAAAGGGAGATGGGTCAATTTAAATCCCTTTTTTTAATGGCAAATTGAGTCATCACTAGTAACATTAAAGCAATCAATACTAATACAAGGGTCATAATGTAGGTATTACCAAAATGCGAAAAATTAAATTTATTGATATTATTGACTAGGATTAAAGCACAAAGTGCGATAATGCTAGATACTGTTGTGCTGAATGTTAAATAGTAAGTAGTTGTGATAATAGCTAATAAAAGTAAAGTCAGACTCAAATCACTTATGATCAAACTAAATGTAGCGGATTCAATAGTTATAATAAGTGTACTAGGTTGAATTAAATAGGGATAACCACTGTTGATAAAAGAAGATTTATTTGATAGAAACAATAGACTAATAAAAGCGATGAAATATAACCCATATGAAATGATAATCCCTAATGAATACTTTGTTAGCAGTATTTGTTTTCTTGAAACTGGTTGAATGAATAATATCTTGAAAGCGTCACTATCATTTTCTGATAAGATTAATAAAAAGATGATAAGTATAATAATTATGATCAATAGATGATAGTTGTCATGATGAAAACTAACAAACAATGGTAAAAGCGCGATACTATTATCGATTATAAGCGGCTCATTGCTTGATGTAAGTAAATGCTCATGCAGAGCTATATTATATATTGTTTGAGTTAAACTATCTGTAAAAACAGATAATGATAAATTATAACCAGTTAGTCGCATAACATTTATTTCATACAAAAGATTAATCTTATTTTTTTGATCACTTGTGATTTTGTAGTTAGAAAGCAGTAATATGTAGTTTTTTAGAAAAGCTTCTTGTTCGCTATTGATAATGCTAGTATCATAACGAGCTAGATCAAAAAGTACTTCAATGTTTTTAGCTTCCTTCGCTAATTTTCTTTCTTGATCTTGATAATAATTAATTTGATTATTGTAGCGGTTTAAGTAAAACAAAGACATGACTAAAATAATCAAGACAAAAAATATGTAGAACCATTTTGCTCTAATGATTTTAAATAATTCAACTATTAATAGCTTTCTCATCTCAATTCTTTCCTTTTCCAAATCTGGGAAGTGATCGCATAGTTGATAAAAGTAGATATGCTCATGGTAATTAAGCCATAGCTTAATCTAGCATTGCGATAATAATAGAAAAGTGAAGTATGTTCGTTTGTTAGAAAGTTGTGTACACTTAAAAATAAGTAGTAATATGGATTATAAACAAAATAAGGCGGAACTTGTTTGTTGATTATCCCCTGATATATAAAATAAGTTAATGTGATCAAGACGATCAAAGAAATAAATGGTTTTTTTATAAAGCAATTAATTAAAGCGCAAAAACTTATTACCAAGGAAATATTAACAAACGAATGTATGGTTATGATACCAAACAAGGTTTTTAATGACATCAGCATAGTTGTTGTGAAACTTGCGTCTCTATCAAAAAGTGATAATGGCGAGTAAACAACAGGATGATCAAGCCATCCACATTCATGAAATAGTTTTAGATATAAAAAGAAAAAAATAAATGTAAACGAAATCAAAGTGATAGCTAAAAATGTTCTTGCGATGATCTTTGATAGAATAGAAATAGTTATGCGATAGGGTTGTAAAAACGAGATTGATAATGTTTTGTTTTTTAATTCTTCATTTATAACATCATAACCAATGATTATACTGAAAATAATAATGAGCAACCATAGATTGGTATTTATTAAATAGCTGAAAAAACCATAAACCGAACCAACACTAATAGGACTAGTGTGAATAGTATCAATACTAGCTTCTATTAGTTTGGTTCTGATCATGATCTGGGTCATATCATTGTTTCCAAGCGTTATTAGTATTTGGTTGGCTGTTTGCCAATCATTATTGATTAATGCCATATTAAGATTAAGATACTGTTGGTGTTGAGCAATGTTTAGTGCAAGCGATTCTTGAAGTGAAGCAATCGCTATTTTATCATCGTTTGCAATAGCTTCTTCAAGTTGACTTTGTTGATCGATAATGACACGATTTGTGTTGCTGCTGATTGTTTGATACATTGACTCGTTTTTATTATTGAAATTAGGATAAATTCTAAAATATTGATCAGCATATACAAAAAGTGTTATGAAAAGAAAAAGACAAGTAACGAGCCATCTTGGTTGTTTCATGAGTCTTTTTAACTCTATTATAATTAGCTTGATCATAGATAAAACTCTTCATATTGATCGATGATTGATGGTTGGATACGATAGATTTGATTGATTTTTATTTCATTAGTCATACATAGATTGACAATGGTGTTAATGTTAAGTGTTTCATTAGTTTTTATCTTTACATTATCACTATCAGCGCAAACTGATTGCTCATACTTTGTATTGATAAGCAATACAAGTTTATTTGGATCACTAACTTTGAGTTGGTAAGTTTCATTGGGTGGTTTTTCATCAGTAGGAATCAATCTGCCGTTTTTGATAAAAATAAATCGCGTACAAATATCGCTTAACTCGTGAAGTTGGTGTGAGCTTATTAAGATGGCGATATCTTCTGTTTTTACTTGTTCTTTTAGAATATCATAAAAGGCCTTAACGCCATTTGGATCAAGGCCGTTGGTTGGTTCATCTAATAACATAAGTCTTGGATTTGGTAAAAGACATAGACCTAACATCAATCTTTGTTTCATTCCCATTGAATATGTTTTAACTTTCTTTTTTAGGTCTTTTTGTAGGCCTGTCATAGACATTATTTTTGTAACTCTTGCTTTATCTATATTGCGTAGTTTGGCAACGATCGTGATATTTTCTTGTCCTGTTAAGTCTTGATATAACATGGGTTGCTCAATTGTGGCTGTAATACAGTTTAAAGCCTGCTCGCGATTGTTTTTGGTGTTGTATCCACATATATATATTTGGCCATTATTTGCATGCCAAAGAGTCGAAATGAGCTTTAGGGTTGAGCTTTTTCCAGCACCATTTGGCCCAATAAAACCAACTATCTCTTTTGATTTTATGTTGATATTAATATCATCAACTATCATTTTATTAGCGATATATTTAGAAATATGCTTTACTTCCAATATATTAGTCATAAAATCTCCTTTTAATTATTATAAACGCTAAATAGTATAATATCAATCTACATTTAGGATAAATAATGAAACATTATAATTATTAACTGACACCTTTGGTGATAGAAAGGAAAGATATGAACAAAAAGAGATTATTAGGCTTTATGATTATAACGCTATTTACAGTTGGAATGACAGTACCGTTAAAGGCAAAAACCGTTGATAACTTAAAGATTCAAGAACCAACAAGAATTAGAGTTGCTGATGTTATTGCTAGTCATGATGACCTTTATTACAATGGTGGTTGGGAAGTTCGTGAGAATTATATACATACGGTGATCTTTTATAATGTATCGTTTAGTTTTAGCGGATATACCTATCAAGACGTAACATCTACGGCTGATAGAAATGCGGGCTTAACAAGAATCAGAACATACTATCACTATAATATTAACTAAACGTTGTTTTTCCTAAGGCATAAGAAATTGAAAATACCTTTCTTATGCCTTTGCTTTTGAAATTATCACAATCTATAATAATGTTAGAAAGAGAGTGATAAAATGTTAATTAGTGAAGTAATCACAAAAATAAAAAAATATCATTTGGGTTTGGTTAATGGAGTTGCGATTGATGAAGCAAAAACAAGAGATAAAATCCTATATGGTAACGCTACACAAGAGTGTACAGGCATAGTCACAACTTGTTATGCATCAAGCGATGTAATACGTGAAGCTTATAAAAGAGGTGCAAATCTTGTCATTGTTCATGAAGCGCTTTTTTGGAATCATGGCGATCATCAAGAATGGCTAAGCGATAATAAGGTTTTTAAAGCAAAGAAGAAGCTTCTTGATGATACTAATATCGTTGTATGGCGAGATCATGATTATATCCATTCTGGAATTCCACTTAGTGATGGAACGTATGTTGATGGGATATTCTATGGTCTGATGAAGGTGTTAAATTGGGAAGAACATTTGATTGGTTCAATATCGAAACCAATGACCTTTAAATTTGACAACAAAACAGCAAGTGATATCGCAAATGAGTTGATTGTGAAAACTAATTTAAATGGTATTCGTATTACAGGTGATCCAAATACAGTCGTTAAAAAACTTAGAATAATCTCCCATGTGATTGGTCAAGGTGATAATGATATGATCAAGTTGATTGAAGAAGAGGATATTGACGCTGTTATAACATTAGAGATTACGGATTATACGGTTAGTGAGTATATTCGTGATTCAGCTATGTTAAATCGACCTAGAGTAGCGATCAACATGGGTCATTTTAACACTGAAGAGCCAGGAATGCAGTACATGTTAGAGTATTTACCAAAGGTTGTAAAAGACATACCGATAAGCTATGTTCAATCAGGTGATGCTTATAATTTTATCGTTAAAAAATAAACTATGCGTGTGCATAGTTTTTTTACGGATAACTTTATGAAAGAAATTTCACAAAAATGAAAAAATGTAAATTTGGTTGGACAAAATAGCGATGAAAGTGTAATATAGAATTGCACTTAATATTAAGTGATATTACTGATGTAATAACTGAAAAATGGTGTTTGGAAAGATGGATATGATTCAGACACCATTTATTAATTGTTAAGTGGCGATTAGTGATAAAGGAGTCCTCATGAAAAACAGATACAGCAATCCGTTGAGTGAAAGATATCCAAGTAAACAAATGTCATATTTGTTCTCTTCAGAAAACAAATTCATGACTTGGCGTAAATTATGGGTCGCTTTAGCCGAAGCACAACAAGAATTGGGATTGGCTATTAGTGATGAACAAATAAATGAACTTAAGGCTAATATCGCTAATATCGACTATGATTTGGCAGCGAAAAAAGAAAAAGAAGTAAGACATGATGTAATGAGTCATGTTTATGCATATGGTGAAGCTTGCCCAAAAGCTAAACCTATCATTCATCTTGGCGCAACCAGTTGTTATGTTGGTGATAATACTGATTTGATCATCATGTATGATGGTTTAAAGTTAATTAAGGCAAAATTGATAAACATAATTGCTGCTTTGAGCGAGTTTGCATTAAAATATAAGGATTTACCAACTTTATCTTATACGCATTTTCAAGCGGCTCAACCTACCACCGTAGGTAAAAGAGCAACTTTATGGCTTAATGATCTATTTATAGATTTAAATGATATTGAGTATATATTGGCAAATTATCAATTATTAGGATCTAAAGGAACAACAGGAACGCAAGCGAGTTTTTTGGAATTATTTGATCAAGATCATGATAAATGTCGTCATCTTGATCAGTTGATTGCTCATAAAATGGGTTTTTCTTCATGCGTTGCAATAGCAGGGCAAACCTATTCACGTAAGATTGATAGTCGTATTTTAAATGTACTTGCGGCTGTTGCGATTAGTGCTCATAAATTTTCAAATGATTTAAGGTTGCTACAACATCTTAAAGAAATTGAAGAACCTTTTGAAACCAATCAAATTGGTTCTTCAGCCATGGCTTATAAGAGAAATCCAATGCGCTGTGAGAGAATCGCAGGTTTAGCTAATCATGTCATAAGTAATACACTTAACCCTGCCATAACAGCTGCAACACAATGGTTTGAGCGTACATTAGATGATTCGGCCAATCGTCGCTTAAGTTTAGCTGAAGGATTTTTGGCAGTTGATAGTATTCTTGAATTATATTTAAATATCGCGAGTAACATGGTTGTTTATCCAAAGATGATCGCAAGACACTTAAATGCAGAACTTCCCTTTATGGCAACGGAGAATATCTTAATGCACGTTGTTAAGATGGGAAAAGACAGACAAGAGTTCCATGAACGTATCAGAATCCATTCACAAGCGGCGGCTCAAAGCGTAAAAATTGAAGGATTAGACAATGATCTGCTTACTAGGATAGCTAATGATCCTTCATTTGAACTTGATGAAAAACAATTAGCTAAAATTGTTGATGTTAAGCATTTTATCGGTAGAGCACCAGAACAAACGGAAGAATTTATCAATGAGATCATAAAACCAATCCTTGATGCTAATAAGAGCGTTTTAGGAATGGTTGGTGATATAAAGATCTAGTGGAGGTAAAAATGGTCAAAGCAATAGTTGGCGCCAATTGGGGCGATGAAGGAAAGGGAAAGATAACTGATTATTTTGCGAAAGAAGCAGATATCATCATTCGCTTTCAAGGAGGCAGTAATGCTGGTCATACGATCGTTAATGATTTTGGTAAATTTGCCCTGCACATGTTACCGTCAGGAGTATTTTATCAACACACAACTAATATCATTGGGAATGGTGTAGCTCTTAATATACCATTTTTTATTGATGAGATTAATTCATTAGTTAACAAGAATGTACCAAAACCCAATTTGCTAGTTTCCGATCGAGCACATATCGTAATGCCTTATCATATGAGCTTTGATGCTTATGAAGAAGAACGGCTAGGCAAACATTCTTTTGGCTCTACCCAATCAGGAATAGCACCGTTATACGCTGATAAATATGCGAAGATAGGTTTACAGGTATGTGAACTATTTGATGATAAGTATCTAAAAGCGAAACTTGAAAATATCTGCACATTAAAAAATGTTATGCTTGAACACCTCTATCACAAACCACTACTGAATGCTGATGAATTATATGAACTTTGCATGAAATATCGTGAAATGATCAAACCATACGTATGTCATCTTTCTGCGTATCTAAATAAAGCTATCAAAGAGGGAAAGAAAATACTACTTGAAGGACAATTAGGATCATTAAAGGATACAGACCATGGTATTTATCCAATGGTTACAAGTTCTTCAACCTTAGCTGCTTTTGGCGCGATCGGAGCAGGAATACCACCTTATCAGATCAGTGATATAACAACAGTTGTCAAAGCATATTCAAGTGCTGTTGGAGCTGGGCCATTTGTTAGTGAGCTGTTTGATGATGAAGCATCAATGTTACGTGAAAATGGTGGCGATGGTGGCGAATATGGCGCAACAACGGGAAGACCAAGAAGAGTAGGGTGGTTTGATGTGGTTGCGACAAAATATGGTTGCATGGTGCAAGGGACCACCGAAGTAGCCTTGACCGTGCTTGATGCATTAGGATACTTAAAAGAGATACCAATTTGCACGGCGTATGAACTTAATAATGAAGTAACAACGACCTTCCCAAATACGATAGAATGTTATAAAGCCAAACCAATCTTAAAAGTCATGAAAGGTTGGAACTCTAATATCAGAGATATTCGTGAGTTTGATAAACTACCAAAAGAAGCTCAGGATTATGTTGATGAGATTGAAAGACAAATTGGTTACCCAATCACTATCATTTCAAACGGTCCTAAAAGACAAGATATTATTCGTCGTTCACCCAAAATTTAACATTGTTTGAAATTACGACCAAATAAAGTATAATCTTATTAATTGGAGTAAATGATGACAAAGAAACAAAAGCCAAAACAAAGCGCCAAGGAAAGATTGATCATTGCTGGTATTAAAGTAATTGAAAACAACGGCATACAAGGTTTTTCTTTGCGCAAAGCAGCGGAAACTTGTGGTATCTCTTGTGCCGCACCGTATAAACATTTTAAAAACAAAGATGAATTTTTGACGAAAATAATTCAATATATCAATGACAAATGGCTTAGTGAACAAGCTGAGGTCATAGTGAAATATGAAGGAAACATCAAAGAACAATTAATAAATATTAGTCTTGCATACATTGACTTTTTAGTTAAAAATCCGCAGTTCAGATCGATAATCATGATCAAGGATGAGTCGATGAGTGCTGAGAATAATGAAATAAGACATAAAATCAGTGCTAAATCAGCTGAATTGGTTGAAACTTACTGTAAAATTAATCAAATTCCTTCTATCATTCAAAAAGAGCGTTTATTCATGGTTCGCTCATTGATGTATGGCGCTGCACTGATGTTTGATAATGGTGAAATGCCATACAATCAAGAAAACATCTTAATGATCAGACAAATAGTGGATAGTGCCTTCGATTTTTAAAGGTATAACATAGGTTGACAAATAAAAACCGAAAAGCTAAAATAGCATAAGTTAACATCTGTTAACATAATTAAGAAAGATCAAAAGAGGTATTAACATGAGTTATAAAATAATCGGAGACAGTTGTGTCGATTACACAACCTACAAAGACGGATTAAGCTGGGTAACCAGAGTACCCCTGACAATTACACTTGATGGTATAGAATATGTGGATGATGAAACATTAGATTGTGCGGCATTGGTAACCAAAATGGCTAATTCAAGTGACGCACCAAAATCAGCTTGTCCTTCGCCAGGTCAGTTTCTGGCTGCTTTTGAAGAAGGAAACGTTGATGAGATTTATGTTGTAACCCTTTCAAGTCCACTTAGTGGCACATATGCTAGTGCAACGATGGCAAAAGCTATGTTAGAAGAAAAAGACAGTAATAAAAAGATTCACATTTTTGATTCAAGATCAGCCGCAGCTGGTGAAGTAGCCATTTGTGTCAAGGTTAAAGAATTAAAAGATGCAGGATTAACATTTGAAGAAGTTGTAGAGCAAGGCCAAGCTTTTATTAGTTCAATGGATTCTCTGTTTACACTTGAAACACTTGAAGTTTTAAGAAAAAATGGTCGCTTGACTAAATTACAATCAGTTGTAACTGAAAAATTGAAGATAAAGATGGTGATGGGTGCAACTCCAGAAGGCGAGATTGAAGCATTATCTAAAGCACTAACCATGAGTGCGGCGATTAAAAAATTAATCGAAGCAGTACAAGTTCGCGGTGCGAAAAAGGGCTTTGAAGATCGGGTACTATATATTACACAATGTCAATGCTTAGAACGTGCTGAAATGATCAAGAGTAAAATTCAAGAAACATGCGCATTTAAGGATGTAGTAATATGTGAAGCAAGAGGTATTAGTACAGTATATGCTAATGCTGGTGGCATTATCCTAGCGTTTTAATACTAAAAGACGATTTGTTAATTCAAACCGTCTTTTTTAAGTATTCTTGTTTTTACCAACAGATCTTAATCCTATTTCATCACCATTGATGATATTAATGACATTTTTTCGATGTTTAAAAACGATAAGTAATGAAAGAGCAACTAATCCAATGAATACAAACGATATGTCATTATATAAATAATAATAGATAGGGAAAAAAATTACCGCAAACATTGTTGCGATTGCTATGTAATCAGTAATGATCGTTATCAAAGCACAGACAACCATTAAGATCAGTGCAAACTTCCAATCGATAGCTAAAATCATTCCTATGTAAGACGCAAAACCTTTACCACCTTGAAACTTTAAGTAAATTGGGTACATGTGGCCAAAAACAGCCATTATTCCGCTTACTAAGCCTACATTTTCAACATTTTTGAATATAGTTTGAGCAATAACAACCGCAAGGCTTGCTTTCAATATGTCAAATAAAGCAGTAATAATACCAAACTTCCATCCAAGAGTTATTGTAACATTACTTGCGCCAGGATTATGGGTACCTTTATCGCGTATGTCAAAACCTTTTGCTTTACTAAGTAGGTATGCCGTATTGAACGAACCTAGCAAATAACCGATTAATGCACTGATTAAATAGTTCATTTTAATCACCTTGTCTATCTATAAATATGATAACAAAAATCTAATTGTTTGTCTTGAAAAAATAAGTGATATATAATGGCATAGAAGGAGATATTGATATGCGAAAAATACTACTAATCTTTGGTGTTTTAGCTCTTATATTAAGTGGTTGCACAGCAAAACCGATCGAAGAAGATCCCGTGATTACTGATGCAATCAGATTTAAAGAAGAATATGAAGCTCATAACAATAAGATTAATGAAAATAACGGTAAGAATTATACCGTGCTTGAAATTGACGAAGATAACCCCATGGTTTATGCGACATTTGAACAAGTTATGAGTGTGCTTGATGGGGAAGGAATTATTTACTTTGGATTTGAAACATGTCCTTGGTGTAGAACTGCAGTGCCGGTTATTATTGAAGCAGCTAAAGCTGAGGATATAAACTTAATATATTACTTTAATGCTTTATCTTTAAGAGATGTAAAGAAGCTTGATGATAAAGGCAACATTATAACCGAGACAGAAGGAGATCCAAAGTACTATCAACTACTTGAGAAAATCGGTGATATTGCTGAGATTTATTCAGGGCTAAATGATGATTCGATAAAGCGACTTTATTTTCCAACGGTTGTTGTAGTAAAAGATAAGCAAATAACGCTTTATCACACTTCTACTGTTGATTCACAAACAGATCCATACTTACCACTTGATCAACAACAACATGATGAGTTGTTTGAAATTTATCGTTCAGCTTTCGCTGAGGTAAAAGCCGCGTGCCAAATAACAAAATGTTAGGAGAAAATATGGAACAAAAAAGAATTGTCGCTATTCACGATATTTCATGTTTTGGCAGATGTTCATTAACAGTTGCCTTGCCAATCATTTCAGCTGCTGGCATTGAAGTCAGCGTTATTCCAACTGCTGTTTTATCAACTCATACTGGTGGTTTTACAGGTTTTACTTTCCGCGATCTAACCGATGATATTATTAATATTGTCGATCATTGGCAGACTTATGATCTTAAATTTGATGGTATTTATACAGGTTATCTGGGATCATTTGCTCAAATTGAACTTATGAAACAATTGTTTGATCGCTTAAAAAGTGAAAAAACCCTCATCTTTGTTGATCCAGTAATGGCTGATAATGGTAAGCTTTATCCATTGTTTCCATCAGATTTTCCTAAAGGTATGAAAGAACTATGTAGTAAAGCCGATATGATAGTTCCTAATATTACCGAAGCTTGTTTTATGCTTGATGAACCATTTCATGAAGGACCATACACAAAAGATTATATCGAAACACTAATGAAGAAACTAAGTCATGAAATAGGTCCAAAGAAAGTTGTGCTAACGGGTGTCTATTTTGATGATGTACAGCTTGGTGCTGCCGTGTATGACGCTGATAGTGACTTAATTGAGTATGCGATGGCAGATCGCATTGAAGGATACTATCATGGGACAGGGGATGTTTTTGCAAGTGCGGTAATGGCATCGGTATTAGCAGATAAAACGCTAAAAGAGGCAATAACGATCGCTGTTGATTTCACAGTAAAAAGTATTCAAAGAACTAAGGATGCCCAAACAGATATTCGCTTTGGTGTAAATTTCGAAGCTGGTATTAAAGAATTGGCTAACAAACTGATAAAATGATTTAAATGGATGATATTGCAAAATATCATCCTTTTTTCATATTGAAAGTAACTATTTGACGATGTATCATATTAGTAATATTATCAAAATGAGAAAAGACAGAGATAATAAATGTTATAAAAACAGATTATAACATTAATTTTTAGGTTATTATTTCATGAAAGGCGACAAGATGAATGAGGAACATTCGGTAAACAGAGTTGAGAAGAAGTACTTTATTAGCGAAAGTCAAAGATATCAGTTACAAAGATATTTCGCAAAAATACTTCATCAAGATCCTAATAATGGCGCTAATGGATATATGGTTAGAAGTCTATATTTTGACACGCTTTATGATGATGATTTTCATGATAAAGAAGATGGTTTAGAAGATAGACAAAAACTAAGATTACGAATTTACAATATTAAAGATAATAATGTTAAGCTTGAGCTAAAACAGAAATTTGGTAACTACCAACAAAAAGAAACGATATCTATAAATAGAAATGATGCCATAGCACTAAGTGCTGGCAATGTTGACGCGCTTAAAAATTATGATAGTCAGCTATGTCAACGTATTCGTTTGATGATGATGCTTAAACAGTATCGACCTAAATGTATTGTTGAGTATCGACGCTTCGCTTTTGTTTATCCGGCTAATGATATTAGAATTACTTTTGATAGTGAAATCAAAGGAACAATTAGTGAAGCGAATATCTTTGATCCTAATCTAGTTAGTACACCACTATTACTTAAAGAGAGGTGTATCATGGAAGTTAAATACAATAATTTTATGCTTAGCTATATTAAGGATGCTATTACTCATAGTAAAGCTACACAAACCGCAGCTAGTAAATTCTGTATGGTAAGAAGTTTAGTTCTATAAGGATAACAAAGGGGAAGAATCATGAAAGAACTTTTATTTAATTATTTTACACAACAAGCAGGAAAATTGACATTTGAGGTTATCTTACTTAATTTTGTAATGGCAACGATCATGGGTTTGATCATTCATGTCTCATATCGTTTCTCTCATTCAGAACCAGTTTATAGTGCGCGTTTCAATGTGTCACTTGTTATGTTGACAATTGTTACTACCCTTGTAATGGCAGTTATTGGTAATAATGTAGCACTGTCTCTTGGGATGGTAGGTGCATTGTCAATTGTACGTTTTAGAACAGCTATCAAAGATCCACGGGACACTGTTTATATTTTTTGGTGTATAGCTGTTGGTATATGTTGTGGTGTGTCGGAGTATTTTATCGCAACTGTTGGTAGTGCGATCATCTTTTTATTTTTAGTTTTCTTTGGAAGGGTACAACGCAATGATCGATATTTACTTATTGTAAGAAGCAATCCTGATCAAGAAGAGCCAATCGCAAAGTTAGTACAGGTTCATTTTGATGGTAAAGCCGTAATGAGAGTTAAGAATATCAATAACAATGCGCTAGAGATGATTTATGAATTATCTAGTAAAATCCTAAATAAAAATGAAAAGAAAGGTTCAATCACAACTAAGTTGAGAGAAATTCAAAGTGTTGATAGCATTAACTTAGTTTGTCAAAATGATGAAGTAAATCGATGAATGAAATCTTAAAGACAAAAATTGGCAGGATCTTATTAATAATCATCTTGGTTGGGATGATCCTTTTAGCTAATTTGTTCTTTAAGTTAGCCCTTATTAAACAACATTTACCACTATTGACTATCCCAGATCAGTATTCAGCGCTACAACTTGAGAGTGGTGAAACCCATGTTGACAAGAGTTTCAATACCCATCTTCCGCTTGTAATAATTGATACAGCTGTTGATAGACCAAAACATGGAACAATTTGGGATATTGAAAAAGGATATTCTGTCAAAGTTGAGTTTGATCCTTACGCGTACGGTACAATTGCTATTATTGATAATAAGGAAGGACTAAACAGTATCACTGATGATCCTACCTTTTTATCAAATGTTAAGCTAAGGATTAGAGGAACATCTTCTGCAGGTTATCCAAAAAAACAATATTTAGTTAAATTGATAGATGATGAAGGCAATAATAATCCACAAAATGTTTTTAACATGGGAGTTGATAATGAATGGATTCTCAATGTTTCATGGCAGGATCCCAGCTTGTTACGTAATTATTTAGCGTACACGATTGCACCAAGTCTGGGATTAAGTGCACCGCAAGTTAAATTTTGTGAAGTAGTATACAAAGATAATGATTCTTACGAATATTTGGGTGTGTATCTGTGGATTGAAAAGATTGGTAGAGATCAGTTCAAAGAAGAGATACCTCGATATCGCGCTAGTCAATCGCCTTCATTTTTAATACAAAGGGATCGCTTTAGTGAGGATGCGATCATTCTTGATAATTATAGTACTCGTAATGAACTAGCAAGTGGATTTTTGGAATTAATCTATCCAAATAGTACATCAATCAGTCAAACGGATATTGATCAGTTAACCCAAGTAATTGATAATTTTGAAGAGAAACTTTATGCATTAGATAGTGATGATTTTATAAAGTATCGACAATACATTGATTTTAAGACATTTGTTGATTATTTCATCTTTAATGAATTTCTGATGAATTACGATGCTGGTCGTTTCTCGACATACTTTTACAAGGGGTATACAGGACTAATCAATATGGGACCAGTTTGGGATTATGATCGAAGTTTAGCTAATGATCCAACTTTTGTTGGCAACATGTATGCGACAGCTTTACAATCGTCACCGTGGTTTGAACAATTATTGCGAGATCCAAGCTATGTCACAGCTATTGTAGATCGTTATCATGATCTTAGAGAAAATGTTTTGAGTGAAGAAGAGATATTCTTAATGATCGATAATGCATATGAATATCTTGATACCGCTGCTGAACGTGATTGGAATCGATGGCAATATGATCAAACTATTACTAAAAGAGCATCTTTCGCACTACCAACTATATTAGAACAAGAAAGTATAAATCTTAAAACGACGATCATTAAACATGGTATTTGGCTTGATAAGAATATTGATAGCTTATACCAGTTCTCCGATAGTAGTATAAATTTTGTGCATCCCGATGTTTTATATCGTAAACAAGCAGATATTTATTCTGAATTCTTGGCCGTGATTTTTATAGCAGCGGTTGTCATTTCAGCCATCCTGCTACAAAGAGAATCTTAGGTTCTCAGAAAGGAAATTATATGCAGACAAGAAGAAAAAAACATCGCCTTCTAATGTTCTGTACGCTAATCGCAGCCTTGGTTTATATTGGTTGGCGAATATTCTACACTCTACCTTTTAAATACGGATTAGTATCGACGATTGCTGGTTTAGCTTTGGTGATTGCTGAGAGTGTTGGTGTTCTTGAGGCGATTGAACATTATCTTAACATGTCATCATCGGTTATGCCTAAGATGCCTGAAATACCAAATGATGAATACCCTGATGTTGATGTACTAATTGCAACACATAATGAAGATGAAAAACTATTGTATAAAACCATCAACGCCTGTACTTATATGGACTATCCAGACAAATCAAAAGTTCATATATTCTTATGTGATGATAATGATCGACCTGAAATGGCCGCATTAGCTAAAAAACTGAAGGTTGGATATTTTGGTCTTTCGAATAATAAATCTGCGAAAGCAGGTAATTTAAACAATGCCTTAAGAAAAACAAGTTCACCCTTGGTTGCTACTTTTGATGCTGACATGATTCCAACAAGTAACTTCTTGATGGAAACTGTTCCTTATTTCTTGTTACCATTATATAAAGAAGAAGATGGTAAGTGGATAAAAAGAGAAAAACCTAGTAGTGAAAAGATTGGATTTATCCAAACGCCACAAAGCTTCTATAATCCAGATATGTTTCAATACAATCTATACATGGAAAAAAATGTTCCCAATGAACAAGATTATTTCTTTCGCGAAATAAATATTGGTCGAAATCGTACTAATTCAGCAATATATGCAGGTTCAAATACATTATTGTCACGTACTGCATTAGAAGATGTAGGTTATATTGTTGAGGGAGTCATTACTGAAGATTTCGCTACTGGAATTGAGATACAGAAAAAAGGTTATCTATGTTATGCCATAGATAAAACGCTTGCTCACGGTTTAGCACCAATTGATTTAATTGGACTGATTAAACAAAGAGAACGTTGGGGAAGAGGTTGTGTTCAAACGATGAAGAAAGTATCGCTATTTTCATCTTCATTACGCTTTAAAACAAAAATGAGTTATATGTCAGCACTTCTTTATTGGTGGACATTCTTACGTCGGTTTATCTATATCGCATCACCAATTTTATTTACCGTTTTTGGAGTGAGAATTGTTGAATGTGAATTATGGCAATTAGCTGCTTTTTGGCTACCTTACTATTTATTGTATAATAGATCACTTAATGTTCTATCAGGGAAAATAAGAACACAACGATGGAGTAATATCGTTGATACGATTATCTTTCCATATATGATAGTTCCAATCTTTCTTGAAAGCATTGGTGTCAAAAAGAGTAAATTCTATGTGACAAATAAAAACTATGATGTTAAATCAACTTCCGATTTTGTTTTCGCAACACCGCATATATTACTTTTAGCTGCTAGTGTTGTTGGTCTTATGTTTAGTTTTAGACAGGTCAACATAAGTGGTATATTACCAAATCTTATATTAGTATTCTGGTTATCAGTCAATTTCTATTTCTTGATAATGGCACTTTTATTCATGAGTGGTCGAGTTAATTTCCGCCACGATGAAAGATTATCAGTATCACTACCAATAACGATTGAAGTAACTCATAAAAACGCTATAAAAGCACATACAGTAGACGTTTCAGAACATGGCATGAAAATATGTATCGATTTCCCAGAGTTTGTACCATACGATCAAAACGTCATAGTTAATCTTGAAACAGAAAAGTATAAGGCAAAAGTACCAATCATTGTTAGACACGTTAGACAAACTGGGCATAAATGGTACTATAGTGTACAAATAAGTGATGAAATATCTGAAGAAGATCGTCGTAACTATTTACAGATGGTTTTTGATCGTCATCATACATTACCAGTAGTTATTTCATCAAACTGGTTAAAAGATGTTACGATTAATTTCAGTTTAAGACAATCACCTAAACATGCATCAAATCGTCGTTTACCAAGAGTTACGCTTAATAAAAAGGTTGAAGTTGTAAATAGTGGTATGGTTGAAATGATTGACTTTAATTATGAATATATAAAGCTAGCTAATACGAATGTATTACTTGATAAGATATTGGTTAAATTTGATAATGGGTTATTATTATCATGTGTTTTAAAAGACGAGAAGAACAATATCTATCATGTTGAAAACTGGCAAAAACATGCGTCAAATCCATTGATGCATCAACAACTATCAGCTTGGCTTAATGTTGTTGATGATCATCAACCAGTTACTGCCTAATGAGTGATTTCGTTAAACGGCTTTTGATAGTACTAATCACAACCATTGTTTTAATGACAGCAATCATTGTTGTTGTTTCAATTAAATTAAAAGATACTGAGAATAGACTAGCGATTTATCAGAAACAACTAGATATAAGTATGATGTTGATAACTGAATTATCCGACTTAGGTAATGGTGTTAAAGCTCATGGCCGCTTACAAGTTGTGGATGATGAGTTGCGCGATAAAAACAACGAAGTAGTTCAGTTAAAAGGGATAAGTACTCATGGTTTAACTTGGTATTATGAGTATACAAACGCTAACGCTTTCAAATCGATACTAGATAACGGCGGTAATATTGTTAGGTTAGCAGTATACTCCCAATATTATGAGAATGATATGTTGGATATGATCTTTATGGCTATTGAAAATGCTATCGCTATGGACATGTATGTTATGGTTGATTGGCATGTTTTAAAAGAACAAGATCCAAACGTATACATAGATAAAGCAATGGTGTTTTTTGAGCGCATCAGTCAAAAATACGCTAATGAAACAGCTTTAATCTATGAACTGTGTAATGAACCAAATGGGACAACCTCTTGGTCATCAATTAAAGAGTATGTTAATAAGATCATACCGATAATAAGAAACAGTGATCAAGATGCATTAGTGCTAGTTGGAACACCTAATTTTAGTACTGATTTAAAAAGCGCGATCAATGAACCGCTAGATCATGAGAATGTCATGTACTCCTATCATCAGTATACTAACACAATGAGTAATAACGATTTTAAGATAATCAAAGAAGCGAAAGCTGCAGGGTTGTGCATTTTTGTGTCAGAGTGGGGCTTTGATAATCGTGGTAGTGATATTAATGCTGATAAAGTTAAAGCAGAAGCATTTTTAGATTTTCTAGATGAAAACAAAATAAGTTGGATCAATTGGTCACTAACTAACAAGCAAGAAAACTCAGCTGCTTTAAATTATAATACTGATAAGCTTGGCAATTGGCAACTTCTTGATTTGTCTTTTTCTGGTCAATTCGTTTTTGAGCGCTTAGCCAAATAAAAACCGGTGTCTAGCACCGGTCATGTTACGGAATTATTCAATATTGATGAGCTTTTTAGGTTCAATCTTTTTGCTTGTTTTCGGAATTGATAATGTTAACGTTCCATCTTGATAGGTTGCTTTAATATCCTCATCACTAATATTTTCGCCGATATAGAAACTTCTTGAGCATCTGCCACAATATCTTTCCTGATGAATGACATTTCCTTTTTGATCTTTCTCTTGAGCTTCTTCACTTTTCTCGGCAGTAATTGTGACATAGCCTTTATCCATCTCAACCTTGATATCATCTTTAGCGTATCCAGGTAAATCCATCGCCAAGGTGTAACTATCATCTAGTTCATGGATATCGGTTTTCATGATATCGCGCGTATTAAGAGGTTTAAAAACAGGGAAATTGAACAAGTCATCAAATAGATCTAATCCGTAACCACTATTTCTAGGCATAAGTTTCATATTTTTGCCCCCCTTTACGATTCTATTATAGCACATGAATTAGCACTGTCAAGAGGAGAGTGCTAATTTATATAGTATCTGTTAGTTGGCAAGTAAGAAAACATTTGTTATAATCAAATAAACTAATGAAAAGGAATAAGTAAAAGCCTTAATAAGTTAAGAGAAGATCGTTTTGGTGAGAAGATCGCTTGTTAATCTTTGAAATGCACCTTTGAGGGATCACCGATAAGTAGGTTGATACGCTAATACGGCGTTATGGTATTAAGAGGAACTTCGTTCAAACAAAGTGGAACCGCGCTGATGCGTCTTTGTATGAACGTTTTTTATTGCAATAAGGAGAAATAATGAAATTATATAACAGTAAAACAAATAGTCTTGAAGAATTTAAATCGATAACACCGATGCATGTTGATATGTATGTGTGTGGACCTACCGTATATAATCATCCCCATATTGGTAATGCTAGACCAATGATAGTCTTTGATACTTTAAGACGATTGTTTGAAGTGCAAGGATATACTGTGTCTTATGTATCAAACTATACTGATGTTGATGATAAGATCATAAACAAAGCACTAAACGAAGAACTAGATGAAATTACGATTTCAACCCGTTATATTGATGCTTATCAAGCTGTAAGAGATAGTTTAAATGTAAAACCATTAACGGCTACCCCCAAAGTTACCGAAAATATGCCTGAAATAATCAGTTTTATTAAGGAATTGTTGGATAAAGAGTACGCCTATGTTGTTGATGGGGATGTTTATTTTAGAGTAACTAAAATTGAAGACTATGGCTGTTTATCTAAACAAAATATCGATGACTTGCAGGTTGGAGCAAGGATTGAAGAAAATAGTAAAAAAGAAAACCCACTAGACTTTGCATTATGGAAAACAACGGATATGGGAATAAGATGGGATACACCATGGGGAAAAGGACGACCAGGATGGCATACTGAATGTGTTGTTATGATCAATAAAGTATTTGATTCAGATCATATCGACATCCATGGCGGAGGAATGGATTTGAAGTTCCCTCATCATGAAAACGAATTAGCGCAATCACAAGCATTACACCATTCCCAATTAGCTAATTATTGGTTACATAATGGTATGTTAAACTTTGATGGTGAAAAAATGAGTAAATCATTAGGTAATGTTGTTTGGGCAAAAGATTTTATTAGTGAATATGGCAGCAATGTTATTCGTTGGTTGATGTTATCTGCACATTATCGGGCACCATTAAATATTTCAGAACAAACAATAAATACTGCTAAAACAGAATTAGAACGAGTGTTAACCGCATTAAGACAAGCAGAAGTAGCACAACAAAGAGCTAAGATAATTGATCACAAAGAGATAGATGAAAAATTACTAGATCGTTTTGTGGCTGCAATGAATGAAGATATAAATACTCCCAATGGTTTTATGGAAATATTTGAAACAATTAAGATACTAAATAAAGCACTACGAGAAAAAGATGTTGATTGGCAAGCATTGATAAGCATCAAAAACGCTTTACTTAAAATGATTGAAGTCATTGGCATTAGTTATCAACCACCAATTCTCACTATTGAAGATTTAAACAATTTTGAGCAATGGGATAATGCTAGAAAAGCTAAGAATTTTGAGCTCGCTGATATCTATCGTAAAACACTAAGCGAAAAGGGATTGTTATGATTCAACCAAGTCAATTAAATGGTGGCGTTTTAGCTTTTATTGGCGATGGTGTGATGACTTTAATGGTGAGAGAGTACTTAATCAAACAAGGTTATACCAAGGCTAAGCAACTACAAGAATTGAGTGTTAAGTATGTCAGTGCCAAAGCTCAATCACAGTTTATGAGTAAGATCATTAGTGATTTAAATGAACAAGAAACTGAAATATTTAAAAGAGGCCGTAATTATAAAAGCAATAGCATGCCCAAAAATGCGGACGTTTACGAATATCATATCGCTACGGGTTTAGAAGCTTTGTGGGGATATTGGTATCTTAGTAATGAAAAAGAACGATTAGATAACTTTTTTGTACAAATGATTAAAGAAAACAGCCTTGATTAGGGCTGTTTATAGTTTACATAGATTCTTTATTGCTTGTACGTAGATTTCGGTTTGCAGTAGTAATCGATCAATATCGATGAACTCATTAGCATCATGCATGTGATTGTTGTCATTTTGCATCACACCACCAAAACCAATGCAGTTGTTAATACCACGAGCGTAAGTTCCGCCTCCCATTGTACCTGGTTGACTAGTGTAGTCATGAGTGACTTTCTGATATGCGTCAAGTAAGCTTAATACTAAAGGACTGTTTGGTTCAAAAAATAATGGTGAACTCACGCGACTAATTGTTAGTTCAGCCTGGTACTTACTAAAGGCTGTTTTAAGTGAGTTAGCTACTTCTTGACTATCTATTGTTATTGGAACACGAATATCTAATGACGCTAACACATTGTTATCTTCTTTTTTGATAACACCAACATTTAATGTTAAAGAGCCGTATTTATCATTTAGTTTGATACCACACAATGAACCATCGGTCTTTAGGCCAATCAGATTATTATACAAATCAACAAAATCATCAACAAATCCAGCCTTTTTTAAAGCTTCCATCGCAAATGATATGGCATTAACACCTTGTTCAGGTGTACTAGCATGAGCAGCGATACCATATACATCAAGCTGGTAAGTGTCATTGATATCAGTAATCTTGAATTTCAAATTTTTCTCACTTAGTGCTTGACTAAATAAATCAATATTTAGATCGTTTTTGTATACCTTTATCGTACAGTGATTACAAACGACATTACCAGCAAGACCGCCGGCAACATCAATGATCTTGCTTTTATGCCCAAACCAACCACCAATGCTACCTTTCTCACCAAACACGCCTGGGAAAAATGCGTCGGGAGTAAAACCATATTGAAAGTGACCTTCTTTTTCAACATAATGTTTTAAACAAGCAGATCCCATTTCTTCGTTTGATCCCATTATCAAGCGCACGCGTTTATTAAAGACGTAACCTTCATCTTGTAGAACTTTTAGAGCAAATAAAGCAGCAACGACTGGTCCTTTATCATCGCTAGTACCACGACCAAATAGTTTGCGATCAACTTGTGTTAACTCAAATGGATCTGAGTTCCAACCTTCTCCAGCTGGGACAACATCTAAATGACCCAAGACACCAATGATATCAGCGCCGTTACCAATTTCACCATAACCAATATAATTATCTAGGTTGGTGGATCTTAATCCGTATCGCTCACAAATTGTTAACGCTTTTTCTAGACATTCTTTGTTTGTTTGACCAAATGGGGCATCTTTTGTTGCTGTTTCATTTACAGAGTTAAAAGCAACAAGTTCTGCTAATACAGAAATCATTTCCTTTTCATAGTTTTTAATACGATTTTTAATTGCCATATAAATACCTCGATTACATTCAATTTTAGCACCTATCATAAGTGCTGACAATTAAGTGTGTGATAATGTTTAATATTCATGTAATGATTGTGTTACAATTTTGTTGAATTCCACAAATGTGGATAAATATGAAACGAAAATAGAACAAAAGGAAGGTATACATATGGCACAATATGTTTATGGTAAGAATGTAGTTATCCAGCTATTAAAAGATCAACACAAGATCCATGATCTATATATTCTTGAGGGAGCTAAACACGAAGAGATTATCAAACTTGCACAGAAACAAAAAATAAATATAAAGCGTGTTGATAAAAAAGAGTTAGATCGTATAGCTAAAGATAGACATCAAGGAGTGATCGCGAAGATTGATGATTATAAACTGTATGATCTTCATGAACTTCTTGCTGGGATTGATATGAATGATAATCCGTTACTTGTGATGCTTGATGGAATAGAAGACCCTCATAACCTAGGAGCAATCTTAAGGAGTTGTGATGGTGTTGGGGCAAATGGTGTTATCATTATGAAAAATCGCTCAGTAACACTTACTGCAACGGTTGCGAAAGTTTCAAGTGGCGCTATTGATACGGTAAAAGTTGCTCAGGTGACAAATTTAACAGCAACGATAAAGGATCTCAAGAAAAAAGGGTTTTGGGTATGTGGTGCTGATAACAATGAGGCTTTAGATTATCGTGCTCCTGACTACAAAGTTCCGCTGGTGTTAGTTATTGGCTCTGAAGGTTTTGGTATATCGCGTTTAGTTAAAGAGAATTTGGACTATTGTGTTAAATTACCGATGGCTGGTAAACTTAGTTCGCTTAATGCATCAGTTGCGACGGGAATCATGCTTTATCGAATCTACGATCATCGACATCCATTAAAATAGAAAGAGAGGTTAATTTGACAAACCTTAATCAGGATTATGATTTAGTCAAGAATTATCATGATAATGATTATGAAGCACAAAAAACATTACTTAAAAAATATGAAAGGCTTATCTGGTACTTAATATATCAAATAAAGGATCGACACAAGACAATTGATCTTGATCTTGATGATCTTTATCAAGAGGGACTAATTGCATTACATGATGCGATCATGAGTTACAATCTTGAAATGAATGTCCCCCTTTATTGCTTAGCCAAGGTTTGTATTAGCAGGAAAATTAATACTTTTATCAAAAAGTATGCGCGTAATATTTACCAAGGCTCTTTTTTATTGGTTTCATTAGATAGTATGATCAATGATGATGAACGTTTTTGTCTTCATGAGGTGATCGCTGATAGTCAACAATACGATATTGAGCAAAGATTAGCGATTGAAGACTATTTGAGTGAGTTAACAAGTAATGAAGTAATAATAGTCAAGATGAGGATTGATGGCTATAAATATCAAGAAATAGCTAGCAAATTGGCTATTAGTGTCAAGGATGTTGATAATAGCATTCAAAGGATAAGAAAAAAAATCAGACATCATCATCCAGAATGTTGGTGAATAGCGAAAAAAGTGATATAATCACATTGATTTAAATGGTGATGAATGTGGAAAAGAAAGAATTAACAAAAACGATTACAAAAGGACTATTCGCTCTATATTTGATATTTAACTTTGGTCCGTTTAACTTTATCTCTTTTATAATTGCTTGGCCGATAGTTATCAGCATTGGTGTTGATGTATACAACAAGTTTTTTAAGGATTTCAAAGCTAATAAAAAGCGTAAAATGTCAAATCAAGAACTGGGTTTAGCTTACAAGATTGAAGAGTATCTTAAGACCAATGAGTTGATCAGAGTAAATGACAACATAACATTGATCGTTACTAAGTCTGGTGACAACGTATATGATAGATTAGGTGTTTTCTTTGCTGGTGAATATGTGTGTCAATTACCTGATTTTGCTGAGTATGACCAACAAACCTATCAAACCATACTAACATCAATGCAACTTGATAAGAAGGCGGAGATGAAGCAGGAAGAGACCTTGACAGCGGATATATATATTGAGCGTATCAATGAATATAATACTGATATCAAGCATCAAGAAATATCAAATTATCTATATTTAACATCATCGTTATTAACAAACATCGCAGTACTTGAGAAAAAGGGTGTTAGCGATGATAAAAAGACGCGTAAATTATACCAGTATTACCTACCTATCCTAATGGACATACTTGATAACTATTGTAAGGTTAAAGATAACTCATACGTTTCTGATGATGTAAAAGCGATGGAAGAGAAACTTATCAAGACTATTATTTTATGTAATGAAGCATTAAAGACCTTGCTTGAATCTCTTAATGAAGAGGATATGCTTAATTTAACAGTAAATATGAAAACACTTGAGAGTATCTTAATGAAAGACGGATTAATCAAAACGGCCGGTATGGAAAAAGTTAAGGAAGCTGTGAAATGAGTAAACGAAATGACTTTGATTTTTTTGACCAACTTTTTGATCGTTTACAAAAAGATGACTTTATCAATAAGACGATCAATGATTTTGGTCGTGAAGTAAAAGATACAATTGATCGCTCAGTAAAAAATAAAGGTTATGATGACATAGGTGATTTAGTAAGTAATACGATCAAACCAAAACCAGCAAGCAAACCACAAGCAGGACTAAGTGGTTTATATCAAGAATATAATAATCGTTATGAGTACTTGCTAAATAGTCTGCAGATGATCAAATATGACCCTAAGTATCGTGGTTATTATCGCGAAGGTCATCAAGAGGCGATCGCGAAAAGTGTGAATATTTTAGGTAGTAGTAACAACAACTTCGAATCATTGGAAGAATATGTTAAAAAAGAGCTTAACACCTTTGATCGTCACCCTAAGAAACACAAAGATAAATTTGTTGAAGGATATATCGATGGTCTTAAACTTTTACAGGATGAGTTAAGAAGATCTAAGACATATATGATGGCAAAGGTAAAGAATTCGCTTGTCAATGATTAATAGCGATGTTATACTGTGTTGGAACACAGGAGGGTGTTTTTTTTAATGGCAAACAAAAAAAATAACAAGGTAATATTAACTTGTAGTGTGTGTCTGTCACGAAACTACACCACTACTCGTAACAAAGTCAATCAAAATGAAAGATTGGCATTAATGAAGTTTTGTAAGAAATGTAATGAACACACTTTGCATAAAGAGACAAAGTAGGAGGTAACTATGAGTTGGTTAACATTTAGTGGCGTAATTGAAGAGGTTAAAAAAATCAGATGGCCGAAGAAGGATGATATGTTTAAAGACACCCAAACAGCGGTTTCTTTTATTGTCATTTTCGGAGTATATTTTGTATTGTGTGAATTATTTGTCGCTAACTTCTTGCGACTTTTAGGAATAGGATCTTAAGATGACTGAAAACAATAAAGAGTGGTATGTCGTTAATACATACGCCGGACATGAAAATCGGGTAAAAGAAAACTTGATTCGACGAGTTGAAACGATGGGGATTGAGGAAAACCTCTTTCGTATTTTGGTTGCCGAAGAAGAAGAAATAGAATTTAAAAATGGTAAAAAAGTTACCAAGATGAAAAATCTTTATCCAGGATATCTTTTTGTTGAAATGATAATGACGGATGAAGCTTGGTATATCGTTCGTAACACCCCAGGGGTCACTGGATTTATCGGTTCAAGTGGCGGTGGTGCAAAACCTTTCCCGGTTTCTCCTGAAGAGATTGAATCAATACTACAAAGAATGGGTATGAGTGATCGTAAGATCGTTATTGACTTTAAGCTTGGTGATCGTGTAAGAATCTTGAATGGTCCTTTCTCAGGCATTGAGGGAACAGTGGATAGCTTAAATGACGATGCTCAAAGCGCAATGGTGTTGACAATATTATTTGGAAGAGAAACTCCAACTGAGATTGCATACATTGATTTAGCAAAAGCGGAATAAATAATTAATCCAACAAACAGTAAGTTTGTTGGATTTTTTATTTCGTTAACTTTCATTTATGTATCATAAGCGTTATAATTATCGTTAGAAAGAAGAGGTGCATCATGTATAAATATGCATATATGAACAAAGTACAAGAATTAATGGATAAGATCTATGAAACACAACAGGAAGTTATCGATGATCTAGCCATAAGATTCGCAGAAAACATCAAAAACAATCGTATTATTCATGTTTTTGGTACTGGTCATTCTCACATGATCGGAATTGAACTATTTTGTCGGGCTGGAGGATTGGGTAATGTTAACGCCCTACTTGATCAAGATGTATTAACCAGTAACGGAGCACGTCGTAGTGGCGCAATGGAAAAAGTTTCTGGTATATCAGACATCTTATATGATCAATACAATATTAAAGCTGGCGATATTATGATCATTACTTCAAACTCAGGCCGTAATGCTATGCCAATCGAAATGGCATTAAGAGCTAAAAAAGAAGGAGTTTATACCATCGCAATGACAAATCTTAAACAATCAGAAAAAACTAGTAGTCGTCATGCCAGTGGTAAACGCTTATTTGAGTGTGTTGATTGTGTTATCGATAGTTGTGTACCTGAGGGTGACAGCATGATGACGGTTGGTAATGTTAAAACAGCTCCTGGTAGCACTGTTAGTGGTGTTATCGTCTTAAATACCATCGTAAATGAAGCGTTACAAATCTTAGCTAAGGAAAACGTTGAACTTCCTGTGTTCCAATCACAGAACGTTGACGGCTTTAATAATGATGCGATTTATGCTAAATATGCAGATAGAGTAAAACATTTCTAATAGTATCTAATTAACGCACTTGCGTGAAAAGGAGATAATGATGAAAGCTTGGGAAAGATATTTTGAAACAATCAATGAAGTAGTTGAAGATGTTAAAAAAACTCAGGGCGATAACATTATGAAAGCCGCTGAACTTTGTGCTGAAGCAACAATCAAGGGTGGTATCATATATGCATTTGGTTGTTGGCATTCATTGTTAATTGCGGCTGAGAATTTTTATCGAGCAGCGTCACCTGCTAACTATGCGGCTTTAGCGGTACAGAGTATTAACGGTACGATTGAACTATCCAATGAAGGAAGACTTGAAAGTTGTTATGGCATTGGAGATTCAATAGTTGACTATCATCGTATTGATCCTAAAAAAGATGTATTGATCTGTATTTCAAATTCTGGTAATAACATCGTAACCGTTGATGCAGCTTTAAGAGCTAAAGAAAAAGGCATTCCTTTGATAGCGATAACCTCTGTTGAATATGGTGATTTAATGATAACTAAACATCAAGCTGGTAAGAAACTTAAGGATATTGCTGATGTGGTAATTGATAATAAATGTTTGATTGGTGATGCAGCGGTCGCTATTGAAGGCTTAGAAGTTATGGCGGGTCCGGTTAGTGGTATATCAATGAATTATATCTTGTCTTCATTACTGGTACAAATGTCGGAAATAGTAATTGAAAAGGGTCATAAACCAGAAGTTTACTACAATGGACACGTTTTATCGATGACAGAAGAAGCTAAAGCAAAGTTTGAATGGTTAAAAGGAGTAGATGCTGAGAAGCATAATGGTACTTTTGTGGAGAAATATTTCTATCGCATAAAGTCATTATAATGGAGGTTAATACGTTATTTCACATAATTGTCACACAATTTTATTGACATTATGAAAGCGTTTAACTATAATCAAAAAGAAGGAGGTTCACATTTATATGAACACATTTCTATTAGCCACTTTATTAGGCTTGTGGTCAGGTATCGCAATGGTTTTCAACCTTATGGGACTTGGCTTAAGAACAGCTCTGATAAATGGTATTATCGCTGGTTTATTAGTGGGTAATGTCGGCTTAGGTTTTGAAATTGGTGCTACAACAACATTGATGGGCATTGGTTTCTATACTTATGGCGGAGCTACAATCCCTGACTATGTAACCGGAGCGATTTTCGGTGTAGTTGCTGCTGCTGAAACAGGAGACAGCGCCATCGGTTTGACAATCGCTATCACATTGTCATTGTTGATGACCCAAATGGATATTTTGGGAAGAGCAACAACAACCGTATTCCAACATGCTGCTGACAAAGCTTTAGCTAGCAATAGCTTAGGCGCATTTGAAGGTTGGACACTAGCTGGTTCAATTCCTTGGATGTTGTCACGTGCTGTTCCAGTATTCGTAGGCGTATTGTTGAAAGACAATCTTGGTGCTTTAGCTGAATTATCAGAAAAGATCAAATGGTTTACAACTGGTTTACAAGTAGTAGGTAGAGCATTACCTGCAGTAGGTTTCGCTTTATTGTTATCCTATATGGATATCAAGAAATTCTGGCCGTTCATGATTCTTGGTTACGTTCTATTTGCTTACATGAACGTTCCAACTATCGGTTTAGCTTTAGTTGGTGTAGTATCAGGTTTCCTATACACTAACAAAAAAGGAGGAGCATAATTATGGCAAGAACAAATAAGAAATTATCAAAGAGTGCTATTTCTAAAGCATGTACACGTCATAACTTCTTCTTACAAATCTGCTGGAACTATGAAAGAATGCAAGCCGCTGGTTATGCATATGCAATGGTACCAGTAATTAAA
>JAYFOM010000048.1:0-35469 GCA_034932685.1 Erysipelotrichaceae bacterium
AGGCCTATTGTGAATAAAGGCCAGATAGTCAATAAAGGTACGATTACTGCGATCAATCTTACGATTCTCGTTGTATTCGTACTCTTTTATTTGTTTTTTACGCTTCTTATAGGTACAGGCATACGGAAGATCCATTTTAGATATGGTTAGAAGATGATTGTTTATCAAGCGATAGACAGTTGATACTGAAACAGATAGATCCTCATTACTTTTAATGATATGGTAGACCGATTGTTTATTTAAGACTCCATCTTTAATCTTTCTATCCAACACATCAAACTCTTCTTTTGTAAGATTGATACCTCGTCTAGTCGCTACTAGATTATAATCAGCTTGTTTTTGTGCTGCGGTGGCTTCATAACGATATTGTCTCTTACGACAATTATATTTATCACGACAGCTATTACAGACATAAGGAAATCTTAAGGTTCTCTTACAAATAGTGTTAGTTATATTGCTAGAAGCTTCTTTAGACACTATTCTATTTCTTTTTACTTCTTTTGATACTGAGCTTGGATCTAATCCTAATAGATTACCGATATCAACAGCTGTCGCTTTAAAGCGTGTAATCTGATTATTGATGATCTTTCTCTGTTCAAAATTAATGTGTTCGTACTTCATGATAGTTTATTCCTTTCTTCGCTACAAGAACACATCATTATCATAAACTTTCTCACACTTATTTCCACTTCCTTCTTAAAACGGAATTAACTTTAAGAATTCAATATGGGAAGTTAAGGCTATCTTTGTAGTAGCTTGTCTAGTATAATATCCCTATAAGTAGCTTTGCGTAATTTGGGTAAATACATTGGCGGAACGGGAAGCGCAGATCAAGGCTCTATGGACCTATGATGTAGCCACAGAAAAGGTTTTGGGGTGGTCTGTAGAGAAAGGGTACATCACCCATAAAGAAGCAGATGAATTCTCGGAGAAGCTCTTTGCGCAACTTAACACGGACAAGACCCCCGGTTTCCGTCCCGCCTCGCTCGGTGAGAAGATACGGATGGAGAACATCCGTGTAAATCCTTATGTATCCCTGAAGAAAATTTCATTGAGGAAAATCCCCTAGCCCAAGATATCTGATCCAGAGCTGACTGCGGACCATCATGATCGAATATCTGCAGATGTGGGAGACAATCTATAATCCGGGATTTTAGGATAATACATGTGACCAGCTTATCGAAATAGTTCACAAGACAAGTACGACTTTGCACAAAACCTTTTGATAGATACAACACACGATTTAGGCATCACATTCAGCCGAGCAGAGGTTACGGGACGATAGCACATTCTGAGATTGCGGAGGCTTTCTAAGCATGGTTATTTCCGAAGTATATGTTTAGGCTAGTAAAATGTTATCGAATGTATCCTCGTGAATGTAAACTATAAACTCAAGGAGCAGTTGTATCTAAACCATTAACGCGGTTTGTGAATTGGCAGATTTCATTATCAAATAGTTGTGTGGTTGTGGCGATATACAATAAATCATATAAAGTGTTGGAGGCGTTACAATGTATATCCAAAAAATATCAATTAAGAACTATAGACGCTTTCGAGATTTTTCTATGGAATTTCAAAAGGGGTTAAATGTTATAATCGGTGCGAATAATTCAGGTAAGACAGGACTGCTCTATGCCATACGGCTTTTAAATGAACCAGTCTTATCTGTTGATGATTTTAACAAGAACAACCTTTCGAAATACACGGAGAAATACCTTAATGATGCCCCAAGAATTGAGATAGAATATGTTGTTCGCCATCTGATTTCCGAAAGCGACACAGAAGATGAAAGCATTATTCGGTTGCTGCCATTTTTGGGAATGGATAAGCTTAGCGAAACCGCGTCTAAAGATGATGATGAAAATTTCCAATATGATATTACAGCCGCTATAAAGGCCGTATGTACGCTTGATTCAAAGGTTCTTGGTGAATATAAAAATGCAGTCGCAAGCGTTTCTGATTTTAATGGATATATGACTGTCCTCAAATCATTTATCCCGAAGTATTCTTGGACTTATTATAATGGCGCCAGCAATACGGAAGCGACCAAAAAAGAAGCTACAGAAATTTTTGACATTCGGTTTATCGGCGCTGAACGGACAAGCGACGCGGTCAGTAAGGAAACCCGTAGGGAGATTGATTCATTTGCTAAAGATCAAAGCAATTCGCTTTCAATAGAAAAGTTAAGAGATGATATCTCAGCAAGAATGAAGCTGCTGCTTCAACCCGCCCTTGAAAAATTATCAAAACTTTTTGAGAATGAAAATAATGACATTGGATTAGCCCGTGGAAATGTATCGATATCCCATGACTTGCGCCCAAACGTGTCGGTCGGTGAGGCATACGTTACAGAAGTACGGGATACCGGTTCGGATTATATCGTCCCACTGGATTACAATGGGTTGGGCTATAATAACTTAATCAGCATCTATATGCTGGTAAAACTCACCGAAATTCAAAAAGGCTGTGATTTTCGCATTTTGTGCCTTGAGGAGCCGGAAGCGCATTTGCATCCCGCGATGCAGTATAAGTTGTTCAAGTATCTTCGGACATTAGATGAATCGGACAAGCTTAATCAGCAGATATTCGTTACAACACATTCGAGCGATATTTCAGCGGTCGCAGGCCTTGATAATATGTATATGCTTGCACAAGAACATTCAAATTGCGAATCTGATTGCAGGCAACAGAGCCTTGCCAAGCTTTTTTCAGAGAAAGTGGGTGTAGGGGAGAAGGCCGACACGGACAAGAAGGAGAAAAGCGACAAACAAACTGCCAAGGAGCATTTGACTAAATTCCTTGATGTTACTCGGTCGGATATGTTATTTGCAGATAAAGTGATATTAGTAGAAGGTATTGCCGAAAAGCTGCTGCTTCCTATGTTTATGGAAAAATGCGGCTGTGCTTATGAAGATGAGCATATTTCTATAGTAGAGATTGGCGGGAAGCATTTTGAACACTTTGTCGAATTGTTCAATGGCAATAACGTACACAAAAAAGTTCTCTGTATAACTGACAGGGATTTTTCATGGATTAAAGAGGACGGCGGTGTTAAGTTACTGTCTGATTTCGGAACATATGCCGGAAGTGTCACGCCACACATTAAAAAGTTGCAAGAAAGATTCCCAATCAGCAACTTTCATATTGTCACGCAAACGATGGGTGGAAGAACATTTGAGGATGAACTGTTTCTTGCAAATATGGCTGCGGATTCTGCAGTAGCTATGAAACTACTATCATTAGTTGCTAATGACACAATATCAAAATTATTGAAAGATCACAGCCTGAATTTTGCCGATTGGGAGGCTAACCGACCTACGGCAGCCAACAGTATTGTGTCAGCACATCTCGATGTTTTTAAAGCCGCAATCAGTAAAGATGCAGGGCATGAAGAGCAATACAAGCAACTGTTTTTTGCAGAACTATTTCTTTACTATGCAAAAAACCATAAGGGAGATGTGGCGCTTAGTATATTAACGGATGATACCATTACAAAAGACCTTATTGTGCCGCAATACATAAAGGAGGGCTTGGAATGGCTGTTGAAATAACGTCAAGCGACATTTTTACGCCCGAGCAGCTTGCAATGCACTCCAAAATTTTTGCAGGTCCCGGTGCCGGTAAAACACATTTTCTGGTTGAGAATGTGAAGAATATTGTTGCGACCCATCCATATGTAGTTAAGAGCCGTGCGCGTAAAGTGCTGTGTATCACATATACAAACGCTGCGGTAGATGAAATTGCTCGTCGTTTGGACAGATACGCCGATTCCGTGGAAATACATACGATTCACGGCTTTATTATTGAACATATCATCAAGCCGTTTCAGCAGGATTTGAGAGAAATCATAAGCGAAGAATTTGGAATAACGGTCAACGGAAACGGTAAAATCACATCGCAGGTTGAGGGCTTAGGTATCTTGCATGGCGTGGACAAAGCTGAGATATTCAAGCACATTGCCGACAAAACCGCAGAAACCACAGAACTGGGTTATAGCAAAAAAATCATGGGCGATGTACAAGTGAAAATTGCAGACTATCTGCAAGACGCCGCAGTATTCGCCGCAAAGAAAGCGGACAAAAAATTATCTGCTTCCTCAAGAATTGCTGATACACACATACTGCCTATAAAGGAATACATTTGGTCTGTGGTGAAAAAGCTGACACACGATGAGATCCTATATTTTGGATATCGTATCCTTGAGCGAAATCATACTACTTTATATGCGACACGAGTGAAGTTCCCTTTTATTTTTGTGGATGAATTTCAGGACACAAATCCGCTTCAAACAATGCTGATAAAACTTATCGGCGCAAAATCAACTGCAATCGGGATTATCGGGGATATCGCGCAGTCTATCTATAGCTTTCAGGGAGCGAAGCCTTCCCAATTTGCTGATTTCGCTATGAGTGGCGATCGCAAGCTTGCTCAATACGTTATCAATGACAACCGGCGATCCACTGCTAATATCGTGAACTTCTGCAATTACCTGCGCCAATCAGACTCAAATGTGTCCCAGTGCAGCAGAAAGCCATATTTGGATGATACGGTAAAGCTTAAAACAGAAGCTAAAAAAGTACACTTCATAATCGGGGAAAGCGATACTGCTAAAACTCAGATAGCTGAAATCCTTGCAGCTGGAGGCGTCGTGTTGACTCGTACATGGGCTGCGGCGTTCTCATATATTCGTGGAATAACGCCGGAACAAGTTGATTATCTGAAAAAGATTTATAACAGCTATTATACTTCGCCCAGTGATATTCGACGCGATATTGAAGAACATAACTTTGTGACTTGGGTAAAAGCATTCAAATGTATATTTGGCCTGTGGGATGGCTATAGGACAGGGGCATTCATTGATGTTCTAAAGGCCTTTTCGATTTATGTGGATATCAATCACAAAAAGATAACGCCAAAGTCCATATCACTGATTAAAAAATTTTCAGGGGATCTTTTTGCCGGTTTAACTGAAGATACAACTGACAAAGCCACGGCGCATATTATTGAAAGTTTTAATGCGCTGGTAATAGAGAAACCGTATTCTGAACTTATGGATGTTTTGGGTGCAGGTTTCAAAATTTCTGTCTTTGATGATGCTGACAGGGATGATTTGAAAGCAAATGTTCTTTCTCTAAATTGGCAAACTTCATATAAATTATTTACCGAGGTGTTTTCTGCTGGCAGTAAGTATATGACAGTTCATCAGGCAAAGGGGTTAGAATGGGAAAAAGTTGTTGTTAGCTTAACTCCTAATAAGGCCTCCAATAAAGATAACATCACGCTTGATATAATGTATAACAGGCCTTGTTTATTAGAAGAACAAGCTGCGCAGGAGTTTACTCGAATGTATTATGTTGCTTGTAGCCGCGCTAAAGAAGATCTGTATATCCATTTGCCAAACGGGTTCCCCTCAAATATTATTGATAATGCAATAGGTGCATTTATAGATAAAAGCGGACAACAGATTGAATTTGAGATTGTATAATACCAATTGAAAGCAGGGCAAGCGTTTTAACTAAAAAACTATCACGAAAACTCGCTAGAAATGGTTTATATCAAAATCAGTCTGTGTGAAATTTGCACAGACTAATTCGTTAAATCGATCGTTTTCCGTTTGTGCAGAAAACTATACTGATGGGTCTTCACACATTCTTTAACTCCGATGGAGGTAGCCCCTGCATCTATTTTGACCTAATGACACAAACGCGCATGAAATGGCTTTATAAGTTAAGATGTTAGTTGAATACTTAAAACAACAACATATCAAAACTAAAAAGCCATTTTTACGTGTAAACAATTAAATTTAATCGACATAAAAGAACAATCAAAGTCGGGATTAAGTACATAATTCTCTGTATAATATAATTACAGCGAAAAAGGAAGGAGGTAGTCTTATGAACGGATGGAATGAAGGTATAACCAATGCGATTACATATATTGAAGAAAATTTGACGGAAGATATAGACATAAATAAAATAGCTGATAAAGTTCATGTATCAAGTTTTTACTTTCAAAAAATCTTCAATGTATTATGTGGATTTACAGTTGGTGAGTATATAAGGAATCGTCGCTTAACACTTGCTGCACAAGAACTATGTTCCACAAACGCTAAAGTGATTGATGTAGCCTTGAAATATGGTTACGATTCACCTGATAGTTTTACAAGAGCGTTTACTAATTTTCATGGGATAAATCCTTCCGCAGCAAGAGAACATGGAAGTAAACTAAACTCTTTTGCACCGCTGATAATTAAAATCACATTGGAGGGTGGTACTATGTTAGAGTACAAGATTGTTGAGAAGTCACAGTTTACTGTAATGGGAAAAGCACGACAGTTTGATACTGAAACTGCTTATGATGAAATTCCCAAATTTTGGAATGAGCATATGGAAAGTGATGATAGTAAAGTAGTGTGTGGAATGTATGGAATATGTATTGATACCGATGGCAAAAACTTTGATTACATGATAGCTGACAATTATATTCCATACAACGAAGTACCAAAGGGATATGAAACAAAAGTTATCCCAGCTAGTACCTGGGCGATATTCCCTTGTCGCGGGGCGTTGCCTAAAGCATTACAGGATGTAAATACAAAGATATGGAGTGAATGGATGCCTTCATGCAAAGCATATAAGCTTGCAGGTAACTACAATATTGAGATGTATACACCACCATGCGAAAGTCCTAATGATAACTATAATGAAATTTGGATACCTGTTGAAAGAGTTTAAATATCAGCCACACACAAGACACTGACTTTATTTATATGTTAGTTCAAATGTACAGCTGAGATTCTACTATCTGATCGTTTTGTAAAATAAAGTGGCTTTTATAGGTGAAATGTATGTTGCACGTTTATAACTACAACAATCTCTAACCAAAGCCACTTTTTATGTGCATCATCTAAATAAAAACTGCCAAACGATTACTAATCAGATCTTGTTTTTAGATATTCTATCACAGCTTCTTCATCAAGCGGTTTACTAATATAATAACCTTGTATCATGTCACAATTATGATCTTTAAGATAGTTAGCTTGACTTTTATGTTCAACTCCCTCAGCGATCACATAATGTCCAAGCTTATGTGCCATAGATATAATATCACTTGTAATAGCAGTGTTTAGATCTTCTTCAACTAACTTATCGATAAAGAATTTATCTATTTTCATGATATCTACATTTAATTCTTTCTCTCGCGCTAAAGATGAATACCCTGTACCAAAATCATCAATAGCTATTTTTAATCCTGCTGTTCTTAACTTAGCTATTATGTTATTGATCTCTTGATAATCAGACGCAAAGACAGATTCAGTTATTTCAATATCAATTTTCTTTGGATCAACCGCCATTTTTTTAACAAGTTCAAGTATATTATCCGCAAAATCAGGTGTGAATAACTGGATGGCAGATATGTTAATTGATATCCCAACATCCTCATAACCATGTTTGTTTAAATTGCTTAAGAAAGTAAATGCTTTTACAATGATTTGCTCACCTATTGGTATGATCAACTTAGTTTTTTCAGCGATGGGAATGAACTCAATCGGTGAGATTATGCCATACTCTGCGATTTTTAATCTAGCCAATGCCTCAAAACTGATGATGGTGTTTGTGCTTATATCATAAATTGGTTGATATTGTAAGTATAGTTCGCTATTTGATTCACTATCACTTGCTATTGCTGCAAGAGCATCACGAATATCTCGTTCTTTATTTACTAAAACCTCTAGTTCTTCATCATAAAAACATGGCATAAAGTCTTTGTCATATATAGTGGACGATCTCTCTGATGCAATTAATAATTTTCTTAACATTTGATCAACATCTATTTCATTATCATTTTGATCAATTTCAAGAATACCAATACCACCACCGATTCGCTCTGTCGCAAACATATCTTCAAGTACATCAGCTAATTTCTCTGTAAATTGAGTTAGTTCTTTTTTGTTTAGATAATCAACGATATAGAATACAAATCTATTTTCGTATGTTTGAAATAACATTTTCTTATCATCACAATATTTGCTCAAAGAGTTAGCAGCTTTCTTAACTAAATTTTGTGTATAATGAAAGCCGTAGTTTGATGTTAAAAGTTGTACTTTACTTAGATTAATACTAATTACCGCTCTTTTCTTCCCATCATTCTTTTTTAAATCTCTTGCTAAGACTGCTTCCAAATAATCACGATTATATAAATCGGTCCAGCGATCATGCTCATTGATATATCTTAAGTTATCTTCAACTTCTTTTCGGTCAGATATATCAAGTATCATTCCTTCTAGGGATTCAACGTTTCCATTTTCATCATATATTCCCTGTCCGACTTCAAGAACCCATTTCCGTTTATTTGAAGCTGTTACTATTTCATATTCACACTTATAAGGAAGTCTTGCAGGTACTTTCTTTTGCCACTCCTGCCATAGTAACTCTTGATGTTCTGGTGATATGATATCGTTAAATCGTAGATCTTTATTATTGATAAAACTTTCCGGTTGATATCCAGTTAGGTCATAACAACCGTCAGAAACAAGTAACATTGTTCCGTCTTTTTCATATTTGCATTTATACGCCATTCCTGGTAAACGCGATAAAAGGGCTGATTCCCTTCTTTGTGTTTCTTTTAACTCTTCTTCAATTTTTTTACGTTGTGTTATGTCACGAGATGCTCCCTGAATTCCAATTGGGTTTTTATTATCATCTCTAATGAATGATACACTCATTTCAATCCATATAATCGTCCCATCGGCTTTATAATGCTCTATTTCTATAGTACGGTATCTGTTTTTATCAACATTTGGCTTCTTTTCATTTTCCATTTCCTCATTGATCATCTTACTTATTATTTCTATCGTACGTTTAGGAAATTTCTCTTCAATACTACGTTTAATATGTTGTTCTGGTGTTTCATTAAGCAATTTTTCAACAGAAGGACTTACGTATGTCGTTTGAAAGTTTAAATCCATTTGCCACACTATATCTGACATATTTTCAGCGATATCGCGATACTTACGCTCACTTTCTAAAAGTGCTGCTTCAGCAGTTTTTTGTGCTGTCACATCTTTTAAAATACAATGAGTTTGTTTAAAACTACCATTTTCATCAAATCCTATCTTACCTTCAAATGATAAGAATAGTGGATTACCATTTTTATGCAAAACTTCAAATTCAGCATGAATATTACCTTGAGCTTTAAATATCGGAAATCGTTGTATAAAAGCTTCCTTGTTTTCTGGTGATAGAAAATCACCAAACCACTTGCCTATTACTTCCTCTTTTTTGTAACCTAACAGTTCACACCACTGTTGATTTACATCTAAAAAATTACCATCAACGTCTAATGACTGATAACCAAGAGGAGCTTTTTCAAACAATAATTTAAATCTTTCCTCTGATTCTTTTAGTTGTGCTTGCGTTGATTTAAATTTTTGTTGTCGCATTAATAATAAGCTTAACAATACCGTAGCGAATGGATAAATCAACATTACTGGCAAAGTTATCGCATTAACTACATTAAATCGATCTTCATTAGGTAAAAACAACATACAAATCAACATTGCTAAATGAACAAACAAGCTCATGATATAAACACTCAAAGCGGGATTTCTCTTGGTTTTATTGAAGATTAAATGACGCCAAATCAAACCTATCGCAGCACTGCTTAAAATAACCGCAACTCCCATTATCGTTCCTGAGCCACCAATAAGAAGTCTAACGATGACAGCAACAACAACTGTAATGACTGTAGGAATCAAACCAAAAACCAAAGCCGTTACACTTATCAATACAGATCTGGTGTCAAAGATAATGCCTGATTGAAGAGTAAAAGGATTTAGCATTATGGCTATACATATCAGTGCAATTGAACCTCCACTGAAATATTTCTGTAGGTGCTGATATTTAGTTGGTAAAAGAGCTGCTAGTTCATGAATGACTGATAATCCCAGTAATAAAGCTGCATTATTAAACAAGGCACTTATAGTTTCCAACTCGACACCACCACCCTAATACTCTAATAAGTGTGTTATTTTACCCAGAAAATGTTTTTTATATACTTGATAAAATAGATTTGACTATATCGCTTAATCAAGATATTGCTATGAAGATGAAGGTGGTTTGATTGTACAGCAGCAAGATGCTCAATCAAAAATGTGTTATTGAAGATATGAGTTTAACATTAAATAATTACGTTTTATATTATAAGAATATCATATTACATGTTAGATTGAAAAATGTTTTGCTTGTCGCAACTGAAGATTCAATGATTTGTCTTCTTAATTATGCATAATTGTATGTTATTGATTTTAACTTTGATAATTGTCACTTAGTAAACCCATGTTTGTCTAATGCGAAGTATTATTTACTTGATATGTTGCTTAAAACATATAAATCAATTATGCTTGATATATAAAAAAATTGCGAAAAGAGGTAATAATTTATGAGTTTGTTAATGAATTTTAATGATCAAAGATTTACCAAAATCGCCCAAATGGTCTTTGAACAACAATTTATTAATGATCCTAAACTCACCGATGAGATGGATGAACGCAGAAAACGTTTAATGTATGATGACGTGATTTACAACATAAGTTTTTTGATGACATCAGTTTATTTTAACGATAAAAAAATCTTTGCGACTTACGCTGTTTGGTTGTATGAACTGCTTTGTAGCTTAATGAAGGATCTTGATCGCTATCGTATTATGGAACTAATGATAGATCATTATCAAATACTCTCTGATATGCTCGCAAAACAAACTAACGACATGCTAAACGATGATGAACGTAGTAAAGTGTTTGAGCATTTGAAAGCAGCTATCATCGTTACAGAGGAAGCTGTTACCAACATTCAATTATCAACTTCATTTCTTGAAGGCAAATACGCTGATATTCGCAAAGCATACTTAGATGCTTTATTAAAAAATCAAACAAAAAAAGCATACGAGATTATATCTGATGCTAAAAATAAAAATATTCCTTTAGTTGATATCTATGAAGAAATATTAAAGAAAGTAATGTATGAAGTTGGCGATTTGTGGCATCGAAACATCATAACTGTTGATCGCGAACATTACGCAACCTCAGTTACACAAACGGTAATGTCAACTTTTTATGATGATATCTTTAATCAAAAGCGTAAAAGTAAAACCCTTGTTTCATGTGCAATTGGAAGCGAATTACATGAAATGGGAATAAGAATGTTATCTGATCTATTCGAGTATCACGGTTGGGATTCTTATTATTTAGGCGCCGCTTTACCAGAAGAAGCGATATTAAAAGCAATAGAAGAACATCAACCAGATCTTGTAGCTTTATCAGTGACGATGTCCCCTTACTTAGCCACTTGTGAAAGCACTGTAAAAGCAATTAAGCTGAAATTTCCACAGGTTAAGATTGCTGTTGGTGGACAAGCATTTTTAAGCACCGATAAATTATGGGAAAAACTTGGTGTTGATTACTTTTCTTCTTCGGCAACTGAATTACTCTTATTGTTAAAGTAGTGATGTGATTTGATAAAGGAGTATATAATGGATATCAACGCTGTTTCTTTTTTGATCAAATGTGATAAGAACCTCAATATACTAACAACCTATTGGTATTTTCCAGCTTTTCTATTTTCACCTTATCAAAAAAACTTAAGTGATCTATTCGCTTTTTCAACAGTTGAAACTATCAAAGCTCTTGTTAATGCAGCAATGGATAAAGATACAGCTTTAGACTGCAATGAATCTTTTGCGATTGCTAACATGCAAACCAAAGTGTCGTTATGTATATTAGCCGTCAAAGATAAACTGATAATTCATGGTATTGATAGCGACTTGTTAAATGATGAAGCTTCTTTGTTGATGTTTAAAGAAATTGTACATCGTTTTATGAGGGTTATAAAAATATCTGACAATGATTTGGTAGATAGTGACAATGTAATCATTCGTGAGCAATTCGAAAGAATACAAAAACTAAATAACCAATTGATAAACACCCAAAGAGAACTAAAAAAAGCTAATGCTAAACTTAATCAACTAAACGATGCTTTAAACAATCGTTTAGTAAAAGATGCTTTAACTGGTCTAGTTAGTCGCTATCAATATCGCGAAGAAATAAAACTTGCCATTAATAAACAGCCTGAAATGTTTGGTGTTTTTACCTTTATTGATCTTGATGATTTTAAAAGAATCAACGATACTTATGGGCACAATGTCGGAGATGAGTTTTTAATAGCTTTTGCTGACAGATTAAAAACCTTACCATTTGATAATTCTATCTGTATTAGAATAGCTGGTGATGAATTTGGTGTTTATATCCATGGTTATAACGCAGTTACTGCTCAAGATATTAAGTATGTTTGGGATTATTTTAATGCAAATGTGACTAATAACCCAATTAAACTATCAGTTGCGACCGAAGAGATTAAATGCAGTTTAGGAATGGCTGTTTATGGTCAGGATACAAAGGATATATATGAATTAATTGAGTTCGCTGATTTTGCGATGTATCAAGCCAAAAAAACTGGTAAGAATGCTTATAAGCAATTTAAGCATGAAGATTATATAATCGCAAAAAAATTAACTAAAGCTGATCAAGATAATCAATGAAACCCCATTATAATATAAAAACAATCACGCATGCTGCTTTTGCTTTATTATTGTGTCTTTTTTGCTTAAGTTTTTTTCGTGGTCCAACAAGTATTATTTCTGCTTTTCTGATTCCGGTAACTATTGTTCTATTTGATAAATACGCATCTAAATACTATTACTTGATACTTGTTTCAACTTTATTACCAGTCACTTTTATTTTGTTTCAAACACAGTTTATTTTTATCTTAGGATATCTACTATTAGCTCTATTACTTCGTGCTTTTCTACTTAATAATGAAAGAAAACTACTTTTATCCTTTTTTAGAGTTATTAACTACTATATATCTGTTGTTTTTGTTCTTTACATTAGTATAAGGTTTACTGATATATTATTAAAAACCTCACTTCATTTGATGATGTTAAGTTTAACTAACAATAACGCTATTCTATATCTGATAATACTTATGGTTGAGGGGTTTGCTATAACTGTTTTTAATATTATTATCTTTAAATTGCTACAGATACGTACAAATCAAAACTAACTTAAATCAATTATTGACATATTTTGTATATATACTGCCTAATAGTACTCATAATTGCACTATCTTCCACTGTTTACATCCTTTTAAATGTGCTAATATTTAGTTATAAATTAAGTGCTTAATCCTACATAATAAATACGAAAGGAAGTCTTTTATGGAACCAAAAGTCTTCATCAAGCATGTGTCCGATTATCTCACAGAACTAAGCATTCCATTTCGATTAGATTTTAAAAGTGATCTTTTAGTCAATACTTCATTTAAAACCAACGATGAATCAGATGATGATGTATTTTTAGTAATTTCATTACTTGTAGATGAATTTAAAAAGAACGTTCAAATTTATGAAAGAGTGCGTATCAAAGATATTGATGTGAATTTGAAAGATTACGCAAACACAACCATAAAACCTGACGCAAACGATAATGAAATACCTATTAGTGTTATCATTGAAAAAATTCAAGAATTAGCTGTAGCCTTAGGTTATACCTTGAGTAAAACTAACGACATTAAGAAAACTCAATATCCTGAAACTTTAAAATCAAGTAAAGCAATATCTACATCTAAAAAACCAAGTAAAGTAATACCTACATCTAAAAAACCAAGTGGTCTAATTTTAGTAGCAGTTGTTGCGCTTGTGGTTGTAGCTGCAGTTGTTGTTTTTGTTTTAAAGAAACCACAATCACAAAATCCTACTCTTGGTAGCACTTCAGATTCAGCAGTTGTATCTGCTGGTGTAAGTGAGAAAGATCTTGGTAATATCATGAACGGTCAGTATTATTTTGCGACTGATACTCATATTTTTTATTCAAGTTTCGATACCAACAATAAATCACATATTTACTCAACTAAGAAAAATGGCTCTGATTTAAAATCGATCTTTAATGGTTTTGGTTGGTCACTTGTAGTTATTGATGATTGGTTATATTTCTCGGGAAATCAAGGTGATCAAATTGATGGTACATACCACATATTTAGAATTAAGACTGATGGTTCAAAACTTGAAGAAATAAACGATCGGTATAGTTATGGTATGTTTCTTTATGGTGATTATCTATACTATATGACAAGTAATATTGATTATCCAAGTTCAATGTCAGTGGCACGTTCAAAGCTTGATGGTTCAAACAAAGAAATATTGTTTGATTATGGTTACTCACCGGTAGTTTACAAGAAGTTGCTTTATCATTTCGATAATCAAGGTAATTTGATCCAAACCAAGCCAGATGGCACAGAGCCAAAGGTGTTAATAACAGCCGAAGTAAGATCATATGCCATTAGTAATGATAAAATAGTATATAACGATTTTGCCAATAACATTAAAGTGGCTAATTTAGATGGCTCTAATGTTAAAACGATTCGCCAAAGCCATAATGAAGAAATACTTAATGTTAACACTTATAATGGTAGAATTTATTTCTCAGAATACGATCCAAACTTTAATTACAGTATCTATGGTTACGATTATACGATTTATAGTTGTAAGATGGATGGCAGTGATGAAAAAGCCATATTCTCAAGCACTTCATATGGTATTTACATGAACATCGTGAACAACAAATTAATGTTAATGGATTACACAAAAGCAACTGACGCCAACGTTATGTCCGCAATCATAAAAGTTATGAATCTTGATGGAAGTAATGTTCAGATTATGGATCGTTAATCTTAAATACATCATTATCGCTGATGTACAAAAATATAATATTATAAGGGAGAAGATCATGAGCACAATTAAAGAGCTTACCATACTACATTCCAATGACATGCATGGTGATTTTTTAGCCGAAGAAGTTGATCAAAAACTAATAGGTGGTGTGTCATTGCTTTCCGGCTACATCAATAAAGTACGAACTGATGTTAAAAATGTACTTTATACTATTTCAGGTGATATGTTTAGAGGGTCAATAATTGACAGCGAATTTAAGGGTGTATCAACGGTTGATATTATGAATATGTTGGCACCAGATGTTGTTACCCTAGGTAATCATGAACTTGATTATGGTCTACCACACTTATTGTTTTTAGAGAAATGCACTAAGTTTCCAATCATTAATGCTAATCTATTTATTAAAATGAATAACGCTCGTTTATTTAATTCACATAAGATTTATAACATCGATGGTATGAACATTCTGTTTATTGGCTTAGTAACCGAAGAAGTAATTGCTTCTACAAAAAGCGAAGGCGTAATTGGAACGCTAATTGATGTTGATGATGCGGTTGTTGAAGTAGGACGCATTTGTAACTCTTATCGAACTACTGACATTGATCTAACCGTACTACTTACCCATATTGGATTTGAAGCTGATAAAAGATTAGCATCAATGCTTGATCCCAAATGGGGTGTTGATTTAATCATTGGTGGCCATAGTCATACTTTTTTAGATAAACCTGAACTAATTAATGATATATTGATCGTACAAGCTGGTACCGGAACAGATGTTATCGGTCGCTTTGATCTTAAAGTTGATACCGATACTAATTCTGTTGCTTCATATCAGTGGACGTGTGTGCCAATCGATAATCAACATTGTCCTCGTGATGAAGCTATTGAAGATATCATATTCTCCTACAAAAACAAAACCGATAAGAAATACGGTCGTATTGTTACTAAATTTGTTAAGAAACTAACTCACCCCCGACGCATGCAAGAAACCGAATTAGGGAATTTGCTAGCTGATGCCCTTAAAGAATCTTTAGGTATTGATATTGCATTTATGGCTTCAGGTAGTATTCGAGGTACTTCATTAGGACCAATAGTTGACTTAAAAGCACTAATGGAAATATTCCCCTATGATGATGAAATCTATATGTATAAGTGGAGCGGTAAAAGTCTAAGAAAAGCTATAACACATTTACTCCGAGATGATTTCATAAATAATGAAACAGAGTTTTATCAAGTATCTAGTAATGTGCGCGTCAAGTATGATTTCACCAAGAAACAATTACTAGAACTCAAAGTTGATAATGCGGAAGTTGTTGATGATAAAGTATACTCCGTTTCACTTCAAAACTATCACGCTAATAATATTGATGTCTTTTTTGGATTATCCCATGATGAAGCATTTGAGTATACAGATCGTAAATGTATCTCAACATCTTGTTTTGACATAATCGAAGAATACTTAAGAACACACCAACATCTTGATCGTAACATTGAAGGTCGCATTGAAATTCTTAATAGGCCATATTAAATTCAACTTAATAATGTTAACTCTTTCACGTTATTAAAGTTTTATGTTTCATTACTATTAAAGGGAATATCTGAATTCCTTGTTAGCGTATGTATTAGTATAAGCTTTTATATTTTCTTAAAGTTGGTTTCGATATATTCAATGAATGATCAATGAAACACTAGTAACATGGCTTATGCAATCAATAAAAAACCTATGCTATAATTGGTATATGAAATTATGGTGAGAATATGAAGAAAGATAACAATAGATTTGAAAAGGTTTATAGTCAAGGATTTTTAAGTGTGATGGAAATTTGGGTTGATAAAGCTACCGGCGTTCATTATGTCTTTCATTCAAATGGATATGCTGGTGGTATGACACCTTTACTTGATAAAGAAGGAAATCCTATCGTTAAGCAAATTTCATATAACTCTAACCTTTGGTAAAAGTATAGAAAGATCGCTATGAACAATCGGAATATATTTAATGAAAAAGGAAATCCTATCGGCGGTCTTGTTGAGCGTGTTTCGAGTTCATCAGGCTTAGCGATAATCTTTGGAATACTTGCTGTTCTTGGATTAGTCTTTACAGTGATGGTATGGCCAATCATTTTTGAAGATCACTCTTTTTCTCTTTTCACTTTTGAAAGTATTTGGTTATTATCCTTTCCCATATCTTCGACGTTTGCTGGGGTGATATTGATTTTCTTTATCAGAAAGCTCAACGATAATCGTTCTATCATCTTTATCATCAGTTATATTTTTAGTTCAATAGTAACCATTCTAATTGCCACAATGTGGTTAAAGACAGAGTTTTGGACGACATTGATTGTTTGTAGCGCAATGAGCGTTATCCCCTCATATTTAATAGTCAGGTTGTTATATCTAATGCGCGCTCTTTTTCTTAAAACTTCTGCATAATAAAATTAAACAAGTTATAGTGCATTAAAAAAGCAGTTATGCTTTAAGTTACTAACTTATTGGATAACTGCTTTTTGATTAACATTTCTTACTAGTTCTCTTTAATAAGAATCTTATTATCAATATTATATATCCGATATCCAAATGGATTATCTTCAACATACTCATAGTCATAACCTGCGTGTTTTGACCAACAAGCCACAACTTTAAGTGGTTCTTTTACGCTTGTATTTACTAAACGATGACCAAACTGACCATCAATCAAGTGTACTGAACCTTTAAATACGCGTTCTGCCCATGTATTACCATCTTTGTCCATGAATAATAATAATCCTTCACCACCAAAGCCATAATACACTTCACTACGTGCTTCATCCGCGTGAAAATGTCCTCTTGTCATATTACATTCACCTTTTACTGTAATCGGATATAATACGGTCAATCCCCACATCATATCTTGTTTAGCACCAACACTTTCATTTGTTGTACGATAAACATCATACATGACTTCATCATCTCTTAAGCTTTCATCTATTTCTTTATAGAATGATTTAGCTTCATGATAAGGTTTGCTTGTCTTTGTAGTTGATGGTCCTTCAATAACATGATCAAAAAATAATGTTGCATTTGGTTCAATTATTTTCATTAACATCTCCTTGTTCATTGTTTACAATGTTTTCTATGACTTCAATAGTAATTATATTATTAACACCCGTCTTTGAAACATAGTAAGAACATCTTATCTCATCATTTACTTTCAAAAACGGTGTAACTGCTAGATTAACACTAGCTAATACATTGAACTTTTCATTAGTGTCACTTAACAAATAGTAGTAAGTATTGCCATCGATCGTAACTGGTTGAATAGCAACAATCTTAAATGATCTTGTAATGACTTGACTTTCATCATAGCTGACTGTCCCCATCATTTGCATATAAGCATTGGCTGCTGCTTCAATACCCAAAGATGAATCACTAGTAGTGACCTTCTGATAGTCTTGAACATCAACAAATGCATACATCTTAACTAATCCCGCCGCATCTTTTAATGATAGTAAATAAGTCGGACGATTATTTAGATTTATTAATAATGGAAAAGTACTAGTGTAGTTTTTCTCTTGGACTGCTCCAGCAGCCGAACTCATAGCACTATACTCTTCAGCGCCTGGGACAGCGTAGAAATGAGCATCATGTGTTCTTAGGTTTACCATCGCAAAGCCAATATTTGACTCATCATTACTGACAGAGGTTATTCCTGTGTACATAAAGACATCATCATCCATTGTTATATAGGTATAACCGGCCGTTGTCTGTGTGACATTTCGTTGACTAAACAAACTGTTTAAGAAACCACCTTGGTACATTCCCCAAGAATCAAGTTCCATTGTGATTAAAGCTGCGTCATATACGTTATCAACCCAGCGTGGTATTTCTTCACCAACGCCATATTTTGCCATCTCACCTGTAACAGCGTTAACCATGATAATTCCTTTTACTTCTTTTTTCATTCCAACCCATGTATATTTCAAGGTTTGGATTATCCAATAAGGATTACCATCTTCATCAAGTTCAAAAGAAAACTCTCCTAAGATGTCAAATGGATTGTTAATTTGTACATGACGACGAAGATTCTTAAAGAAGAATGATGATGGTAGATATTTCAAACCCTCTTCAAGTCTAGTTAAGGACGCTTCACCTGTGGTTGAATCAACAACAATGTAACCAGCAGTGGCTCCTTTATTGGCAAAATACTTAAATAAACCATTATGTTCAAGTGGTGTAACTCTTACAATGTTTCCACGATAGTTAATAAGTGAGTATTCATTAGAAACACTGAACTGACTTACAAGATCTGGTAGTTGACCAACAATGCGATCCCCTACTTTTTGAGTTGATGCTTTATCCAAAAGTGGTAAGTTATCAAAATCTACTGGTCTGATGTCTTCTTCAAATGATGATGGTACAACAGTAATCCGCTTGGTATATATTTTTGCATTAAAAACAGGACTAGCAAATATCATACCAGTAAAGAAAACAACAACTGCCACGATCACAATGATCATCGGATAAAAAGCTTTACCTTTATTAAATCCATCTTTCAAACTATATGTTTGACTAATTAAAACCAGTGGTATTAAGATAGCCGGTACAAAGAATCCCCAAAAACCAAAACTCGTAACATTAATTGGTGGCAAGATCACATAGTAACCGACAAGCAAGGCTAATATCCAACCTATAACCGCCAATACTGACAATTTCTTTAACATATTTCCTCCTTAAACTCATACGTTCAAGTCAAATAGATTATATCACAGGTAAAGTTGATATTTATTAGTATTTAATGATAATACTTAATCAAGCATTACTCTTTATGATTCTAATTTATTCTTTATTAATTTGATTTAAATCAAATTAATAAACTATTTTCAATGATACTCTTTACTTAGTTATAGAAAGAGGTACAAAATGTTTGCTGAAAAATCGTTGAAAATGCTTAAAGAATATGTCCCTATCGTCGCTCGTGTTCATGGTCAACACCACCCTGAGTTTTATGAAGTTAAGATCATATTTGATGAGATTACCACAAAGATAAACCTTGATAACATTTCATTAAGCTTGCATGATGACTTTACAAAATTAAGAAAATTAACCAATAATTATCAAATTCCAAATGATGTTTGTGAAACCTATGAGATAGTTTATGTGATGTTATCAGAACTTGACCAAGCTTATACTTCAGCTATGTTTAAAGATTAGGTGTTTTATGCAGAATTTTATCTTAGCTAGAAAAACCCTTATTACATTTACCAGTGCTATCTTGATCACAATTGGTTTAGTAGCCAAAATAGGTTTTAATAATGAATTAATGGCTACTATCACGCTAATTATTGCCTCAATACTAGGAACGCTTCCAATCGCATTATTAGCTTATCAATCACTTCGTATAAGAGTTATCAGTATTGATGTGCTAGTAACTATTGCCGTTGTTGGTGCCTTTATGATAAAGAATTATGAGGAATCAGCTATCGTCACCTTTTTGTTCTTGTTTGGTGCATATCTAGAAAAACGTACTCTCAACAAAACACGCTCAGCCATTAAAAAATTGGTAGCCATGGCACCAGAAACAGCTGTTAAGCAAATGCCTAATGGTGCTTTTATGGAAGTAGCAATAAACGAAGTTGCTATTGGTGATATCTTACTTGTTAAAACAGGTGCGAAAATACCTGTTGATGGAAGCATCATCAATGGCGAGGGAAGTATCAATGAAGCTAGTATTACTGGTGAGTCATTACCAGTTTATAAGACAGAAAACGCAAAAGTATTCGCAGGAACAATATTGGATAATGGAACTATACAAATTGTGGCTGAACTTATTGGCGAAGAAACAACTTTTGGTAAGATAATTGAGCTTGTTGAACTTGCTCAAGATTCTAAATCAAAAACAGAACGCTTTATCGATCGTTTTGCGAAATATTACACACCAACCGTCTTACTATTAGGATTTATTGTATGGCTTATCTTTAAAGACATCAAATTAGCTATCACGATTCTTGTGCTTGGTTGTCCTGGTGCCTTAGTAATAGGTGTACCCGTTTCAAATGTGGCTGGTATTGGTAATGGAGCCAAACATGGAATTCTATTAAAAGGAAGTGAAGTAATAAACGATCTCAGCCGATTGGATACTATTGTTTTTGATAAAACCGGAACTTTGACGATGGGCAAGCCCAGTGTCACAGCAACTATCTATTACGATAAAGACCCAGATGAAACACTTAGTTATCTTGCAAGTGTTGAAAACCAATCTGATCATCCCTTAGCCAAAGCTGTTTTAGCTAATCTAAATGACTTTAAAACGTATCCCGTAACTAGTACACAAGTCATAAAAGGAAAAGGGGTTAGCGCTGCTGTTAATAACCATCAAGTATTAGTTGGCAATCTGGAACTAATGTATCTATCAAACATCAAGTTAAATGAAACAATGATTAAAGATATCAACACATTACAACAAACAGGAAATTCACTTGTGATTACTGCAATCGATAATAAGATTAAGGTAATAATGGGAGTTAAAGATGAACTAAGAAATGATGTTTTAAATACCCTTTTAAAACTTCGAAAATTAGGCATTAAACAACTTATCATATTATCAGGAGACAACCAAGCTACCGTTGATGTTATCAGTAAACATTTAAATCTTGATGCTACTCATGGCAATATGTTACCAGAGGATAAAGCCGCTTATATCGAAAATTTGATTAAAAACGCAAAACAAACTGTTGCTTTTGTTGGTGATGGCATCAATGATAGCCCATCGTTAGCACTTGCTCATATTGGCATAGCCATGGGAAAGGGTACGGACGTCGCTATTGAAACATCCAATGTTATCTTGATGAACGATGATCTTACACGATTGCCTCATGCCCTGGCTTTAGCAAAAGCTACTGTTAAAAACATGCATCAAAATATCTTTATTGCCATAGGCGTTGTACTATTTTTACTTGCTGGAGTTTTCTTTAGTAATTGGATGAACATGACTCTTGGTATGTTAGTACATGAAGGAAGTATCTTAGCGGTAATCTTTAATGGTATGCGTTTACTACATTATAAAGAAAGGAAATAACATGAAAATATTAACAATGCAACTTGAGACCTTAACTTGCCCATCATGTGCTATTAAGATTGAAAAAGCATTAAAAAACCTGAATGGCATCACGCTTGATAGTATCACAGTGCTGTTTAACGCTAGTAAAGTAAAACTTGCGTTTGATGATTCAGTGACAAACGCTACGACTATCGAAAAAGCCATCACCACTCTTGGTTACCAAGTTCTTAAAACCCAAATTAAATCGCTATAAACAAAAAGATTCCTGATATTATCAAGGAATCTTTTCTTGTATATTGGTGGAGACGATCGGGCTCGAACCGACTACCTTTTGACTGCCAGTCAAACGCTCTCCCAGGTGAGCTACGCCCCCAACTAGACAACTATTATTATATTGTAATTTCAATAATTGGCAAGTCTTTTTGCCCTTACTCACAAGCGAGTATAAAAAAAGATCATTGGCATGATCTTCGTTTTTTATGATTTTAATGTACAAATTTGCTCAAACCCTTTGTTTGATCCAATCATGATTATAATATCACCTACCATAAATGGTTCGTTTGGATCAAGTGTTACTATAATAGTCGATTGACGTCTAACCGCAATAACTGAAACATCATATTTGGCTCTAACATCAAGTTCGGCTAAAGTTTTACCTACCCATATCTTTGGTATTCTTATTTCATGAACACTGTATTCATCAGACAAATCAAGATAATCAATGATATTCTCTGATACCAATGATTTGGCTAATCTAATGCCAGCTTCACTTTCTGGTTGAATTACTTTATCAGCTCCTGTTTTATAAAGAAGTTTAGCATGAAGATCATCGGCTGCTTTCGCTATCAAATATTTAGCGCCTTGTTCTTTACATAAAACGGTTGTTAAAATGGAAGCTCTAATATCATCTCCCATACTTACTACCACATAGTCAAAATTACGAATGCCTAACTGTGACAGTGCTCTTTCATCCGTACTATCTGCTTGAATCGTATGAGTAACATAACCATCAGCTATCTTGATGCGCTCTTCATCCACATCAACTGCTAATACTTGATGCCCCAAATGACACAATGTCTTCGCTAAACTAATACCAAATCTTCCAATCCCAAAGATTGCTATACTTTTTTTCATAACGCTCCTTATCCGACCATTACGTCTTCTTCCGGATATTTAATCCGTGATTCGCCAGCTCTACTGCCTAAAGCGAAAACAACGGTTAACAAACCAACTCTGCCCAAAAACATTAATGCACACATAATCATAAGTGTCAAATTCGATGCTTGTAACGTAACACCTGTTGATAGTCCAACGGTACCAATAGCTGACGCTGTTTCAAATAGAATGTTCAAAAAACCCGATTGGCCGACCAGCGTTCCATTTTCTACCGATGATATCATCATGACCGCTATGATCAACACTGTAAGTGCTATGATAAATATTGACACCGCTTTACGTATTATCCCTACGCTTAAGCGCTTCTCAAATATTTCAACATCACCATGTCTTCTAATCAATGATATAGTGATAAAAAACATTACTGCAATCGTACTTACCTTAATACCGCCTGCAGTACCAGATGGCGCTCCACCAATAAACATCAAGATAACTGATAATAGTTTGCTTGAGTCAGTCAAACTAAACTGATCAATGGTATTAAAGCCAGCCGTTCTTGTTGTAACAGACTGAAAAGCTGAAGCTAATAGCTGTTGGGGAAAGTTCAAGTTAGCCAAGGTGCTAGGATTATCATACTCAAATAGATAAAACAATACCGTTCCGCTTATAATCAAGACAAGCGTCATAACAAGGACCACTTTACTATGAACACGTAGCTTCATAAATGATCTTTTTCTAAATACATCAACAATGACCGCAAATCCTAATCCACCAATAATTACTAGTGACATAATAGTTAACATAAACAAAGGATCACCATTATAACTTGTAAATGACGCGTAACCACCAATCAGATCAAACCCAGCATTACAAAACGCTGAAACACTGTGAAAGATAGAATACCATATTCCTTTTGTTAAACCATAAATTGGGATAAATCTAAATGATAATAAAAATGCCCCAAAAAGTTCTAACAAAAAAGTTAACTTCAAAATATTAACTGCTAGCTTAACAATTCCTTGCAAGCGAGATTCACCAAGTGATTCTGCCATTGTCATACGTTCTTTTAATGATATTTTTTTACCTAATGCAATAAACAAGAATGTTGCGAAAGTCATAAAACCTAAACCACCCAATTGAATCATTATTAAAATCACTAATTGTCCAAAACTAGTGAAATATGTTCCTGTATCAACAACAACCAAACCGGTGACACAAGTTGCTGAAGTAGCTGTAAATATTGCTTGTAATAATGTTAAACCGCCATTATTTGTTGAAATTGGCAACATTAACAATAGTGCTCCAATTAAGATAACACTAAGAAAGCCATATGTAAGTACTTGAGTGGGTTTTATACCATCTCTAATGCTCTTTAAGATGCTCATATACCAATTATTATACTTTGAGTGATGGCTGTTGTCTATAAAGCCCAAAGCCCACTTACTTGCTCCTTTTTTTGTCTTCAACCGTTATAATTTGACGACGACAAGATAATATCATCAAAGTTTACATTTGACAAGTAAATTAAATTAGCGATGTTTACGTGATAAATTGACTACAGCTAATAAATAAAATACAACACCAGTTAGCACTAATATCATTATGCTTATCCATGGCTCGACAACTTTATCATTAAAGCTAAACGTTACTCCCATTAACTCTTTGAAAGAATTAACATATTCAACAGGAACATGTCCAAAACCTTCATTTATTCCCGCAGCCATCATTACTTGACGGAATAAACTTGCCGCATGCGATACTGGGAATATTTTGATCACAAAGGTAACAGCGGATGGTAATTGGCCAATAGGAATGTAAATACCAGTTAAAAAGCCAATCAATGTTCCTACTACTGTACTAGCAGTTGAGAATGCATTACTACTTTTAAAGAATGACACCATAAATAATACGATTGCACTATTGGTAAACGTTGCTAGTAGTATCAATCCTAATACTTTAAAGAAAGTTGTTAATGAAAGTAAACTGCCACCATTACTTAATATGTAAATCTCAGCTAAAACAAGTGTGATCAAACTCATTACAATACCAATGATAATAGCTGATATTATATATCCACCAACAAGTTGATACGTTTTTATCGGTGAAACGATAAAGTCTTTTTCTATTTTTCTGGTTTTATCCTCAATCATTGTGCCAAAAGCACCCATTGTAGTAGTAAATGATGTTACAGCTAATATACCTGCCATTATCCAACTATCCATGATAAAGCGAGCATTTTCAATGTTATTGAAGGCAGAAGACCAAGCATCACCTAAGAAAAAGGCATAAAGACCAATAATGATAAAAACCGCAAGAAGCGAAAAGAATACCGCCGTTTTATCCTTGAAGAAAACTTTCAAGTTTCTTAATGTAAAACTTAACATTATCTTAGCTCCCTTCCTGTAATAGTGATGAAGGCATCATCCATTGTTCCACGAATTACTTCAAAACCTCTTAAATGTTCACGACAAAGATCGATGATATGTAAAGAATCCTTAGTTGTTTTAAGGACAACTTTAACTAGTTTGTCCTCAATAACATAATCAATATTATTACTATCAAGGATATTTGTAATTGTACTAACATCATCAGCATCCATTATGATTCTATCAGCTGAATATTTATCGCGAAGTTCTATCGGTGTTCCTTTTGCCACGATATTACCATGGTCGATAACGATGACATAATCAGCGTCAACCGCCTCTTCCATATAATGGGTTGTTAAAAAGATAGTAGTCTGATTTGTTTTCTGGATATCAGCAATCATTTCCCAAACACTTTTACGCGTTTGTGGATCTAATCCTGTTGTTGGCTCATCTAAAAAGAGAATCTTGGGGGTATTGATCAAAGCTCTAGCAATATCACATCTTCTTCTTTGACCCCCTGATAGCTTACCATAGGGTCTTTTTAAAAACTCTGTGATCATCGTTCTTTCAGCTGTTTGGTTAATCGCCTCTTTTAAAGCTTGACCCTTTAAACCATACAAGCTACCACGAGCTCTTAAGTTTTCTTCTACCGTTAAAAGTGGGTCTAGTAAACCATCTTGGAAAACAGCCCCAACAATGTTTCTTATATGGATATCATCTTTACCAAGTTGATAACCATCAATTAGAACTTCTCCTTCATCTTGTTTTAAAAAGGTACAAATGATGTCGATCGTTGTTGATTTACCTGCTCCGTTTGGTCCAAGAAACGCAAATAGCTTTCCCTTTTCAACATAAAAGTCGATTCCTTTTACTGCTTGAATCTTACCGTATGCTTTGTGTAAATTCTTAACTTCAATTATTTTCTCCACACTTGCCTCCTTATACCCTGGCGCGCCCGGCGCGAATTGAACGCGCGACCTTACGCTTAGGAGGCGTACGCTCTATCCAACTGAGCTACGGGCGCAACAGTAATATCATTATAATAATAATGCGATTGATAGACAAGAATATTATTGATTAGTAAAATAACCGTTAATTATATATAATTAATAAGAGGTAATACCATGAAAGATCTACTAAAACAATTAATTGACACTGATGAAAATAATATCTATCAACTTGGTCAAGCGCTTTTTGAAACACCTGAATTAGGTTTTAAAGAGTTTAAGACTAAAAAAATATTGATCGATCATCTAGCAAAACACAACATTACGGTTGAGAAAGAGTACTATCAAACCGGCTTTCAAGTCAGCATTGGTTCTGGATATCCCCATATTGGTTTAATAGCTGAGCTTGATGCTATACCAACTTTAGATCATCCAGTAAGTGATCCTATTACAAAAGCTGCCCATAGTTGTGGTCATTCTACACAACTAACAATCATGACAAGTGCTTTGATCGCTTTAAAGAAAGCGAATATTACAGCGAATTTTAATGGCAAGATTACCTTATTCTTTACCCCAGCTGAAGAGTTCACCGATATTAATTATCGTAAACAACTGATAAGCGAAAAAAAGATAAGCTACTTATCAGGTAAAGAAAACATGCTCGCTGATCGTGTGTTTGACGATGTCGATCTTCTTATCCACTTACACGCTAGTGGTAGTAGTGATTATCGTTTCTCTATTAATTCAACTCTTGCTGGTTTTATCTATAAGACTTTCACTTTTAAAGGCAGAGCATCACATGCGGCAGTATTACCTCATGAAGGAGTCAATGCTCTTAATGCCTTTAGTCTTTTCGCAAGTGCTTTAGCCATGAAAAGAGAAACCTTTAAGGAAGAGGACATGGTAAGAGTACACGGCATTCTTACTCATGGTGGCGACACGGTTAATTCAATCCCTGAGCGTATTGTATATGAAGCATATGTTAGATCAATCAATCCAAATACCTTACTTACATTAAGTGAAGAGATCACTTCCTGTGCAAAACACTGCGCCAGTGCCTTAAAAGCTGAATGTCTTGTAGAAGATACCCCTGGTTATCTACCTCTTATTCAAGATAAGAACTTAAACGAAGTAGTTTATGAAAATCTACTACAGTTTACGACCCCTGATAAGATTAAAACCAATGAAAGAAGTATTGCGGCTGGTGATGTTGGTGATATATCAGTATTAAAGCCAATCATTCAATATGGCTATACTGGCTTTTCTGGAATTATTCATGGTAAAGATTTAAAAATAGCTGATCCCGAAGAGATATATCTTACCCAAGCAAAGATTATTACAATGATCATCTTTGACCTATTGAGTAAACCTGAAAAAGTTAAAAAAATAAAAGATGAATTTGTACCAAAAATGACACATGATGAATATCTTGCGTATTTAGATAAATAGTTATGTTATAATATGTGACTAGGAGTGAAATCATGAAAAAAACGGTCGTTTTAAATCGAAAAGCCAAACATGATTACTTCATTTTAGATCGATTTGAAGCGGGAATTGTTCTGATGGGAACTGAGATAAAAGCCATCCGTAAAGGTTCAGCACAACTCAAGGAAGCTTATGTTGAAATCTTAAACAATGAAGCTTACATTATTGATATGTATATCGGTCATTATGAACAAGGTAATCGTTTTAATCATGAAGAAAGACGCCCTCGTAAACTACTTTTACATAAGCAACAGATTAAAAACCTCAATTCAAAAGTAAAATTAAAAGGTTTTACAATCGTACCCTTAGAGCTATATTTAGATAAAGGGCGAGCAAAAGTAGAAATAGCTCTCGCTAAAGGTAAAGCCCTATATGATAAGCGACAAACCCTTAAAGAAAAAGACGCCAAAAGAGAAATTGAGAAGAATATTAAGAATTATTACTAAACTTCAGCTAACAAAGCGAAGTTTTTTTATTATGCAAAGATAATAATGCTATAATCTTGTTAAAAAGTGAAGGCCAACAAATGGAAAAACGAAAACATATCTTTGATACAAAAACGCGACAAATCGCAAAACTAGCTAACAAACTAGTTTTGGGATATGATAGCAAATTTAATTTTTTATGCGGTTATCGTAACAACTACACCTTGTTTATTGATAAACCAACGGGATTTCTTAAACCAACTTTAATAATGTCAATTAAGAAAAAAGATGATTCAATTAATGAAGCTTTAGTTGAGGATTTTTTTATTGGTGAACCATTGATCAAGTCATGCGTTTATAATAAGCATTACTTAAAACTAACCCTAAAACAAAAGCTGATCGCAATAACCACAAAAACTGCTACGATAGCAGAACTTGATAATTTACTAAATCGATTTACCAAGTTTTTAAGTGAGAATGGCTTTCAGGATTGTTGTCAAAACTGTGATCATGAAGAAACCTACTTCAGATTGATAAATGAAGGAAAATTCATTCTATGTGATGATTGTTTTAATGTTGCGATGTTATTAGTTAAAAATAACGGCATTGCTTATGATAAAAGAGATAGTTCGTTCTTTTTAGGGCTTTTTGGGGCTGTTCTTGGATCTTTGTTAGGTTCCTTGTTCATCTTTATTCTTGATCAACAAACCCTTCCAATGTATTTTGCTGGTGCTTTTATGGCGCTTTTTACCTTAAATGGTTATAAACTATTTGCGACCCATTTTAGTAAAAAAGGTCTTATCTTTTGTTTGATATGGATGATACTTGTTGGTTATTTAACCCATCGCTTTAGTTGGTCTGTGACCTTAGCCGAATTTTATGAAACGACCACATCAATGTTCTTCTTCAATTTTGATAGACTTTTCTTTGAAGGATATGTAAATGTAACCTATTACCTTACTGAAATAAGCATACTTCTATCATTTATTATCATTTCTTCTATTTCAACAATCATCAAAGTCATTTCTAACAATAAAGATAGTTACACTTTCAAGATACAAAAAGAGTAGGAGTTAACCTACTCTTTATATAGTATTACCAGCTGCCACCGCCGCCGCCACCAAAGCCGCCGCCGGAGAAGCCACCACCGCCACCGAAACCGCCACCAAAGCTACCACCACCACGGCTACCACTTGAGCGTGGAATTGATACCATAGATGATTGAATTGAATTAAGTGATCGTGACAAATGGTTGATCAATAAATAATTTGTTAATACATCGTCACTGCGATAAAAAGATGCCGGTGGTATCGCAAGCTTTTCAAAATGCTTTTGCCATACCTTAGTTAAGTTTAATGCATACGCATAAGGCAAAATGTCATAGAAGATATAAGGGTTTTCTTCAGCTAACATCTTTAATCGATCTTCTTCTGCTGTTACGATAAACTCTCTTAAGCCAAGTACCCTGCCAAACATACGATTACCGTATTCAGTTCTTTTTGACATCGGTACTGCAAAGAATAGTAATGCGACTGATCCCGCTACACCAACAGCGATATAAATAAGATTAACACTATCAAAGTTAAAGGCAATATAAGCTAATACCATTAAAGTAAATAAGCCTCCAGTTAATATCATTAACAAAATACGACTAAATGCATTTAAGTTATACCATTGATTTCTTAAAGCAACTAAGCCACCACTAACGATAGCACCAATGATTACAGCAGGTATAAGTGACGCAAAGACAGATTCCATACGATAAGTAACACTAAAGCGCGCTACTCCTATAATTAACCCCATTGGAACACCAACCAAGATACAGTTGATGACTTGCAAAACGATTGATTTAATCGTATAGATACGACGCTCTTTAGTGCTAAAGTATTTTATTATACCTTGTTTACATTGATTGATGCTATTGTAGAAACTTTCTTCAAGATCATCAGTTGAAACTTCATCGTAAGTTTTAAAGAGGTCTTTGAATAAGCGTTTTTCATAATCAGGCTTACGGCCTTCAATATCCTTTAATTTTCTTAATACTAAGTCGCTTTTGCGGTCTTCAATCTCTAAATAACCGTTTTTACCCCACTCAATGATCAGTGAAGTAATATCACGATTATTGATAGTATCATCGATGATATAACCAACAGCAGCACTGTTTAAACCTTCTGGCGGTCCAAATTCAACCGTTGTTATTACAGGTTCATCTTTTCCCCATTTGAAGTATAAAAGCGCAAAGACTAATACTAATAAACCAGAAAATACTAAACTACCATAAATATATTGTTCATATGTCGGAAAAGTAAAATAATCATCCGCAAGTGGTACATATAATGTTACACTCTCATAATTGTTTAAGGTAGCTGAATTAGTACAGTGAATTTGATTGCTAGCTGCTAAGTATTCACAAGCTACTTTATCACTTACTTCACTACCATAATAACCACTTGTAACATTAATACTATTACCATCAAAATCTTTTGGCATATTAACTAAAAGATCAATATTAGCGATTGTAGTGTCCCACTCTGAACCTATTAGATTGAAATATAACATTTGTGATCCATCAATCAAACCTAGATCATGAGTTTGGATCTCATAAGATAAACGATAGACTTTCTCACCTGTAACATAGCGATCGGAATCACCAATTCTAATCGTTACCCCTTCAGTATAACTTTCTACCGCAAAGGTATCACCATATACTTTGATGTTTTCAACCGGCCAATTATAAGCTATTTCTTGAAGATGACCATTAATGTTCCAGTTCATTACATAACTTGTAGGAATATTACGATAGATGCCTCTTCTTTGATAATTAAAGTATGTCGTAATTTCTTCACTAATATGAAAACGACCTGTCTCATCAACATCCATTACTACCTTATAATTGATAATATCAAAAGCCTCAGCCGCCTTTACTTGGTGAGGAGTTAGTAATAATAAACAAATAACGATCGCAAAAACGTATTTTAATTTCTTCATAAAGCTATTTCTTTGCCTGCTTTGATCAAGCGAAGTCATTAAAATTGAACTTTAACGTTTTCGCGTTGCGCAGCTTCAGTAACTTCAAATAACGGTCTTCTAGCAAAACCAAACATGTTAGCGATAATATTACTTGGGAATTGTTCGGTCTTAATGTTAAACATCTTTACAACACCATTGTAATACTTACGAGAGTTAGCAATTTCAGCTTCCATCAACTGTAGTTGTGATTGTAAGTCTAAGAAGTTAGCATTGGCTTTTAGATCAGGATAAGCTTCTCCTAATGCAAATAAGCGTCCTAAAGTACCAGCTAAACCCTGCTCAGCTGCAATCTTGTCTTCAACCGTTTTAGCATTAACTGCCATATTACGTGCCATGATAACATTTTCTAATGTTTCTCTTTCATGTGACGCATAACCTTTGACCGTTTCAACTAAATTAGGGATCATATCATATCTTTTTGTAAGATAAACATCCATGGTTGAAAAAGCTTCTTCACATTTATTTTTTAAACTGATAAAGCCGTTATAAGTACTAAACACCCAAAAAGCTACTACTACGACTACTAATAATAAACCAAATAACCATTGCATAAATTCATCCTCCTTGATAGAAATATTATATCATTATTTCACATTAACACAATTTGTTATCGTATTGGCGCTATTATTGCCATTTTCGTTTTAATACGTTAGTTTAAGTATTATAATTACATTGATAAGACAAAGGAGATAATTATGACAGTAATGATGGATGCCCTAGTTAAAACAGATAGCATAGTAGGCTTAAAACTAATGAAGGTTAATAAACCGATACCCCAAGCTGATGAAGTCTTGATCAAGATACATAAAACAGCAATCTGTGGAACTGATGTTCATATCTATAACTGGGATAACTGGAGTCAACAAACAATAAAACCACCCCTGGTGATTGGTCATGAGTTTGTGGGAGAAATTGCTGAGTTAGGAGCTAATGTCACTAATTATAAGATTGGTGAGTTAGTATCAGGTGAAGGTCATATTGTTTGTGGTCATTGCCGTAATTGTCGTTCAGGAAATGCCCAATGGTGTAAAGATACCAAGGGTGTTGGTGTAAATCGTGATGGTGCTTTCGCTGAGTATCTTTGTATTCCTGCTAGTAATGTCATTCCTATTAATCCTGAGATACCAGAAGATATTATTGCTTTCTATGATGCTTTTGGTAACGCTACTCATACCGCACTAATGTTTGATGTAGTTGGTGAAGATGTACTTATTACCGGGGCTGGTCCGATCGGTATGATGGCCTGTGCTATTTGTTTGAAAAACGGCGCACGTAGTGTTGTAGTAACAGATGTTAATGATTTTCGTCTAGAAATATGTCAAAAGTTAAATGCGACCGCTACCATAAACGTTACCAAACAAAAGCTTGAAGATATCTATCAAAAACAACACATCGTGGAAGGCTTTGATGTGGGCTTAGAAATGAGTGGATCTGCCTCAGCCTTAAACACTATGATAAATCATATGCGCAACGGTGGTAAGATTGCCTTACTTGGTATTCAAGATAATAAGACTCCCATTGATTTAAATACTGTAATCTTTAAGGGGTTGACCATACAAGGCATTTACGGTAGACGAATGTATGAAACCTGGTACAAGATGTCAGCGATGATCGAAGGTGGTCTTGATCTTACTCCTATCATCACTCATCGTTATCATTATACTGATTTTGAATTAGCCTTTGCGGCGATGAATAGTGGAAAATCGGGTAAGGTTATCCTAGATTGGACAAGATAATATGAAATCAGCTCTAAAGATATTCAGTGATAATATTGATCAAATAAAGACAAGCGGCACCTATAAAAGTGAGCGCATCATAACCGGTTCTCAACAAGCACGCATTGATACCAATCTATCTTCTAATGTTGTGAATATGTGTGCTAATAACTATCTTGGCTTAGCTAATGATCCAAGGATCATTCAAGCCGCTAAGAATAGTTATGACACATGGGGTTATGGTTTATCATCAGTTCGCTTTATATGTGGTACCCAAGATATCCATAAAAAACTTGAAAAAGCTATTTCTGATTTCTTGTATATGGAAGATACCATTCTATACTCATCATGTTTTGACGCCAACGGCGGCTTATTTGAGACTTTACTTAATGAAACTGACGCTGTTATATCAGATGAGCTAAATCACGCTAGTATCATTGATGGTATTCGTTTATGTAAAGCTAAACGCTTTCGCTATAAAAATAGTGACATGTGTGATCTAAGATCAAAACTGATCGAAGCCAAAGACTGTCGGATTAAACTGATCGTTACGGATGGGGTCTTTTCAATGGATGGCTATATTGCCAATTTACAAGCAATATGTGATCTAGCTGATGAATTTGACGCCCTTGTAATGGTTGATGATTCGCATGCGGTTGGTTTTATGGGTAAAAATGGTCGCGGAACTCCTGAACACTGTGGCGTTATTGATCGCATTGATATCATTACAGGCACCTTAGGCAAAGCCTTAGGTGGCGCATCAGGTGGTTATACAAGCGCTAAAAAAGAGATCGTTGAATTACTACGTCAAAGATCAAGACCTTATCTATTCTCTAATACTTTAGCTCCCGCTATTTGTGCGGCATCAATTGAAGCCTTAAAGATACTTACAGCATCAACTGAACTGCGTGATAAGGTACATGAAAATACCAAATATTTCAGAACAGAACTTGCTAAACTTAATTTTGATATCTTGCCAGGCGAACATCCTATCGTCCCAATTATGTTATATGACGCAAAGATTGCCAGTGCTTTCGCTAATCGCATGTTAGAAAAAGGTGTTTATGTGATCGGTTTTAGTTATCCGGTTGTTCCAGATGGTAAAGCCCGTATCCGTACTCAAGTATCCGCAGCGCATAGCACTGAAGATCTGGATTTTGCGCTACGCTGTTTCAAAGAAGTCAAAAGAGAGATGAATATTTAGATAATACAAAAAAGCCGAAACTCCTACTCATAATTAGTTCCGGCTTTTCTTGTTGTTGAGTTTTTATCTTCTATTACGACTACCTGAAAGTAGTATTATGCGCAAGATTTGTAGAAGTGTCGCAAGCAAAGCGGCAATATACGTAAAAGCCGCAGCCGATAACATCGCTTTCGCTGCACTTTGTTCTTCTCTGTTAACAATTCCATCCGCCAACAAAAGATTTAAGGCGCGACTAGAAGCATTTAACTCTACAGGAAGCGTAACCAACTGAAACAAGGCGATGACGCCTAACATGCCAAGACCAATCCAAACCAACAATTCGAAAGAAGCGACAAGACCAATAAAACAAACGATCCAACCAAAGTTTCCCGAAACGATCGCAAATGGAAGTATAGCATTACGAACTATGATTGCGCTGTAATTTTCAGCATGCTGGATAGCATGCGAAACTTCATGCGCTGCCACCGCAACAGACGCAATAGATGGTTCCGAATAAACTCTAGGCGAAAGAAATACAGTTCTATTTCTAGGATCATAATGATCGCTCAGCATGCTGTTCTTGCTAACTTTAACAGCGACATCACTTAATCCATTATCGTCTAAGATCTGACGAGCTACCTGCGCACCATTCATCCTACTGCTTGTTTCTATTCGGCTATATCGATCATATGAACCCTTGACCTTAGCTTGAGCCCAAAAGACAAGACCAATTGCCGCAAAATATAAGAGATATTGTTCCATTAAATTTCCTCCTATGTGTGAATTATAGTATAAGCCGTGACGTATATCAACATAAGCGCAACTACCCAAGCAATCAAGTTGACTCACTAATGCATTTATATTATACTATGATTGCTCTCAAATATGGGGGTGTCATGGTTTCGACAGGATCATGTTTGATTCAAACTGCAGTGGAGTGATTACCTAATAATCAAACAAAAATAACTGGAAACAGAAATTTAGCTTTCGCTGCTTAATTAGTCAACAATAGACTTCAGCGCGCTTCTGATGATTGACCATTGGTCATCAACCTAGCGTCAGAAACAATGGTTAAGCGTATTTGATCTTCTGTAAAGATACGTCGAAAACCTAACAGAAGACCCGTAATTGATGTTGTCTGTTACTAACTCTTACGGTAAACACAACAGACTAAACTGTAGACGTTTGAATGTGGGACTTTTCTTGGACAGGAGTTCGACTCTCCTCACCTCCACCATAAAGCAATGAAATGGCTTCCATTTATTGGAGAAAAGGTATAATTAATATACCCACTCTAATTGAAGGGAGCATTTTTAAATGAGAATAACAATAGAAGAAAAACTTAAGATGTGCGAAGAACATGTTTTGAATGGTAAATCCTTATC
>JAYFOM010000049.1:0-4749 GCA_034932685.1 Erysipelotrichaceae bacterium
TATTAAGATATCCAATCATACTTGAACAGATCAAAGTATCATTTATAGGTAAAAGCCATTTTGAATCAATTCCTTCAAGCTTAACCATCGCTCCCATGATGCTACCAACATTGCCACAATTACAATCAGTATCCCAACCGCATTCACATAACATTGTTAAAGTATTACTGAAATCATTTTCACCATAACAAAGCGCCATTATCATAATGGCTGTATTGGGAATAATATGGCATATTCCAGGGTATTTATCATAACCATAATTCTGATGTATGTACGTTAAGCATTCATGCCAATCGCTTGGTTTTTCATAATAAAACCTTATGATATCATTGACTACTTGCGTATATTCCATATTGTGATCAAGATAATTAAGTGTTGCTTTGATGATCTTGATACTATCATTCATTTCATAAGCAAGACATGTCGCTACAGCCACAAAGATCGCACCCTGAATTCCGTTTTCATCATGCGTTACTGAAGCCGCCTTGATTGCCAACGCTTTAGCTAACAAAGGATCATTTCCACTAACATAACCCCAACAATCACTAAAGATTTGCCCACCAATCTGTTCGGCTAAAACAATACCATTTGTATCTTTACTACCACTTAAGGGGGCATTAATTCCGTTTTTTAAGTTTTCATAAGCCGTATGTTCCGTTGACACACCAACACCACCCCACCAAAAAAAGCCATGATACTCTTGTAGATAGTTTAGTATTGTATTGCCAATATCCTCTGCTTTTATATTAAATGGATCATGATCTATTAACGATCTTACAAAAAACAGCGGGCCATTACTATCATCATCGGCCGCAAATATATCATAATCAACTAAATAATCTTTAACTTCGCCATATTTTTCCTTGATCATGCTGTGGGTCCAGTTTTCAACTGGTGCCCCTAAACGGATACCAATCAATTTACCTAACCAAGAAGCGTATGTTGTTTCTAAATATGAACTATAATCCATTTTCCCCTCCAGTAAATACAAAACTTTATTATCGACTATGGTTATCATAACATCAACCACCATTACCCAAACTTATAAATGTTCATAGATGATTTTTTTGTTTATAGCCTTCATATTTTCTCATCTATATTATGAGCAGATTGTAACATTCAGAATACTTCATTACAATCATCATGAAATAATCAAATATTTCAATTCTACATATTAATAATCTTACTTTAGAAGAGTTTTGTATTATTTCTGAATCAGTAGCGCAAAACAATGCCTTACTCAAAATCTATTGAATAAGGCTTAAAATGTACTCTTAGAAGTATCTGCTTTCTTTTGACAATACGACGTTATGTTTCACCCCTATTGATTCATTAGTTGAACACATCCTATATTTATTATTTATAAGCAGTTCGAATAAACATTCTGATAGATATAGCTTCAATCAAAAGAGAAATAATTACAGTTATTATTACCCTAACAATAACTTCTAAAATAAAACTATTGTAATTGAAATGTGAGTGCCTATTGATCAAATTATCCAAAAAAACACCAAATCCAACAGCGTATTTGTAAGAAAAAGCAAATAGATTAACCAAGAAATTAATTCTATATTCTTGAGTATCGCAATAAAAGCTTTTGGATCTAGAGTTTGATTTTCTTTCACCACAATAAGCGTCATAGCATTCCTTAAATCTTATTGGAGTAATAGTATTTTTAAATAGTCCTAACATACTAATGGCCTCTCTAATAGAGTTCAGTCAAAAATCTACACGCTTCTGGATAAACGCCATAGACCCACGGACTGTCCAGCCAATTGACATACGTTGGGCCATAAACAACTCCACTGTTAGTTTTTACAACTCTTTCTTTCGTCAATATATTGCAATATATATTAGTCATCACTTGTCCTTTAAAACTTATTGTACTCCCGTTTGTTATCGAATTTGCTATCATACCAGCAAAGCCGGCTATTACTTCGTAAGTTAATGATATGCCATTAGTTGATAACGCAGCCATTATTAGTGAAGTAAGTGCTGCTGCACTAATAGATTGTCCACTAAAATTGATTTGTAAATTTACAATAGTTGTGTTCGCCCAACCGGACCAATAATCATAATTATCACCCAGTCCTCTAGTTTCTATAAGAAAGGGGGAAACTTTGAATTTGTTTGTAACAATATCATTATTTTCTGATAAAGACACATAAGCCACAGCAATCATCTCACCATTCTCATTCCACAACACTATCTTATCATTTGAAACAACAGATCTATAATAAATATTTTCTTCTGGATAGTATACAATTTCTTCCTTAACTTCTACATCCGCTAAGATATAGGATTTTTCAGAAATAACTATTGGCTTCGTTATTATTGAATAAGTTGTATCATCAACCAGTTTTAACGAAGTTGTTGAAGATGTTAGCATAGCGAAGCACACCATCAAACTAACTAATTTCATAGTTTACTTTCTCTTTTCTAGAATTAACACATGTTTTTTCCATATTCAATATTACCAGCGTCATTATTTATTGTCAATAGTCACTAATTTGATTAATATTTTCTTTATCAATATTATTATCTACATTTTTTTATCATTTTAACAGTTTTCAATTTTATTGATTGCCGTTTCTAATGGGTATGGCAATATTCATATAATCTTTCTTGATCTATTACTTCAATGCAACCATAACCAACCTTAATTAGTTTATTTAAAACCAAATTTCTTAAAACACGATTTGCCGTCGCGCGTGAATAACCAAATTGATTAGCAACCTGATCTTGTGTAACTTTTATGATGTTGATATCTTGATCTGTTGCGATCTTATGTCTTCTTATCTCTCTTAGTAGATATCGCGCTATCCGTATATCCGCCCTGTCACCACTAGCCGCAATTGTTTGTCTGGTCATTATCTGCAAATCTTGAGCTAACAACATCGCTAACGCGTGAATTATCTCGTGATGTTTGATCGTAATCTCATCTAGGATACTTTGGTTGATAACTACTAATTCACATTCTGTAATTGCCATCGCGGATGTAAATCTTGTTTCATGAGCATAGAATGAACTTAGTCCAAAAACAGCACCTTCTTCATATATCAAAAGAACTTTTTCAGTGTCATTGTTTAATATTGCATAGGTTTTAACTTTGCCTTTTTTAAGATAATAAAAGTTATTTGCTTGATCTCCTTCTAAATAAATGATTTCATTTTTCTTTACCGTTTTTGTGGTACTCATATCATCAAAAACACCTAGCATTTGTCTTATTTGCTCACGTTTTTGTCGAATACTGATAAATTCATAGTTGTTTGCTTTGTTTTTCATTGTCTAGATTGTAACATGTGTTATATTTTAAGACAATAAAGTAAGTTATAATACATGACATGTAAGTTTAGAAAGATGGTATATATGACAAACACCCAACAAGAGCAACGCCATGAAATGATGATCAAAACCCCCGTTGATAAATTAATCATGAAAATGGCAATACCAACCGTCGTTGCAATGATGATATCATCAATTTACAACATGGCCGATACTTATTTTGTATCACAATTATCAACGGCAGCCTCAGGTGCTGTTGGTATTATCTTTCCCTTAATGTCAATGATTCAGGCAATTGGCTTTTTGTTTGGTGCAGGTGGTGGCAGTACTGTCTCACGCTATCTTGGCGCAAAGAAAAATATAGAGGCGCAACAAGTAGCTTCTACCGCGTTCTATTTTTCGTTACTTGCTGGTAGTTTATTGACCTTCTTTGGACTTTTCTTTTTAAATGATTTGATCATGTTGCTTGGCGCAACACCAACCATATTCCCTTATGCTCATAGTTATGGGCTATTTATCCTTATTGGTGCTCCTTATATGGCGGCGGCTTTTACGCTTAACAACTTATTACGCTCTCAAGGTAATGCCTTTAAATCAATGATCGGGATTACTGTTGGGGCTGTATTAAACATCGTTCTTGACCCAATATTTATCTTTGCATTTAATATGGAAACCTCAGGCGCTGCTTTAGCAACCATAATAAGCCAGTTAGTGAGTTTTATTATCTTATTTAACATGATCAATGATAAAGATAGTTTAATCAGAATTAGATTTAAAGATATTCGCTTAAGTGCTAATATCCTAGGTGAGATCATTAGGGTAGGTATGCCTTCCTTTTTCCGTCAAGGACTAGCATCACTGTCTGCTGTTTTACTTAACACCCAAGCTCGTGTTTATGGTGATTCATTGATCGCTTCAATGTCAATTGTATCTCGTATTTATATGTTTATCTTTTCAACCTCTCTTGGTTTAGGACAAGGTTATCAACCAGTTTGTGGTTATAATTATGGCGCAAAAGAATATCAACGGGTAAAAGATGGGTTCTGGTTTTTTGTGAAAACCGTCACCTTGATCTTTATCATTGTTTCATCAATCGCTTACATATTCGCGCCATCGATTATCGCGATATTTAGACGTAATGATCCTGAAGTCATCTTGATTGGTTCGCAAGCGCTTCGCTATTATGCATTATCAATACCTTTCTTGTCATGGACAATCGCCTGTAATATGACAAGTCAAGCTACGGGTAAAAGTTTATATGCCTCTATTATTTCAATAGCCCAACAAGGTCTGTTCTTTATTCCAATCGTGCTTATCTTACCGCAGTATATCGGAATGCAAGCAATCCAAATGACTATTCCATTAGCCAACACCCTAACTTTCTTGATCACCATCCCGATTGGTGCTGTGTTACTGAAAGAGTTTAGACATAAAAAGTAGAGTTTCCTCTACTTTTCTTCTGGT